>JBAZHL010000060.1:0-2777 GCA_041652335.1 Patescibacteria group bacterium | reverse complement strand
CACATATCCGTCATAGTGCGGATCCTTGGGGGTGATGGCCAGTTCCCCTGCCCTGATGAAGGTCTCTTTCTCCGGGTCGAAGATATCCAGAGATCCGTAGAACTCCTCGTCAGTGAAGAAGAAGCCGCAGAGGTCCGCGGCCAGTTCATCGATCCCCACACAGTTGCCCCTGATGTCAATTATCAGACCTGGAACGGCGGATCTTCTGAAGAAAAGGATAGCTTCCCTGAACCTTTCCAGAATGTGAACGGGGTAGGCACCCGTGTTCCCAGGATCGATCCGAGGTCTGAGTCTTATGTAGCCGTAGCCTTCCGGGAGCATCCAGAAGTCGATCATGTCAGAAGGGACCAGGCGTTCTCCGAGATCAAGGAGATCAAAGGTGGCCCCGTTGTCCTCCATAGCCGTGAGGATGGCAACCTGAAGGTTGTCAGTATCGGGGTTCCTGAACACCAGCGTAGCCTTGCTTCCCACAGGACCTCTAACAAGGAGCTTTGCCTGCTCCAGGCGATGGTTCTCGCTGGTAGCCTGTGGGCTTTCGGTATCTGCGAAGCTGTGTGTCCATAGTGTCCTGTAGGGAATGCTGTCGACGGCTACCCCCGATATGGCCATCCCTATGGGAAGACAGTTCCAGGTGATGATCTCAGCTCCTGGTTCAATACCGCCCAGAGCCGCCTGTCCTCCGGGCACAACTGCTGCGGCTATGACCCTGGTATTATCCAGCTCCGCTACCGAAAGTCCGAAGCCTCCCCCAGCCTCTTCCCGCGCAAGGGCTGCCGGGACGTCGAGTTTCTCTGAGACCAGAGCCATATGGCCGTCGGGTATTGAAAAGACGTACTGGCGGAGGAGAAGATAAAAGGTTCTTTCGTCCCCTGCGGCAGAGGCAAGTTCAACCTGGGGGAAAAAGTGTTCGTAAAGGTAATCCCAGTCTATCCCTTTCCACTCTGTGAAGGCATACTCCTTAGAAAGCTTCTGGTGGGCCTGCCGAAAAGCAACAGTCCAGTTCAAACCGGTGAAGTCGGCCCGTTCCGGAGGAACCAGGGATTCTGCGGGTAATGGTGAGCAAACGGTCAGGAGCATCAGGAAAACCGGGATGAACCTTAGAAATCGGGGGAAAGATCTCACAGTTGAATGCCTCCCTTGGATCAGGTAGGAAAGAACAGGTCGGATAAACGGGAAAGTTGAAAAGCTACAGAGAGATAATCGCATAAATACAGTATTTAGGCCATGGTATTTCTATGTTGGATAACCTGTATGATCTACGACCGATTCTCTGGTCCGATATCTTTATGGTCAAACAGCAAACAAATAGGGAGTCATCAAAGTAGTATAATAAATGGAGAAAAAGTTCCTTTTATGGAGGCGGTGGTAATGACAAGGAGAGTGAAGACAGGAGAGATACTCCTGGTTGCCGTGGTTATGACGGTCCTCTCAGCTGCCACGGCTTTTGCGCTGCCTGACCTGGTCGCCTGGGTAGGTCACAGGGGCGTTCCAGTGGAGAGGGGTGACCAGATAGTCATACCATTCTCAGTGACCGTTCAGAACAGGGGTACCGAACCCGCCCCGCCTTTCAAGATCAGCGTAGAGTATGAAGTTGTTTCCGGAGGAATGGCAACCCTCAGGTCAGGGGCTGTGCCTTTCACTGTTCCAGGGCAGAGCGATCCCTGGCACCCCCGTACAACATCCCCACTTCCCAATGGACCACCCCCGGCAAGTACGGTCACCTTTACGGGGGAGGTCATACTCACCAGTACCCTTTCGGGAGCGGAGATCAGGATAAGGGCATTGGCTGATTCGACGGCTGGAGAGGAGTTCGCCGACCCGGTCGGAAGGGTCCGCGAATCGGATGAGACCAACAACCACACCCCCTGGGTCGACCTGCGACCCACTACAGGGAGCCCGGATCTTGTCCTTCGTAGCCAGACCAGACCCGCCTATTTCAATATCGAAGGAAGAAATATTGTAGAGGACAGATCCAGAGGTGGAGGATATTCCGCAACCATAGAGAACAGGGGCAACGCACCGGCGGGGCCTTTCAGCATTGCCGTGGAATACGAGGTAGTGCAGGCCGGGGAGCCCGAAGTTCCCACGCACGGACTTGTGGCGATCATCCCCATGGAGGACCGATCCGTCGAAGGTCTCATGGTAGGGGGAACTCATACTTTCAACAACCTGGTGCTCAGGTTTCCCGATACTCTTGTCGGAAGCCGCATCAAGATAAGAATAAGGATCGACGATGCGAACGCCGTGAATGAGACGGACGAGTTCAATAATGAAGGACCCTGGAGCCCGTTATTCTTTCTCCCCCGACGGATCGAGTCCAGGACCATACCGGGGACGCTGCTGCTGAGGAGTCTCGGAGCAGCGTTGAGGGGGTCAATCCACCTGAACAACTTTGCTGGCCCAACCAGTGATTTCCAACTGGATAACGAACCTTTCCGCGAGAACGATTCCTGGATAAGGGTAGGGTCCTGGGAGGAGCGCTTTACCCCGGAAAGGTTCATTTACGGTTCAGGTGCGACAGAAAGCAGGTATTACCTGAACGATATCAACGGTGATTTCGGTGGTCCCGGGGCAATGTATTTCTGGGGCGAAAAGATCGCCATGAAAACAGTCTTTGAGACCGGTGGCGATCACGAGATACGAGGGTGGGAGTATACCTGGCCCAATTGGTATGATTCTCCGCCGGATGTTGATCTGACAAGGATAGAACTGGTCGTCGCATTAAGACCCATTATTCGCGACGGGCGCCTAAGTTACGACAGGGTCACCGTTGCACC
>JBAZHL010000059.1:0-2865 GCA_041652335.1 Patescibacteria group bacterium | reverse complement strand
GGTGTATCCCTGTATAAGACCGTCCTGTTCAAAGCTGATGATTTCTCGGAAGCAACGTTGTGCAGCATCTGCTAACCTCATCGAGAACTCCGGATCAAGACTCTGAGAAACTCGGGCCCCTTTCGCAAGAGCCCATAGAGCTCTCGCAGCCCACCAGTTGCCTCCTTTTCTTGATGTGGGACCGTTTCTGTTAATGCTACCGTCCTCGAAGACAAAATTGTAGAAATCTCCATCACTGTCCTGCATGGAGAGCACAAATCCGAGAGCTTCTTTGGCGCGATCGTAGTGTTGCTCCATTCCAGAGATCTCAAAAAGCCTCAAATATAGAATTGCAGCCCTTGCAACATCATCGACGCATGTCACTCCTTCACCCGGGGCGTCGGCATACCTGTAATTGCCGTCAGAAAGCCTGTCAGCATAGATCCAGTAACCGATTTCACTCTCTCCTTCAACAGCAAAATGATCTCTGAGAAACTCAAGATGATCCAGATTGATCTGAACTTCAACTCCTATGAGCATTAACGAAATAAAAAGTATTGGAATAATCAGTGCTTTCTTCATAGGAACCTCCAAAAGAAAAGGGTGAGAGGAAGCCTCTCACCCTTCATTATCGATTAGTTACTCTCCGATCTTGAGTGAATGAATTTCTGACTTCTTGAGTTCAACGAATTCTATCGAGTCCTCTATCGAGTCGGCATTGAATAACGAGTAAATCCTTTTGAAACTGACAATATCTCCTGCCGCAAAGCGTCTTACATAGTCTTCCCAATTTGATGATACGTAGTCTTTCGTACTCTCGAAGATATCGATCTCACCTGGCATCCATTCAAAGTATCCGTCTCTGAATTCTCTACTCTCATATACCCAGGTAAGGCCTCCCATCCACTTTTCATAGTCGGCGACTACGACTGGAACCTCTGGATTTATCTCAGCTACACCTGTCTTCAACGACTGCGAGTAGTTGGCTCTCCAGCTCTCCTCGGATGCAAAAATGTATGTTGCACCCCACCAGAGAGGTCTCATAGAATCGACTGCCGGGAAAACTATGTAAGGTTTGTTCCCGGAAAACATGATCGCATTTCTATCAAGCCAGTATTCAAGTGGTGTAATATTCAGTTGATCGGCCCAGAGAAGTCTTCTGAATACAGGAAGCGTATGGACCGTGTCCTCGGCTACGTCAGTCAATACTCTTGTTGCCATTATCTGCAGTTTCATTAGTTCTGCGTATGTCGCAAATTCAAAGGTGTTATGAGAAATGATATCTCCATTGCTGAATAATGTTGTGATGATCTTTTGAGTTATTCCGAGGAACGGTTGGGCTTCAAGCGTGCTAACAACTGTTATTCCTACAGGGCCTGCCGGAAGAACTGTAGCTTCTTTTACTATGAAGTCTCCAGAAGTCTTCTCCTCATGTCTGCCAAACTCACCATCAATATAGTAGGTCGATCCTACATATCCTGACATTCTTACAATACCGATTTCATCCAAGACTGTCCCTTCGACATCTCCAAAACCAGTGATCTTTACAAGACCTCTGTTATTTGCGACAGCACTTATCTCTCCGATCTCAACAAGCCACTGTCCCTCTTCTTCAACTACTTTTCCCGCTGCGTCGTAAACAGGAGGAAGGATGTCGAAATCGTCAGTAACGGCTATTTCCGCGGGTCCCGTAATCAAGAAGGAAAGAATATCTCCAGAAGACAACTTACCGTTAAAATCCGCATCATCAATCTGATAAGGAAGTTCCTTCCCATCCTGAAACACTCTCAGGGAATCCCAATTAGCGTCGAAGTCAACTCCCACGAGATCAAGGATCTCGCTCATGGTTATTGTCACTGCGATGGACTCACCGGAAAAGGAATTAACAAATACAGGAACCTTAACCGTTTCAGCAGCAAGAAAGACCGAAATTAATATAAAGAACAGAACCAAGAACTTCTTCATACAAACACCTCCCAAAAAGTCGATGTGAAATCGCTTACATATCAATGAGATTATAGAATCTCATGACTTCTTTGATCTAGAAGAATTTTGATCGTACTAGAAGTACTAATGATGCTGATAGGCTAAGAAGATCATATTATTAGCTATTTCATACTATTGCTTCTCTTTTAATGAATAATAGACAATATACAACGTAATATAGGGATATAGAAATAAATAACGCGAATTTATAGCTTGATCATTCTTATTCATCATCAGATGATCTTGATTGACCGGGAATAGATGTGATTATCCTTACTAAATAAGGGTATATTATTTTTGTGGCTGTAAGCGTTTACATATATTGAGGTGATACTTGTGTCTGCAAAACTATCCGATGTCGCCAGACTAGCAGAAGTCTCAACAGCGACTGTTTCCAGAGTGCTTAACAAAAGCGGATACGTTTCTCAGAAATCCAGAGAGAAGGTCCTTTTGGCTGTTGAAGAACTTGAATACAGCCCTTCTAGAGTTGCCAGTTACCTCGCAAGCCGGAAGCTCACTTTCAATATTGGAATTGTCGCAGGAAAGAGATTGTTCCGAATTCTCTCTGATAAGTCAGATCAATTCTATACTATCGTCCTGAACGGAATAGAAGCGTTTTTCAGAAGCAATAATATGAGAGGTGAGCTTATTCCAATCGATGAGTTTTCGAACGATTTTGATGGATATCTCATGATTGGAGGAGAAATAAAAGAAAATGATGTTAGAAGTGTTAAGAACAGGGGAAAGCCAGTTGTACTTATTGACCAATACTTGGCCGGAGTCAAAGTTGATTGTGTCGTCTCTGATGGATATGACGGAGCCATTTATGGAATCAGAAAGTTGCTTTCAAAGGGATTGAAGAAGATTGTGAATATCCATGGCCCGTTGTCTCACTTTGGC
>JBAZHL010000058.1:0-3067 GCA_041652335.1 Patescibacteria group bacterium | reverse complement strand
TTTCACTACCATTTTGCTCGCCCTAAATGGTAGCACCAAAAGGGCGGCCAGTCGTCGAAGCTATGTAATGGACAAATCTCTGGATGCTCTCGCTGAACTCGTCTTCTGCTGTCCGGCAGAATCCTCAGACAACAGCTTCGCCCCGCGAGATTTATCTCATTACCTCACGCTTCTCCTCCGATGGCAGGAAAAACCAATAACAAAAATTAAGGTTCTAATTTGAGGAACTTCTCCTTAATAGTTCTTACCGCCACGGGCAGAACTCTTTTTACTTCCGCTAACTGAGTGTTGGTGAAATTTGAGGTAACATATTCGTTGGGTTCTAATTTATCGGATCGACTGATGCCGATCTTTAACCGGGGAAAGATGTTAGTTTTAAGATTATCGATCACCGATTGAAGGCCTTTATGTCCCCCGCTACTACCGATCTCGCGGTAACGAAGTTTACCGATCTCCATATCTAAATCGTCGCTAACTATTAGAATATCTTCCGGTTTAACTCGATATTTTTTAGCGATGGCTCTAACGGATATCCCAGAGTTATTCATAAAGGTTTGGGGCTTGGCCAGCGCGATTTTATCGACAACCCCCTCAACAGCCTGAAAATGGAGGTTTTTCTTTAAAACAACTCTTAGGTCTTTTGCCAATGCATCTAACACCATAAAGCCCACATTGTGACGGGTGCGCTCATATTTTTTACCGGGATTTCCTAATCCGACAACTAACTTCATGATTGGTCTGTTTTCGGAGAATCTGTTGTATCTTCCTCTCTTTTTTGAGCAGTTAGCTCGACGGTGTCGCCAAAATCATTTCTTTGTATAGCGGCCTTGCTCTCTTGATCACGCGAAGCATGCTCGTCGGCCGGTTGACGAGTTGAGTTTATCTTCTCTACTTGAGTGACGGGTCGGACCTTTCCGTGGCCTCCCGAGTTATCAGGAAGGTTCACGGGCCCTTGCCCGAGATTTTCTACTCTTACCATATATCTAATTATTCGCAGGAGCGGTCTCCTGCGCTATAGCTGCTTAAGCTATGTAGACTATTGTACCTTCTTTGGTGGGTGCGTCAACTTTGATGCCCACTATGGCACCTTTTTTGGCTGATTCGACCGCTGCTCGCTCGATCTGGATCGAGTCGATGGTCTGCTCGGTCTCGTCTTCGCCCTTAACAAACTTAACCTTGTCGCCCACCTTTAAGGGCGCGGCTAACTCGATAATCGCTACTCCGATCTTGTCGTAGTAGTGACTGACTTTGCCGATCGCCTTACTGGCTACTTTACCTCCTGCCATATGCTCCTCCCAAGGGTTAGGGATATGACAGTTTGATTATACCACACCCCCTGCTATGATGAGCCGTTGAGAGATCGAGCCCATTTGTCATCCTGAGTGAAGCGAAGTCCGCCCGGACGAAAAATCCATTCGGACGGGGATCTATAAAAGATTCTTCACCCCGGTGAGCCAGGATTCAGAATGACAATCGGTCGAGAGGCTCTGGTAATGATTGATAACCGGTAATATGTGCTTAAACCCTAATCCCTGCATAGGGAAGGAGGTGAATCGGTGAACGTTACCTTTGCTGACGGAGAGCCCAGCTATGATGACATTGACGTCAAATGGCTAAATGGTGGTCCACACCCCGGTGGAGAGGGCTACAAATGTTCCCTATGTGGGAGGTCAGCTGAAGAGGGAACGTACGTATTAGTTAATCGTCGTACTGGCAAGCGGGTTGGAGGGCCCTGTCCTGGGCTGAGATGTCCGCATGAACACGGGGATCTCGACATGGACGGTCACCCTCTTTTTCCCTTCATTCCAACCGATTAGCGCTACAAAGCTAATTCAGCACTGCTTGAGATGAAGTAATCGCCAAAAAACGCTGGAGAGCCCAAACGATGAGCTACATTAAGTGGTATCTGCAGGATGGCGCCTGTAATCTAATCCACACTCAGGAAGCTTGCCCAAAATGCAAAAAGGGTAGGCTGATCTACTACGACTGGATGGAGCTGGGGTGAGGCATCGGTAGCTATCGCAGTTGCGATGACGAAAACTGCCCATTCAACGAGAAACTACAGCCGGGTCAGAGCCCGGGAGATAGTTGCCCGCTGCCCTAAGCAGCACATAATCAGAACTCAACCCTGCGAGGTAACCGCCAACTTCGCAGGGCATTTTTTATTTATTAACGAATTGTTACAATTAACCCAATGGGAATTGGAACAATATTGATGGTGGTATTTGGGCTGTGTCTATTTGAGACGGTCTCAAGTATTGATAACGCCGTCATCAACGCAGGGGTGCTTTCTACCATGCAGCCAAAAGCTCGGCGGTGGTTTTTGGTTTGGGGGCTGATTATTGCCGTGTTTTTAGTGCGTGGATTATTGCCATGGTTAATTATTTGGGCGACCAATACCTCAATCGGCCCCGGGGGAGCATTTATGGCCTCATTTAGCAACGATATCCATATCAAAGAATCGATCGAACTGGCGGCGCCCATCTTGTTGGCAGCCGGCGGTGTATTTTTGTTATTTTTGTTCTTGCACTGGCTGTTTATGGAAGAAAAGCACTATGGCTTACCTCGGGTGGAGAAGTTTTTTGTTAGCCAAGGCGTATGGTTTTATGCAGCGGTCTCTGTCTTGCTGTCTGCCATTGTTTGGTATGCGCTTAAGGTTAATACTATGATGGCGTTTGGAGCGGTGGTTGGTTCAACTGCTTTCTTTATTACTCACGGGTTTAAGCAGAACGCCGAGCTAAAAGAAAAAACCCTGAAGAGTAAGGGGATGTCGGATATGAGTAAGATCTTTTACTTAGAAGTAATCGACTCCACTTTTTCGATTGACGGGGTGTTGGGGGCGTTTGCTTTTACCCTGTCTGTTCCGCTGATCTTGATCGGTAATGGTTTGGGGGCAATTGTGGTGCGGCAACTAACGGTAGGCAATATTGATCGGATCAAGAAGTACATATTTCTAAAAAACGGAGCGATGTACTCCATTTTGGCGCTTGGTTGCATTATGGTGTTGGATGCGTTTGGAGTGTCTATCCCCGACTGGGTCTCGCCAGTGGTCACCACCTTGGTGATC
>JBAZHL010000057.1:0-3082 GCA_041652335.1 Patescibacteria group bacterium | reverse complement strand
GCGTATGAAAAAACGAATAACCAAATCGAGCACTACTATTAGTATAGCAACATTAGTTGTGGTGTTCGTGGCAGCTATTGGGTTGATATTGGCCGGCAACTACCAGAAAAACCATCAATTGCCCAAAAGTGTACCTATCCCCGCCACCAATGTCGAGGTTAGTTCTAAACTAATTAATCCTCTGCAGATCGATAAGCCGTATCTGATCGATTCGGCCGCTGCTCTAAAACAACAGCTAAAGCTCTCCGCCATAACCGGTTTTGACCCAGAGAACCAGGTGTTAGCCGGGGTGGTGTTAAGTGGCAAACCTAACGTGGGCTATAAGGTAGCGATCGAATCAACTGCCACATTGGCAAACCAAGTGCTGATCAATTATCGAGTTGTGCAACCAGAAAACACCCTTACCCCCTCCAGTGTTGCAGCCTACCCCCAGACATTCGCAATTATTAACCGCACCGATCTACCCAACTTATCGCCAGTTAACTTTGTATTTACCAACCTGACCGACGGAGCAACTCAAACCATCTCTAAAGTATTGGGGGCGCAATGAAACAACACGATATTTTAGACATCTCTACCGCATCTGTTTTGCGGGTCGTGGTAGTGTTACTGGCAATCGGATTTCTTTATTTCATCCGCGATATCATCGCTATTGTTTTTGTATCGATCATTATCGCCGCAGCGTTATCCCCCACGGTTGATCGATTGACTAAATGGAGAGTACCTCGTACCGTCTCCATCATCTTGATCTACCTGATAGTGCTGGGCGCGTTGGGTGGTGTTGTTTATTTTGTCCTACCACCTATGGTTGACCAGGTTAAACAGTTGGCCGATAGTTTGCCGGCTTACTTCACTGCATTTACCGATCTCCTGCAAAATCTGCAACACGGCAGTATCAGCGATCTGCTTAACGCCTCTCAAGACAGCCTCAACTCTCTCTCCAATTTCTTAGGCCAGATGGCCACCAACTTGTTCGATACTACCGTTGGCTTCTTTAACAGCGCTGCCGCCCTGGTAATGGTGTTTATTCTGACCCTCTATTTTTTGTTGGATGAGAACGGTATAAAAAAGTTCTTTGTGTCGCTCTTCCCAGTCAAACAAAAAAGCCAGATGATCGCCATCGCCAATAAGATGGGCGTCAAACTCGGTGGGTGGCTGAGAGGCCAACTTATCTTAGCCGTTGCCGTCGGCTTAGTGGTGTATATCGGCATGCTCATCATCGGCATGCCCTACGCTCTTACCTTAGGCATCTTAGCCGGCATCTTAGAGATCATCCCGGTGGTCGGACCGATCATCGCCGCCATCCCTGCTATTCTTATCGCTTTTACCATTGCCCCCACCACCGCGCTGATCGTCACCGCCTTCTACATCTTTGTCCAAGAGATGGAAAACAAACTGTTAGTCCCCAAAGTTATGCAACACGCAGTTGGCCTCAACCCCGTTACTATTATTATCATCATTCTGATCGGGGCTAAATTGATGGGGGTATTGGGAATCTTGCTGTCGGTCCCCGTCGCCTCAGTCATCTACGTTCTGTTAGAAGAGTGGCCTAAGCTCTCCGAGGGCCACAAGTAAAACTTAGCGCAAGTTCTGCCTTAACAGCTCGATCTCATCTCGTAGTTCGGCCGCTTTCTCAAACTCCAAGTTTTGAGCGGCCAGATCCATCTGGCTCTCTAAATCTTTGATCAACAACTCAAGATCTGGGCTATTGGCCGATTTAGCAAACTTAGATAACCGCTTGCGCTGTTCCTTTTGTTCTTCCGTAACTTCTTGTTTTTCGGCTGCTTCGATCTGGCTAATCTTTTTGACGATCGATTTAGGCGTGATATTGTGCTCTTTGTTGTAGGCAATCTGCTTTATCCTCCGGCGGCTCGATTCCTCGATCGCCACGCGCATCGCTGCTGTCTCTTTGTCGGCGTACATGATTACTCGACCCTCCAAATGCCGAGAGGCGCGGCCAATCGTTTGAATTAATGCTGTTTTAGAGCGCAAAAATCCTTCTTTGTCAGCATCTAAAATAGCTACCAGCGAAACCTCCGGCAGATCCAATCCTTCACGCAAAAGGTTGATCCCCACCACTACGTCGTACTCACCCAGACGCAAACTTTTTAGTATCTGAATGCGCTCAAACGTATCGACATCCGAATGTAAGTATTGAACTTTGATCCCGTTTTCCGACAAGAAGTCGGTTAGATCCTCCGCCATTTTTTTGGTCAGCGTAGTAATTAAGGTTCGCTGGTTCTTTTTAATTCGCGCGTCGATCTCGTTGATCAGATCATCGATCTGGCCTTCCGTTTTTCTCACCTCCACCTCTGGATCGACCAATCCAGTTGGTCGAACGATCTGTTCCACCACCTGTCGGCTCAACTGCAGCTCGTAATCGTCTGGCGTCGCTGATACGTAAACAACTTGGTGGATATGTCTATCGAACTCTTCGAACCGTAAGGGACGATTATCAAGAGCAGAAGGCAACCTAAACCCGTGTTCAATTAGAGTCTCTTTGCGCGACCGATCACCATGATACATCCCTTTGATCTGAGGCACGGTCATATGTGATTCATCGATAAACATCAAAAAATCGCTGGGGAAGTAATCCATCAATGTCGCCGGCTCCTCACCTGCCCCGCGATCGCCCAAATAACGAGAGTAGTTCTCGATGCCGGAAACATAACCAACCTCCCTCAGCATCTCTATATCATAACGAGTGCGCTGTTCAATCCGCTGCGCTTCCAACAACTTGCCGATCTTTTTGAGCGCCCCTACCCGCTCTTCCATCTCCCGTTCAATCTCCCCAATCGCATTTTTTAGCCGCTCCTCAGGGGTAATAAAGTGCTTAGCCGGAAATACCTCCAACTTGTCTAAGTTTTCTAATACCTCGCCAGTGAGATAATCCATCTGTCGGATCCGCTCCACTGTATCGCCCTCAAAATCAACTCGATAGATGTAGTCACTATAGGGTGGATAGATCTCGACTACCTCACCTCGAGCGCGAAAGTTACCTCGGCCAAAACCGATCTCATTGCGTTTATACTGCACATCAATTAATCGCCGCATCAATTGGTTAGGCTTAAATATCTTGCCC
>JBAZHL010000056.1:0-3169 GCA_041652335.1 Patescibacteria group bacterium | reverse complement strand
TCTTTAGCGGCATCGACCCAAGACATTATGGTCGTGAGCATAAAACAGATGCCCATAGCGCTTTGGCAGATGCCCAGAGGCTAAAAGATAGCTACGAACAACTATTGGGAGAACAGGGCGCCTAAACGTTAGCAGACGGTCATGCTATGATGATCTGTTTGGATGATGTTAGGCTGCTTTGACATACAGAAATACGCAACTCACACCCGCTCAACTCGAGCAATAGGAGGTCAGAATCATGGTAGCAAAGATAACCTACGAACACCTCCTGCGGGAGGGGCGATACCTCTGGGAGCGTTCACCAACTGCCAGAGCAAAAGATCCGCATGCGAAGTTGCCGGGGTCAGGACGCCATACTACGGGGTTCTTTCTCCACCCTGGCACAGATGACCCCGTGGTAGTGGAGACCTTCTCGTACGAGCTGCGAGATAAAATCCTCTCGGATGGAGTTGGAGTTGGGATCACCGACAAAATCGACCTGATCGTTGGCCCAGGACATGAAACAGCCCTGCTCATCGAGCAGTTGGCTCAGCGCTTCAGGGAACACTATAAACGCTATTCCGGCATCGACAGGGAGGTATTAACGGGCTCTACTCGGCGGATAAACGCCGATACCCCAGATGAGGATCAGGAGTGGGTAAAAAAGCGAGGTATTTTTCACAGAAAGAACCCTTGTCGAATCCTGGTGGTTGAGAATGCGGTTGCCACCGGTGACACCGCCATCGGGACTATACGTGCCATTCGCCGGTACGCCAAGCGGATCGGAGCAGGAACGATGACCGAGATCATGCCCTTTATCGGTTGCATCATCAACCGGTCGCAAACAACCGAGTTGCGCTGCCCAGAAGGAACCTTTAGGGTCGTCTCCTGTTTCCGCAAGCAATTTACTGAATGGCCAGCCGATCGATGCCCCCTCTGCGAGGCAGGCTCTCCAGCTTTAGACCCCAGAAAGGAGTGGGCCGAGCTCACCCGTGCCTAATCATCAAACAAACAACCGAGGCCCCCAAAAAGGCCTCAGTTTTTATTTATATCATTTGTCATTCTGAGTCCCGGTTCACCGGGGCGAAGAATCTTTTATAGATCCCCCGTTCGAATGGATTTTTCGTCCGGGAGGACTTCACTTCATTCGGGATGATAATTGGGCGAAACTACGATAAAGTAACCTTCCGGTACGAGATCAGATCGTGAGCACCCGCTTCGCCCATGGCTCGAGCCGAGGTTAATCGAACCGTCGCCTTGTTGTGCAACTCCAAAACACTATTAGCACCCGCATCGTGCATAGATTTGATGATCTTAGCCAACGTCCGACTGAGGTTTTCTTTTAACGCCCCGGCATATTCGGTATAACCATCCACCCCCTCGGCAAACTCGTTTTGGCCATAGCGGTATTGTGCCTCCTGATGGATACGCGCCCGCAACGATCCTTCGCCCCAGTATTCCTTTAAATATTCAATGCTCGGATCTAATTTATTATTAGTGGCAGGAAACATCCGCAGAAAATCATCACGAGAGATCTTGTTTCCCGGGGCTTCTTCAAATCGCGCAAAGTACTTGCCTAACATAATGGCATCCGCTCCTAATGCCAAAGCGATACACATCTCTCTGGCAGTGCCGATCCCTCCATCAGCGATCACTGGAATATAGTTAGTAGATAGTTTATCGCGAGCTGCCACACACTCCATCACCGCAGATGCTTGGCCTTTGCCGGTGGCTTTAACATCTGTGGTAATACAGATGCTACCGATGCCCATACCCACCTTTACGCCATCGGCGCCCCAACCAACCAGATTATTTACCCCATCGGTATTAATAATATTTCCACCCACAACCGGCACAGCGGGGTAGTTTTGTTTAACAAATTGAATGGCTTCTTTCTGATAATCGGTATTACCATGTGAGGAATCCACAAATAAAATGTCCGCACCAGCAGTGATCAGCGCTGGAACTCGTTCGGCATAGTCCTTGGTGTTGATGGCAGCACCGACTACTAATCGCCCCTGGTTGTCCACTAAGGTCTTAAACGGGTAAGTATAATTCTCGGCGTTAGCCGGCATCGCCTTGACCTGCCGCACCATCTCCGCTTCATTCATTATCGGCTGAGAGCAGTAGATCACACCCAAGCCCCCACAACGAGCCAATTCGGCGGCCAAGGCTGGTCCCGTAACGGCCTGCATGGCAGCGCTCAGAAAGGGGATATTGATCCTAAAATTAGCCGCTACTTCTACGCTCAAATCAGCACTCGATTTAGCTAACTCTCGGGTGGTATACGCGGTATCCAGCGTAAACTCACTTAACGAGTACGCCGGAGGTTGTAGCACAACTTCCTTTGCCATAGCCTATTCTACCGCTAATCCCGCTCGATTTGTCAATTACCCTCCGGTGAGTGGTATCATAAGGGGTAATATTTTGGAGGTGCCCAATGGAGATCAAGCTCAGTAAAAAGGGAGCGGAAGAGCAAAACATTTTGATCGTGCCAGTTTTTGCCAAAACCGAGAAGCTAACCGGCCGCTTGGCCGAGATCGTCGAACATGGCGAATTCGAGGCCAATTTAGGTGAGATCTGTTCGGATGTGGCAGCCGGTCAAAAACTGATTTGGATAGGATTGGGAGAAAGATCCAAGCTCAACCCCGAATTGGCTAAAACCGCTGGCGGTAAAGCTTGGGCTGGTTTAGGCACCGTTAGCAATAGATCGGTAGGGTTATTGTTAGATAAAAATCTAAAATCTAATTTGGCTTTGTCTCTGATCGAAGGCCTGTTGCTGCGTAACTACACCGATTTGCGATATAAAACTGGTAACGAGGTAGAAAAAAGCCAAAAGAAATTACTTACCTTGCTTACTATCATTGGTGAAACCGACGCAGCGTTTAAGAAAAGCCTACAAGAACTATCCAAGATCGTAGATGCCGTGCACTATGCGCGCGATTTAGTTATGACCCCATCGGCCGATCAACGGCCAGAGGATCTGGCAGCCGAAGCTGCTAAATTAGCCCACGCTTACAACAACATCACATTTGAGGCTTTAACTAAGAAAGAGCTACAAGAGCAGGGCTTAAATCTACTATTGGCCGTTAACCGCGGCAGTGCTTACGAACCACGGTTAATTGTGTTGCAACTCAACCACGACAAAAAAGCCTCCGGCCCTACGGGCCTCAAGTCCCGGGGGGAAAAG
>JBAZHL010000055.1:0-3383 GCA_041652335.1 Patescibacteria group bacterium | reverse complement strand
CCAACTGGAGTACATTTTTAAGTAGCTTGGTGTTAACCTCCGGAACCTTTTATTTTCAAGCCTTTTTAGCTCGCCCGAACACCACCACATACGGTAGTGGAATGGATTCGATAGTATTAGACAAGGTCAGCTTAACCTACGCTAACGTTGTGGATGATGGCACTACCTACCCACCCGACAAACGTAAAGCCGACAAGGAGCCACCTCACTCGACAGTAGTCGGAATCTTGGGCGAAAACGGTAAAGCGATCCCCTTCCCCGTAAATATCTACCAGTCTAATTTCACCATTATAGCTAAGGCTATCGATAATTTGGGGATCTTTGATGTCACCCTATTCTGGAGCAAAAGTAGAGATGGCGAATATGAGAGCATGGGACCAGGCGCAGTTATAAATATCCCCGATGAATATTGGAGCTGGAATTTTGACACTCGCACAGCCGACGGCGACGGAACCTATTATTTCTATACCGTGGCAACGGACTGGGCGCTCCCCCAAAATATAGAGATTATGCCCAAGTTTGAGGGATGGCAGTACGATGCCTCCACCACAGTAACAACCGATATGCCTTACATTACAATGACCTCTCCGGGCAATGGGGAGATTAAGGTAGGTATCGAGGCGCCAATTATTATTTGGTTTAGCCGCTCGATGGATAAAGTCTCCGTGGAAAACGCCTTCTCTCTATACAGTGGAGTAAGCGGCACCAGTGGAGGCTTGGATTTGGGCTGGGTGTTCAAATGGGATCCGGCGTGGAATTTTGGCACCTACGACGAGGGCAGAGAGGAGGGGCGGATGTTGATGATCTATCATAATCAACCGTTTGCCTATAGCTCTGCCTATACCGTTTGGATTGATCCAAACATCGCCACGGATATTAATGGGGCGCCGTTAGATAGCACCGACCCAAGTGAGGATGGCGCTTATAACCCATGGACCTTTACAACTGATATGCCGCAGAAACCAGACATCAGCAACTCCAGCAAAAGTATGGTGATCTATGACGAAGAGAATTCCGACCAAACCAAAGACGATGCTGAACCGGGTGATTTTATCCACTACACTGTCGAGATCAGAAATTCCGATCCGACTTTAGCCGTTGTCGATCTGTTAGATCTCATCCCTCAATACACTACCTACGTTGAAGGGTCCGTTCGAGTAAGCCTACATGGTGATATCTGGATCCAAATGGAGAGACCCCCAGAGCAATACAGCCAGTTCGAGGCTTGGTATGAAGAGAGCGATGATGAAATTGACGGAAACGGCCAGATAGTTGGTACGGGACAGGTCGCCGAACGGTATCCAGTCTACGTTAGTTTTATGGTCAAGATAGACAAACCAATAGTTAACGGAACCGTGATTACCAACACCGCCGATCTTTGGGATAACGTTAACCCTCACCACTATAAATCCGTAGACACCATCGTAAAGTCGAGCTCTAACTGGTCAGAAAAATCTTACAAAGAGGCCACTAACACCAACCCCAACCGAACTCCTGGTACAGCCAAAGTTGGTGACACCTTGATCTACAAGATCTACTTAGAGAATAGTGGGAATATGGACGCTACCGGGGTAACGGTGACCGATAAAATCCCGACTTATACAAGTATTATCGGCACACCCACTGGTGGCTTAGAGTATGATCCAACCGCCAACTCATTATCCAGTGTGGTGGGGACTGATGGATGGACGGGAATCGTGGCAGCTGGCGAAAACCATACCTTTACCTTTAGCGTAACCGTTGATGCCGCCCCACCGTCGGAGCTTGGTAAGGTAACTAATATTAGCCACATTAAAGACGCCTCGGGCGAATATTCTTTAGTTAAAGAGATCACTATCGTCGCCGACCCGCCCATCACACCGCCATACATTGTCTCCCCCACTCAACCCAAGGCCAATGAAACTGGTGTCAAACTATTTACGCCCATCATCATCACTTTCAGCGATGCTATCCAAACCGACACCCTGAGTTATACCGTCAGTAACGAAAGTGGTGTTATTTATAACAGCGCCACTAACACAGATTGGGAAGAAACCTGGAGCGCTAATCAGGATGGCACTCAGAACGCTAAGGTAACCATCACCCCCAACAAGCCATGGCAGACTGGCCATTTCTACACTGTACGAGTAATCGGCGCCACCGGTGTTAATGGTAAGGAGCTCGCTCTTAATGGTGATGTACCTAATAACAGATGGAGCTTTACTGCCGCCCGCCCAGCCCTCTACTTTACCGACCATAACATTTTATCGTTTAAAGCTGGTACGGTGAGTGAGCAGGTCACAGTTAAGCTGAGTGATTGGACCAACTTCAACGATGCCGCGGCCGGTGGTGAGCGCCAGTACAAAGACTATACAGTTGAAAATCCCAATGGTATCTCCATCAATTTACTATCCACCAGCGAAACTGGCCGATTCGATACCAAACCCGACGGTAAGTTTGACGGTAGCGTAATTAGCGTACCGATGCCCAAGGGCACCAATACGATAACGTTTTACTACACCGACTCGGCAGTAACTTATCCGACGTTCTATACTATTATCCCCTACGTCTCCACTCCGGCGGCCGGGTATTTGGTCTATTCCGAGGAGCGATTAGTAATTACCAACACTGGTGACGAAGATACTTCGTCCGACCAGATCTACTTCCGCACTGGTCAACAAACTATCCCCGCGGGAAAAACCAGTGAGCCGATTCAGTTTGAGGTTCGCAATCCCAAGGGGGAGTTAATTAATATTAAACGCAGCCGGCAGTTCTTGTTAGAGACCACTTCGTCAACCGGCACGTTCCTTGATCAGTGGGGGTTACCGATCAGCCAGTATGTGACACTGCAGGGTGAACAGGCCACTAAAACCTACTACCTGTTTACTATTGGTCAAGATACCACCCGGGCGACTTTCTATTATATGGATACTACTCCTGGTGCTTATACCATCGGTATTCACGATAAGGAACTAAAGATCGCGGCAGAAGCCAGTGGGCCGGCTAACAGCGGCACCCAATCCGTGACTGTGGTTCCGATCGAGGATCAAGAGTTGGACGAAGAGATCTTGGAGGAGTTAGAAGAGGTAGAAGATGAGACCGACCGCAAGTTGACCCTTATCGAGATTGAACCTACCGAGACAACTGTGTTGCCTGGCGGCGCCAGAACCTTTAAAGCCGTGGGGTATGATACCGATGGCAAAGAGATCAAAGAGTTAAAGTTTAGCTGGTACGTGATCGGTGGCGGTGGAACTATTCTAAAGAAAGGCTTAAGCAAAGATAACCACAGCAGCACCTTCACCGCTGGCAAGATCCCCGGGGTTTACGCCGATACGGTATTGGTAGCTGCCATGTATAATGGCGAGATCCAGGCTGCGATGGCTTCGGTCACGGTGGCGGACGTG
>JBAZHL010000054.1:0-3400 GCA_041652335.1 Patescibacteria group bacterium | reverse complement strand
CCTCTCTGCGTCATCCTGAAGACACTAATCTGCCGAAGGCCAATATGATAACTCTTTCAGGATCTCAAAGATCCCTGCCGGAGTTTATCCTGAGCGAAGTCGAATGGGCAGGAATGACATGAAAAGCGCGGAGGTGATAAATAAATTGTTTATAAAATTATATTCGTAAAATTAGAAGGATATGGCGAAGAAGAAACGGGTCAAGAGAGCCCCTAAATCTCAAGGCGTCACTATCAACTGGGCAGTAGTTGGCTTAGTGGTAGTAATCGCGCTGCTAATTGGTTTGTGGCAGATCAATGGCAAACCGCAATCACAGGCCGCGAGCGACCAGGCCAACTGGCCCAAAGTGGTTTCCAATCTTAACGCCGACATCCGATTGGACAAGGATGTCAGTTTGAGTTGGTCGGTAATTGAGCCGGCTGCTCCCTACGAGATAGTTGGTTATCGAGTAAAGACCACACCTGCTGGGGCAACCGCATCGAAGACCTTTGACCTGACGATGGCCCAGATAGGCAAGACTCAGTTACAAGGGCAACAGAAAACCATCTACTATGCCACGGTTAATGACGCGGCGATGTTGATGGCCACTCATGGTACGGTAGAATTGATGCCGATCATGACACACCCGGTCTACGCTCCCAATAGCAAAGAGGTAGAGTATGCCGGAGTGACGACTAATGCGATCTTAGACTATTAACTCTAAGATTTAGCGGTAACTCTAAATCGACCCCGAGGCCTCGGGGTCGATTTTATTGACCCAGGATAGATTCTTAGGTACGGTGAGGTGTCGACTATGGGGATAGTCGATGGCTTGAAAATTCGTGCGAGGTGAAAGACATGGCGATTATCGTCGTACTATTGTTGATCGTCACCATTCTGCTGGGTGTCGCAGCGGTGATGCTTTACCAGAATGGACCGGAAGGGAATCGTCTGATCGGAGGATCGATCGGCGACCTATCGTTTGACCCATCTCTTGATCAGCTGGCGCTCTTTGTAGTCGGGCTGGTCTTCAGCTGGGTGGGGATCTTGTGGGCTTGGTACGTGGCCGGATGGTCATATCTATGGCACTGGGGGACAGCACTGTGGTGGGCGATCTTCGCCGTGCAGATGATACCTCCCACCCTCAATGCCCTTCTGCAACACATCCGATCACCTTATGAGGACCGGCTATGGGGCTGGTTGACTCCAGTGATCTTCCTGGTGGCGTGGGGTTTGCTGGGGCAGTGGGTAGCTGCTGTAGTCCTCGCGGTGGTGTTATTGGTGGCGTTGATCTACCTAATTATTTTGGGGCTCAGAGGGGCCAGAAAGCTGGGGGATATGGCTCTTGCTTGGTTCGCCAGCGGCAAAGAGTCGGGGGACTGATCGACTACGATCACCACGCACCACTTACAACATGCAATGCTCCGGGAAGGTTTCCGGAGCGTTTTTATAGGTGATTAGCACTCACTTGACAAGAGTGCTAACTGGATTTAGCATAAAAAGGCTATGGATAGTAACACCAGAAAACAAGATGTGTTGCGGCTGATCATAGAAACATTTGTGCATACTAATCAGCCGGTTGGTTCTATGCAGGTAGCAGAGCAGTTGCCCTACGAGGTTAGCTCTGCCACTATTCGTAACGATATGGTGGAGATGACGGCTTTGGGTTTGTTAGCCCAGCCCCACACCTCAGCCGGTCGGGTGCCGACCGAGCTGGGGTATCAGCATTATGTAAAGGTGTTAGTTCAACGCCAAAAAGAACTTTCCAAAAAACAGCAAGAGGTGTTGTCTCGTCATTTAAAAAGTATTCGTGATCTGCAAGAACGGTATCGGGCGGCGGCCAAGATGTTGGCCGAGGCCACTGGCAATGTTAGTTTTTTGATGGATGCGGACAAAGTTTATTTCTCTGGCCTGAGCCAGATGGCACAGTTGCCAGAGTTTGAAGACCAATCTTTCCGGACTCGGATGATGGAGGCGGTAGAGCGTCCCCAAGAGTTTGTTAAAAGTCTGGGAGACTTATCCGAGCAAGATGATGCCCAGGTGCTGATCGGAAGCGGTCAGAATATGCAGAATGCTACCGTAGTTATCTCGCAGTTTGGGCCGGTAGGTAGTAAGCGGGTAATCAGTATTATTGGTCCTACCCGAATGCGCTACGACAAAACCTTACCGTTGGTAAATTATATGAAGAAATTACTCGAAGAACTGTAGCTCTTCGAGTCATCCCCGCGCCCACTCGCGTCATTCCCGCGAAGGCGGGAATCCAGAAAACAAAACAAAAACTTTATTTTTCTGTCTGGATCCCCGATGTCGGAGCGCTTCGCTTCCGGCTCGAGGATGACGGGTGAAAGGAGAAAATTATATGGACGAAGAACAGAATAAGCCGATGTCGGAAGATAAGGAAGCTCCGATGCCTAACGGATCGGAGCAATCCACCGACAAGTCGGTGGATTGGGAGAATGTGGCCAAACGCGCATTAGCCGATTTGGATAACTACAAAAAACAGCAGGATAAACTACGGGGCGAGATGACCCAGTTTATGAACTTAGCGCTGTTAACCCGGGTTTTAGATATCTACGATGACCTAAAGCGGATGTTAGCCGCGATCCAAAAAACTAAGTTAGATCCGGCCACCATCCCAACCGAGGTGATGAACTGCCAGAAGGGCGCGATGGATGGGGTGGTACATATCTTAAAGAAGTTCACGGATGTATTTAAAGCTGAAGGCTTGGAACCGATCGAGGTACAGCCAGGCGATAAGTTTGACCCCGCTACTATGGAAGCCATCTCGCATGAGGAACACGATGAGCACAAAGACGATGCGGTCATCGAACAGTTCGAAGCCGGATTAAAGTATCAAGATCGGGTCCTAAAACCCGCGAAGGTCCGAGTGGGCAAATAGTTGTTGTCATCCTCGAGCCGGAAGCGAAGCGCTCCGACATCGGGGACCCAGAAAGGAAAAATAAAATGTTCCTGTCTGGATTCCCGCCTTCGCGGGAATGACGAGAAGCGGGAAGATAATAATTACAAAAATGAGAGATGCTAATAAATTTCTATTAGACCAGGCAAATTCTCTTGAAGAGGATGCGACTTTTCATATGCACGTTGGCGCTACTTCGGCATCAACAGCAAACGCTGTCAGGACATCCATTATGTTGGCGGTGATTGCGGCTACTGTAGCATTCATCATTTCACCTGTTAGTGACGCTGTAATTATGCAATATCGGCCGGATATGATAGTTTTTTGCTCCATGGCAGGCATTGTGTTAACACAAATACAGTTTGAATTAGAGGTTAGACATGCATTTGAAATGGGGCCTTTGTTACATTCCTTAGCCGAGAAGTTGCGCGATAGGAAATTTACCATAGAGGAGAAGAAAGCTTTGACTAAAAATGAACATCGGGCAGACATCCTTAGCAGATG
>JBAZHL010000053.1:0-3704 GCA_041652335.1 Patescibacteria group bacterium | reverse complement strand
TGCCCAGATTTACGACGAAAGCGATCGCCCGTTAGACGGATGGAAGCAGCGCGCGCGAGTCTTATCTGTATTGCAAGAGCCCCAATTTGGGCGCGATGAGTTGAGGTTCCAGCTAACCGAGCAGATCGACAGCCTCAAGACACAAATGGATGAATTTGGTAATAAAATACTGACCTATCGTAGCACCGTTAGTGATGTGCCGCGCTACAGTGGCGATGTACGAAACGTCGTAGCCGTTAATGAGCGGTTAGGGGTGGAAAGCCGCAGCGGTAACGGTATTAGCCACGAAGCAGGGCAGATAGGCGTGTAATCGCCTCGTCGAGCGGTAGGCTACCTAAGTCACCTTTGTCACGGTCACGCAGAGTGACCGATTTTGATTCAACTTCTTTAGGACCAATCACTAACACCATCGGTACCTTTTTGGCCTGAGCATCTCGGACTTTGCGGCCTAATGATTCGTTGCGATCATCTAATTCTGCTCGGACCCCAGCGGATTTTAGTTGTTCGAAAATATTCTGGGCGTATTCGTTTTGTTTATCGCTGATCGGAGCGATCACGGCTTGAACTGGAGACAACCAAAACGGAAAAGCGCCAGCGTAGTGTTCGATCAAGAAACCAATATACCTTTCGTGAGTACTGAGTGGGGCCCGGTGGAGGCATAAAGGAGTTTCGGCTTTACCTTGTTCGTTAGTGTAAGTTAGGCCAAATCGACGAGGTTGAGCAAAATCTACCTGATTAGTGGCCAGAGTAAATTCACGGCCGATAGCGCTCCAGATCTGCACGTCAATTTTTGGCCCGTAAAAAGCAGCCTCATCTTTTACCTCGACGTAGTTAACCTTAGACTGTTTAAGCACTTTACGAACGAGATCTTCGGTCTCTTTCCACAGTTTTGGCTCGTCGACATATTTTTGTCCCAGTTTAGCTGGATCGTGGGTGGAGAAGCGCATTACGTATTTGTCGATACCAAATAGTTTAAAGTATTTGATGTACATCTGGTTTACCGCCTCAAACTCATCTGCAAACTGTTCTTTAGTACAGTAGATATGCGAATCGTTCATCGATAGCATCCGAACGCGCATTAGCCCCATCAATTCGCCAGATTTTTCGTATCGATAGCAAGTACCATACTCCGCTAATCGCATTGGCAGATCCCGATAGCTGCGGGGTAGTGCCGCAAAGATCTTGTGATGATGCGGGCAGTTCATCGCTTTGAGGTAATACTTGGTCCCTTCCATCTCCATCGGAGGGTACATAGTGTCTTCGTAATAGGGGAGATGGCCGGAAGTTTTGTACAACGATTCTTTGGCGATGTGCGGGGTGCGGACGCGCAGATACCCGCCTGCTAATTCAGTTTCTTTAGCCAATTTTTCTAACTCCTCAGCTATGATCGCGCCCTTGGGCAACCATAGAGGCAAACCAGGGCCGACGTCGTCATCAAAGGCGAACAACTCCAACTCCTTGCCTAATCGGCGATGATCACGCTTTTTAGCTTCTTCTAACATCGTTAAATGTTCGTCGAGTTCTTTTTGGCTGGCAAAAGCGGTGGCGTAGATACGAGTTAGCTGGGGATTTTTCTCATCACCGTGCCAGTAAGCGCCGGCCAAGCTTAATAACTTAAAAGCCCCGATCTCATCGGTTGATGCAACGTGCGGGCCTTCGCACAGATCAGTAAAATCACCGGCCTGCCCGCTGGCGCGGGACGCGGCCAGGGACGAATAGAACGATACTTTTTTCTCGCCCTTTTCCTTTAACCGGTTAATCAAATCGGCTTTATATGGTTGATTATTTTTATCAGCCCACTTTAAGGCTTCGGCAATCGTCTTTTCGCTGTGTTCAAAGGTGCGGCCAAGGCCGATAAGTCGCAGCATTTCGGATTCGATCTTAGTTAGATCTTCATCCGTAATCGGTTTTTTAAATTCAAAATCGTAGTAAAAACCATCCTCGGTAGCGGGACCAAACCCCAACTGAGTGCCGGGATAAAGATTAAGAATTGCCTCCGCCATAATATGGCTAGCCGAGTGACGGATAGTAGAGAGGTCGCTATGCTTATCAGTTTTTTTAGTGCGTTGTACTTTTACCATCCCGTTAGAAATCTACTTAGCGTATATGTTTGGCTGTCTATTCTTTCGGTTGTCCCGATAAGTGATTTCTAACGGGACAAGTATCTGTATTATAGGTGATTTTGGCAAAAATATAAAAAAACGCCCCCCTGGGCGCGGCAAACCTGGGAAATTAGCCAACTCTTGGGTTAGTGTGACCGTTCCATCGCTGGGGAGATCATCGCGGCTCGCAGCCGCTACATCCTTTCGCGAGGTGATCGTTGTTATTTCTTCAGGTTGCTTTGCTTTTGGGGGGTGGCTCGATCTGAGCGCTGCGGCAGGCTTGATAGACCCGGAAGATCCTCTCGAGACGGATCACTGCCAAGCTGCGGCAAATGCTCACTCGTTCTTCCTAACACTGTCACTACATCCTTCTCGTGTCGTCGGGAGATTGCTCCAGTTGCGTGTTTATGGCACGCGATGCTTGAGGCAACTCTTGGCGAACGGTGCTGGGCGCAAGACAGGTGCCGCAATGAAGTATGATCGAGCCTGCTAAATCGAGCTGGTTGGGCGGATACGGCCGATATAGGGTCCCGGGATTGAGACATTGAGCCTCTTCCCGGCGACTTCGTATGTAGCCGCTCAACAACGTTAACTGGTCCGTCCGCGGACCTGGCGATGTCTGGCTGTGAGGTTGGGATTGTCGGCGTCGGCTCTCTTGAGCCAACTATCCCCACAGCTTGTGCGCCAGCCACTTGCTTCCTTGCACCACCCGGGTAATCATGCAGGAATAAGTGCGAATTCTTGGGGGAGTGAAGGGCAAGCGCGGAACGGAACTTTATCAATGAACCAGTGCTTATCTCCAGGGAACTATCAGCCGGACAGTCCCATAGAACACTGCCCATACTACAAACCGCGTGGGGCTATGTCAAGCACTAAGTGTTTCTATGGTGTTGGCCCATTACACAAAACACCACTCGCAAATGCGAGCGTTGCTTCGTGGTGGACCCAAGAGGGCTCGAACCTCTGACCTTCCCCACGTCAAGGGGACGCTCTAGCCAACTGAGCTATGGGTCCACAATATTTTAACCTCCGATGACCTTCCCCATCCCGGCAAGCCGGGACTATAGCCAACAATCCCGAAGGGACCCTTAGGCTGAGCCCCGCCCGAACGACTGACGTCATTCAGTCGGGCGGGTATGGATCCTGGTGGCAATTAGATATTACCGAGGTTATTGGCAAGTGCCAAGTATTTCTCGCACCCGGGCCTCGATCGTGGTAATAGCATTAGCCAGCTCCTCCTCTGTCCCGTTGTTTTGAACGATCAGGTCGGCGTAGTCTTTGCCCGGCTCAACATACAGGTCGTACATCGGTTGAGCGGATACCAGGTACTGATTGATGGATTCTTGAAAGGTGCGATCGCGTTCGCCCACATCTCGTTTTAACCTTCTGGCTAACCGGATGTCTGAATCAACGTCAACAAATATTTTAAGATCAAATAGATCACGGATGTCGGGATTCTCTAATATCAAAATCCCTTCAATGATGATCACCGGAGTAGGGGAAAAGGTAATGGTATCGGTTTTTCTGGTGTGAGTAGAAAAATCATATTGAGGCATATCCACCCCAACACCTTTTTTGAGCTGTTTTAGTTGCTCGATAAAC
>JBAZHL010000052.1:0-3908 GCA_041652335.1 Patescibacteria group bacterium | reverse complement strand
ATATACACCTAAAATCATTATGAAAAATACGGAATTAGAAATTGTGGAGCAAGAAGACGAGATGATGTCGAATGAGGCACTCAATTTGGCTGCCGATCTTAGCAGCACCGTTGCCTACGGCGAGAGTTTAGGCGTGTTTACCCCCAAAGAAGCGATGGATTGGTATGTCGGCATCGACGATTGTCATAAAGTCAGCCATCTTCGTGGATTGATCCCATATCTTAATAAGTTTATTGCCTCGGGTGAGGCCAGGTTGCGCCAATTAGAAAGAGCCGCGGACAGTGATCTTCTAACTGCCGCCGAACAGCGCGGATATATTAACGAAGCCGACGGTATAACTTATCACGCTAAAGGTCAGCTGATCGTGGAGATTAAAAACTTGGTTGCGAGGTTAGAAAGCTTACGAACGCGTTTGCTTTCCATCCTAAACCAGAAAAAGATCAGATCCGATGAGAAAAGTGCGTTGATCAACAAATTTTATTCTGCCAGCGCTAACAGTAAAGACAGTGTAATCAGTGAGGCAGAGAATATTCGAATTGTAGAAGAACCAGCCGAGACGATTGTGGAGAAATCTGCCACCACTTCTGACCAACCAAAAACTAAGTTGGAGCTGGCGGAACCGACATCACCCCTCAAAGATCCTAAAGCTGAATGTCTAAATTTGGTCGAACTTTATCTTAGACACGATCAGTTTAGCCAAGCAGCCGACCTGGTTGAGGCTTCTAATTACCACTTTAACTTAGCCGAATATCGCGCTCTACTCAAACGGATAGAAAAAGTTAGAGTGGCTAAAGAGATCCCAGATCTACGGGCTTGGCTAAAAGCTGCCTGAACCTCATTTTTATTGTCCAGGAGAGCAAAATTATTTATCATATCTGTCGAGTTTTGGGGAAGTTCAGCCAACAGATATAGACCACCTTGTCATAGGTGTTGGCATCTGATAGACTTTAAGGAGTTGGTATATAGTTAATAACTTCGGGAGGAGACACATGGCCTTCAGTCATAAGAACAGTAAGGGGAACACTTACTACTTGCATAGCAAGAATGTAAGCCTCAAGGGGGGACGTAAGCAGATGATTTATTACTTTGCCAAGGTCGCCAGCACTGGTGCCTGCGACACGATTCCCGAGGGCTACAAGGTCATCGAGAGTGCCCGCACTGGTTTGCCCATCCTGAAGAAGAAGTAATTAATTTTACACTCAAACTCAATTCCGCCCATTCGGGCGGTTTTGAGTAACCCTGATGCGGGTAAATAAAAAACCGGGGTGCGTTGGTCAGACGCACACCCGGATGTGGTTGCCGCAGGAAATTGAGCCCTCGTTGTTCCTACTGCTGGCGCGGAGAAAGTGGGGGGTGATTCATCTCGCGCAGAAGTTGGCTCCAGTTCTGCTGATCTTTCGGGTTGGCCATCAGGTAACCCCGTTCAATCAGCGATGAAACGGCCGGGTCTTCCTGCATGAAGTCGATCATCGGGATGTGGGCTGCCGATATCACCGGTATGGTCACGCCATCGCATGGGTTAACCCAGCTCTCGCTAGACGGCCAGGTGCGATTGAGTATGCAGGCGATTGCGATCACTTGTGACCCCGCCGCGTGTACTCTCTTGGCCATCTCCCCGGCTGTGGAGCGGTGGTTGCACACGTCCTCAAAGATGATTACATCTGCCCCCATTGGTACAACGTGGCGACTTTCGATCAGCTCCGTTTTGTCCCGCCTCCCGGCTCCGCCCACTGCCAAAACCTTCTTCTCCAGGAAGCCGTAGTTTACGGGCACCGCCTTGGCGAACAGCGGTCCGAGGGTAAGCGCCCCCATTGGGGCCGCCAGGACATATAGAGGAGGGTTGGGTGCCAAGGGGGACCAGCGAGAGTTCCGATGCCGACGTACTTTCTCAGCCAAGAACTCAATGAATGGAGCAGCCTTAACGAGTTCCTCCTCCAGTTTGGCCAGGTTGCAGTACTGCGGCCCAACGAAGTGTCGGGGTTCGCCACCACCCTCTGGAACATAAGTTCCAGCATAAGGAACGACACGGCCGATGATCTCGCCAGTTGGTTCGTGGATCGGGGCCTCGTAGTAGCCGCCCAGATCAAACAGCACCCGGAGAAACAGGTCGGCCATCAGCTGTTCGATCCTGGGGATACGAGTGATCACGCCCCTGGGGACTACCGAGTTGGCTGTGGTCATGCCACACCTCTTTGCTCTGCCGCCTGCCGATCTGCCAGACCTCGCCCGATGTCTTCCACGATTTGCAGCATTGCCTTCACCGGGTCAGGCTTTGTGGTGATGGGTCTGCCAACTACCAGCTTGGTCGCGCCCAGAAAGGCGGCTCCAATGGATTGGCCGCTATTAATTCCCATGGTTAAATCACCTCCGGGGTGTCGTATTCAGATTGTGAGCTCACATCAAATCAAGGGGCTCTCGGGGCGACCAACCCCCATTAGCCACCTTTCGACCCCTCATCCTAACAGATAAGAGTAAAACCTCAAGCGAATTACAAACCAACCGACTTTGTCAGTGGGCGAGGAGTGTAGCTGTTCTGACGTGGTACCGCCACGGGGAGTCGAACCCCGGTTACAAGAATGAGAATCTTGCGTCCTAACCACTAGACGATGGCGGCTTGATAATTTGTCAGCTTAGGGTGTCTTAACCACTAGCCTGCCCGCGGACGAGTCCGCAGGACGCGGCCAGGGACGATGGCGGCTCGTACCTATTATACAGGTGGGGACAAATACGTTTAAGAGTATATCTGATTTTTTTGATAAACTAAAGATGAGCTTAAGGTGTGCATATTATGGGTAACTGGTGGGCACAACCATCTTCGGCCGAGTCAGTTAGGTGGCAAAACCACTCGAGTTCCGATGACAAGAGGAGCAGGGAACCCATAGTGTTGGAATCTGATGCCAAAACCCGCGCGCCTCGTCGTTGGGTATGTGGCAGAGACCAGCGTGGGGAGATCACCAACCCCGATGGTATTCAACCGGGGGAATCAGTTCAATTTATAGCTTGTGTGGGTGAGCGCTTCCATAAGATCACCAGCTCTGATGCTCAGGATCCGGTCGAAAAATCAGAATGGCAAGGGGCGGTTTTCGGCCATGAAGTATTAAACGACGGGGATATGTGGGCAGAACTCTATGGGCTTAGTAGCAAAGATCTCGCAGAGTGCAGACAGTCAGCGCAAGACGAGGCTATACCCGCCAATGAAACCAAGATTCCTTAGTCCGATGCTGTGCCGGCCAGTCGATAAGCCGTTTAACGATAAAGGCTGGATATTTGAACGCAAAATTGATGGCACACGCATCATTCTTGTAAAAAACCGTCAAACGGTTCGGCTTTTTACGAGAAGAAGAATCGATCGGAGTCGTCAATTTCCAGAGCTGGTGGAAGCTGCTCGCAAATTGTTGGCAGTTTCAGTAGTTTTAGACGGCGAGTTAGCTGTCACTAAACGTGTGGATAGCGCTTTCCAAGCCCTGCAGCCGAGAATGCAACAAACCGATCCAAAGATTATTGCTCGGTTAGACCGCAATGTGCCGGTGACCTTTTACGCCTTCGATATCCTTACTCTCGACGGCAGATCAGTCATGCGGTTGCCGCTTGCTGCCAGAAAAAAACTGCTCAAGCGTATCGCTAAGGGCGGCAAGATAAGATATTTAGATAGTGTCGATGGCCAAGGTGTTGCGTTATTTACCAGAGCCAAGCGAGCCGGGTGGGAGGGGATTGTCGGCAAAAAGAATGATAGTCGGTATTATCCCGGTAAACGAGGCCGCGGCTGGGTAAAGATCAAAGCTCACAACGAACAGGAGCTGGTGATTGGCGGATATACCAAAGGCTACGGTAAGGTGGCCAAAACCTTTGGAGCGCTGATGGTCGGTTACTATGCTCGCGGCAAACTGAAGTTTGCTGGACAAGTTGGA
>JBAZHL010000051.1:0-4147 GCA_041652335.1 Patescibacteria group bacterium | reverse complement strand
TAAGCCGCTAAAGCCAATCGCAGAGAGTTCTTCTCTAATTCCAGATTATCTGATGGGCTCAGTTTAAAATGATCAGTCAAAAAATCTACATCGGCTATGTTACCATGCATCGTCAGATAAACGTCTACCACTTTCCATAATGGCTTTAGCACAGAAGAAAACTTTTTGGCGATCTTTTTTAACGCCGCGTTCTCGATCTGTCGCACCCGTTCACGAGTCACTGACAACTTTTTGCCAATGCTCTCCAAAGTTTCTTTTTCCGTATGGCTGGGATTAATACCGTAGCGCGCGATCAGCACATCACGTTCCCGATCCCGCAGTTTGTTGACCGTGGCCGTTACTACCTTAGACGGACGTGCCTGCGCCAACTCGTGCGTTTCGCTCTCCGACATCACTCGGTCGAGCACCGAGTCTTCCACCGGCTTCTCGTCCTCTTCCTGATTGTTGTAGTTCTGACTATTCATGGTTCCCTCGTCATTCCGGGCTCGACCCGGAATCCAGAAATAAAAAGAAAAAACTATCTCATCTAAATTTATTTCTATTATACCATACTTGACTTCTAATGTCAATGATTTTGCCTCCGTCAATTGACGTTAAAAACCGGCTACCAGAGCCGATATACCTCCTGTTTATCCCCAGGCTTAGCGCTACTTTTGGACGTTCTGTAATATATTGACAACTTCAGCTACAAGGTTGTCTTGTGCTGTTTTATCCCCCGCTTTGGCAAAGTAGTCATTTAATTTGGTCACCGCGGCGTCATAATCATCTCTCGACATCACCGTAACCGCACCGGTGGCCAGATCCCCCAGATCGGCGCTCACCCCACGAGTGAGGTCTATCGAACTATTGGCGATGATCACAGTAACCCCAACCACGGCAATAATCGCCGCTACCATCCCCGTCACTTGTAATTTACTTTTGTCCACCCTCACATTCACATTATATACCACCCTCTTGTGTCATCCTCCTATTGTCATCCTGGAGACACCTTGCTGCCGTAGGCCATATAAAACAACTCATTCAGGATCCAGGCGAAAGCACTTATTTTTCTTTTCTGGATTCCCGCCTACGCGGGAATGACAAATTATAATAAAAAACCACCACTTCCTGCAGTACGAGCTCGAACATATTCGAGTACGTATCAGGAAGTGGTGGTCATATCTTAAGGCACAACACAGGGTTAGCCAGAAACATTTTCCGGCTCTCCGAACTGCCAGGCCAGAAACCTGGTTTCGAGCGGAAGCTTCCACCCAGTCGCCTTGTCGTAGCACACCGTGCTATAAATAGTTGCTTCACCTCCACCGCCACGACGCACCTGCATCCTGAACTCGTCCGACCGGTAGCCGTCCAGACAGCTGGCAGGAGCAGCAAAAAGAATATGCGGATCGGCATCGCGCAGATAGTCCAGCGCGTCAGTGGCAGCACCCTTAAGACCACGTGCTGCCAGCAAGCCAGCCAGATCATCTGGCGATGTCACGTGTTCATCGAACTGGACAGCAACCAAAGCTAAGATTGGTGTCTTTTTCATTGCCCAACCGCCTCCCAGCGGTTCACGACTCTCTGACAGTGGCGTTTCCGCCAAGGTTTAGATCTGGTCTCTGAGCACATTGCGATGGTCGATGAACACGCCTTGAATGAACATTGGCCCGGTTGTCAGGCCCGGCTCATAGGCATAGTACTCGTGCCACGCCGTGACCACCAGATCCGGATGTTCGCGCTTGAACCGATTGACCACGGCCATGATCTTGTTTGGCGCCTGTATGTCCTTACTATCAAGCGCAGTAGCCATCGAGATAAACGTGATATCACCGTCGGTCGCCGTATTGAGTGGTGTCGTGGCGGTTTTTGTCGACGATGTTGTCCGTGACAAGCCAACCTTGGGCCCCACATTGCAGCTAGCCATCAACATCGCGACGGCTACGACTACAACAAAAATTGTGATCCGCATATACTTTCGGCCCCCTTTAGCCGTGTCTGACAGTGGCGTCTCCGCCAAGGTTTTATACAGCTTGGTTAGCCGCAACTTAATCCGTAGAGCAATAGGGCACCATAGAGCAACGCAGCCCACCCCCACAACGATACCAACTGCCCGATCCCTATCTCTATTGGCGGCAACCAGGATACCTGTTCGATCGTGATGACAGGCCATCTTTGGACCCAACTCCACGACGAGCCTGAGCCATTGCCGAACAGGACGATCAAATCACCGGCAGTCAGCAACACCACTGCGATCACAACCTCAACTACCCACACTACACTTCACCTCCTTCGGTAAAGGGGTTCCGACAGTGGCTCATGCCAAGGGTTATGTTTCTGTGACGCCTTCCGCGACGAGAAACTTTCTCGCAAGGTCAATCCATTCTTGCTGGGCGTCATCACGCTTAAGCAAGGCCTTCGCGATAAGGATGCCGTCGGGATTCCCCCTTAGACCATTCCATCCATATTTCAACACGGAGTGCAACCGATCTGTTCGGTTTATAGCGATAAGCTGCCTCATGTCATTGTCGTCATCCACAAAATTACAACATGCCATGACCGCTTTGCCCTCTCCTGTGAGCGAGCATTTGCTAACCTGCGGAAACTCTAAGCCGCATAACCGGATTAGCTCGGTTTCAATATTTCAAGGTCTCAAAATCTGTCGCTATTCTAACTCCAAGTAGCTCTCCTGTCAAGCCAAAAATCCGCCCCCAGATTGTCTTATTCCCCATTGAGCAAATTGCGTCATCCGGCAGCTAAACTGCCGCTACGGCGCGATCGTTGTCTGAGGCCAGCTTCATAGGTAGATGGCCGAGTTCGATCAATAGAAGCCAAGTAAGGCAGTTTTGATAGCCGGATAGCAATTTGTGATTGGGCGTCCTTTTGGTGCTACCATTTTGGACGAGCAAAATGGTAGCGAAAAAGGATAATAGATCCTTCGCTATCGCTCGAGGATGACAAAGCAGAGATTGCCGCGCTGTCGCTCGCAATGACAATTACGACTTGAAGGATTGAATCTGTTTAGGACTCAAAACTTGAGAGAGCTCACTATCACTTGCGCGGCGCGCAGCCGCCAAACTGCCGAATTTTTTCACCAGTTTTTTGCGGGTGGTGGCTCCGATGCCCACTAACTTTTCCGTATCCCCTACCATCTGCTTAGCATGCAATACTGTTTGATAACCAATCGCAAATCGATGTGCCTCATCTCGCAGCCTTTGCAACATTTGTAGTGCCACCGAGTTCTTCTGCAAAATTACTGCCTGGGATCTATTTGGCAAAAATATCTCTTCTTCTCGTTTAGCCAAGCTAAAGAAACGAATCTTCTTTTTATCTTCCGCCGAAACATGCTTTAATACCGCACTTAACTGACCCTTGCCACCATCAATTAAAATTGCGTCGGGAAGTTGCGCCGCAAATCGTTTATCCGCTTTACGCTCTGGACTTAATCTTCTGGTGATCACCTCGCCCAATGCGGCATAATCATCAATCCCCGGCACGGTTTTAATTCTAAACCGTCGGAAGCTCCCCTTATCCGGCTTGCCATCCTTAAACACCACCATCGAGCCAACCGTATGGGTACCACCTAAATGCGAAATATCATAGGCCTCTAATCGTTCTAACTTTTTCCGCTTCAGCAGACTTCTTAGATCCACCAGCGCTTTTTTAACGCCTAACCGCTCATCAACATCCAACAGCGATCCAGAGTGTTGAGCAGCATTACGTTGCGCCAATGATAACAGCTTCTGATTTGGTCCCTTCTGCGGCACCAAAATGCGAACCCCTCCTCTCCTCCCAACCACCCCCTCCCCCTCCTTCCCAAGGAGGGGATCCTTTTTTCTCCTCCCCTTACCAAGGGGAGGTTGGGTGGGGTTGGCCCGCCTATCGGACAGCCATGTTTCTATTGCCCCTACGTCTTCCGGCAACACTGGCACGACGATCTCGCGAGGCAGATCTTCAAAAATCCGATCGTAGATGGTAATGATAGCCTGCGACATTAATAACCCTTCTGCATCTTTAAGCGGGGCATTTAGCACAAAGGTCTGCTGACCTAACAATCTGCCACTTCTGACTTGTGCGCGCGAGACAATCATCTTCTCTCCCTCTACCAACCAACCCAAGAAGTCCTGCTCCAAATCCTTGGGGCGAGAAACTTTTTGTTGTTCAAATAATT
>JBAZHL010000050.1:0-4305 GCA_041652335.1 Patescibacteria group bacterium | reverse complement strand
CTCCCTCATTAGGGCTGGTCACAGTAAATGCAATGGTATGGGCCAAGCAAGTCATCATCCCGATGCAATGTGAGTACTTCGCCATGGAAGGCTTGAACCTGCTGATGCGAACAGTCGGTAACATGAAGAAATCCTTGAACCCCGATCTTCAGGTTCTCGGTATTCTCTTCACCATGTATAGTAAACGAACCAAGCTTGCCAATGAGGTGGTGGAGGATATCTCGTCCTTCTTCCCTCATTTGGTGTTCAACACCATGATCCCAAGGAACATCCGCATTGCCGAGGCTCCGTCTCATGGACTGCCTATCAATGTGTATGACAGTGCCAGCAGTGGAACCAAGGCGTATAAAGCCCTGGCAGAGGAGGTAATCGCACGTGTCGCAAGAAACCACTAAGAAGCATGGATTAGGAAAAGGAATCGGTTCCTTGATGCAGGATTACTCCTTCGATTCGGTTCTCGATACCGCCCTGGGTCTTTCAGCTTCAAAGTCTGATCAAGAAGGCCATCAGAGAGTTCTCGAAGTCGCCTTGGAGAATATCAGGGCCAATCCCAATCAACCGAGAAAGGATTTCAATCAGGAATCCTTGGAAGAGCTTGCCCAATCAATCAAGCGGGAAGGGGTATTGCAGCCTATTCTCGTTGAAGAGATTGCTCCTGGTCAATACAGCATTGTTGCTGGTGAACGACGGTATCGTGCTTCAAAGCTTGCCGGACTTAGCAAGGTTCCTGTATTGGTAAAAGACTTTACACAGATGCAACGCCTCGAGGTATCGCTCATTGAGAACATCCAGAGGGAGAATCTGAATCCCATTGAGGAAGCCAAAGCGTATGCATATCTGATACAGGAAGCGGGCATAACGCAGGAGGAACTTGCGCAGCGGATGGGAAAGAATCGATCGACCATCAGCAACAGCATCAGGCTGTTGCAGCTCAGTTCCACCATGCAGCAGGATCTTCTGCATGGAAAGTTTTCTGCAGGTCAGGCTCGGGCAATTCTCTCGGTAGTAAATCCTGCAGATAGGGAAATACTGTACCGTACGGTGCTTGAGAAAGACCTTTCTGTACGAGCGACGGAACAATTGGCTGCTCAGTTCAACATGGGCAAACGTGCTGCATACCAGGCAAAGAAGCGGCGGGCAAAGAAAAATCTGGCAAAATCACCGGATGTCATTGCAGTAGAGGATAAGTTTTTACATGCAGTGGGGTCGCAGGTGGAGATAAAAGGTTCACTGGAAAAGGGAAAACTGGAAATTCCATATACAAGCAGTGAAGAGTTGGAACGATTGTATCAGCTGTTGGCACCCAGCCAAGAGTTGTTTGAAGTATAGAAACCAAGGAGATAGAATGGAAGCCAAGAATCTGAATGACGGAGTGTATGCTGTCCTGCATACCAATAAAGGTGATATCACCCTGCTGCTTGAGCACAAGAAGACACCAATGACGGTAGCCAATTTTGTGGGCCTCGCAGAGGGTGCGCTCAATGTGAATGGGAAGAACAAGCCTTTTTACAATAATATCAAGTTTCACCGGGTAATCGAGAACTTTATGATCCAGGGTGGATGTCCCAAAGGAAATGGCACCGGGGGACCCGGCTATACCTTCCCCGATGAGTTTGATGACTCGCTCAAGCATACTGGTCCTGGCATTATGTCCATGGCAAACGCCGGGCCCGGAACAAATGGAAGTCAATTTTTCATCACACACGTTGCAACTCCCTGGCTCGACGGCAAGCATTCTGTGTTCGGCCATGTTGTGGAAGGCTTGGATGTGGTGAATGCCATTGAGCAGGGCGACAGCATCAAGAGCGTTGAGATCATTCGCAAGGGAGCGGATGCGGAGGCGTTTGTGGTAAGCAGGGAAACCTTCACCCAGTATGTACTCGCAGCCGAGGAGAACAACCAGAAGCGTGAGGCAAAAGAAAAGGCAAAGCTTGAGGATGAGTTTAAGAACCGCTGGCCTGATGCAATTCTCACTCCTTCGGGCCTTCGTTATGTAGTGAAGAAAGCTGGAGATGGAAAGAAGAGTCCTGTACATGGGCAGAAAGTAACGGTGCATTACACCGGATCCTTGCTTGATGGACGTGTGTTTGACAGCTCGGTGAGAAGAGGAAGCCCTGCACAGTTCGCAATCGGTGAGGTTATCGAAGGTTGGAATGAGGCTTTGGCGACCATGAGTGCAGGCGAGCAGCGGACCCTGATCATCCCCCCGGAGTTGGGGTATGGCACAATGGGGTATCCCGGTGTGATTCCTCCAAACTCTTACCTGGTGTTCGATGTTGAGTTGATTAAGTTTTAAATATCTATAAAATAAGGAGATATATGTGAAAGAGAAGGCAATTCAATACGTTTGCAGCCAGTGCGGGAGAACCGAAACCAAGTGGCTCGGCCGCTGTCCGGACTGCGGTAGTTGGAATACCTTCGAAGAGGAAGCCGTACAGAGCTCTAAACCCGGTAAACGGGCGGTTATCAGTACGGCGACCAAACCGATCTCGCTTGGCGAGGTTGTGGTCGATCCTCACTTTCGCTATGAGACCGGTATCTCCGAGCTCGATCGTGTCCTGGGTGGAGGTGTCATGCGCGGCTCCTCCATCCTGCTCGGCGGGGAACCCGGCATCGGCAAATCGACGTTGATGATCCAGGTGCTTGAGAAGTGCTCGGTCGGCAGGAAAGTTCTCTATGTCTCAGGAGAGGAATCACCGAGCCAGGTAAAGCTGCGTGCCCAGCGACTTGGCTTGGCTCTTCCCTCAATTGATATTTTCTGCGACACGCGGGTGGAAGTCCTTGAGAAAGTGCTCTCCTCTGCAACATATGATGTGGTGGTGATCGACTCGCTGCAGACGCTGTCCAGTGAGGAGATTCCTTCTCCGGCGGGGTCGGTGAACCAGATCCGGTATTGCTCGACCCTTTTGGTGGGGTTGTGCAAGCAACTGGGGACCTCGCTCTTTCTCATCGGTCATGTCACCAAGGAAGGCACCCTTGCAGGCCCGAAGGTCATCGAGCACCTTGTTGATACAGTGCTCTACTTTGAACAAGTCTCCAGCGGTGTCCGCTTGGTGCGGGCTATGAAAAACCGCTTCGGTTCGGTGGATGAAATAGGCATCTTCAGCATGCATGACAAGGGCTTGAGCCCCGTGGCCAATCCCTCATCGTTTTTCATCACCGATCGCTCGGGGTCTGCCTTGCCGCCCGGTATTTCCTATACCCCGGTCATCGAGGGTTCGAGAACCTTTCTGGTTGAAATCCAGGCGTTGACCACCTCGGCCAAGAATGGATTCAGCAGGATTTATTCTGACCGTATCGACACGGCCCGGGTGACACGGGTGGCCGCCATCCTGGAACGGCATGCCGCCGTACGCCTCAGTGATCAGGACATCTATGTCAATGTTGCCGGAGGCATGAAACTCAGCGAAGTTTCCATCGAGCTTCCCTTGGCGCTCGCCTTGTGGTCGGCGGTCAGCAACAAGAGTCTTCCCAAGGCCTTGGTCAGCTTTGGTGAGTTGAGTCTTGCCGGAGAAGTTCGCAGTGTAGGCTTTCCCGACAAGCGGGAGAAGGCTGCCAAAGAGCTTGGATTCAAACGTTCCCTGCTCCCCAGAGCCAGTACCCATTCTCCCTTGATCCAGCATGCCTGCAGCACTATGCGAGAAGCGTTGGAAATTTGCGGCTCTTTGCAGTAAGGTAGATTGTAAGTAAAGCTAATTATCTAAATAGAAAAATGTAAGAACTTGCATAAGAATAAAATAACATGCATTCATCATACTACGTGGACAAGGCTGCATTCAGGAATGCAGCCTTGTTACATCCATTAGTTAGGAATGCAAATTAACCAAGCATGCTCAACAGGATGGGAAATACCACCACATTGCCGATGGAGGCTGCGAGGCTGGTATAGAGGAATACGAGCAGGGTATGGAGCACCCGATTACGATACCAGCCTTTGAATGTGGTGGCATCGTCGCCAAGCTGCTCAAAGTCCTTAACCTTGGGTTTTCGCAGGGTGGCTTCCATCAAGCCGCTGACCATGCCTACCCCGATGGCCGGATGCAGGCTTGTTAGGGGTGCTGACAAAATACTTACCACCATGTTTATTGGGTGGGCAAGGGCAAGAATCGCACCCAAGGCGGTGAAGGACATATTGACGGCCAGCCAGTAGCCGAACATTTTGATGCCTTCGGAGCTTCCTAGGTTGATGAAGCCGTACAGCAGGATGCCGACTATGAGAATGGGGAAGGCCCAGGAGATGATTTTCCCTGCATTGCCGGCCTTGGGGACTTCGCTGATATCTGCTAAATCGGTACTGATTTTTCC
>JBAZHL010000049.1:2155-4455 GCA_041652335.1 Patescibacteria group bacterium | reverse complement strand
CTGGGTTCAGCTGGTAGTTAGTCCAGAGAGCAACAAGTGGCGGGATCGGGCGATGGCGTATATCTCGGCGGTTAAATCTGGCCGCTCTCCCGAAATAGGTAAAGCTATTACTAAAAGTTTGTTCTCGTTGGGCGGCGAAGTAATTGGGTCGCTGATGCGGGGCGGTGGCTATGAAGTAAAAAAAGAAGGAGCCAAGGTTGAACTATCTCCGGGGACGGACCTAATGCTAAAGGCGGTTGAGGAGAAAAGTTCTAAGTTAGGCTTTAAAACCAAGATCCGTTTGGTAGTGTGGGACAAAGACGAGATGTCCGCTAAGGCTAAACTTCAGTTGGCTTTGGGTACATTTAAGCAGTTCGATAGCACCAACCTTAACTCGTTTAAGCCAGGTAAGTACGTGAGTGATCGGGCTGCAATATTAAGCAACTATGGTGGGCGTGAGTTGGGCAAAGACGCGGTGATCTTAAATGTCACCGAGTTGGCTTCGATCTATCATCTGCCAAACGTTTCGGTGGCGACGCCTAATATTGTGTGGGCGGGCTCGCGTAAGGGTGAGCCGCCAGCTAATCTCCCCTTAGTCGGCGAGGTGCCAGCCGTGGAATTAACCACGCTGGCCTCTACCAACTTTAGAGGAGCGCAAGAGAAGTTTGGTATTAAATTGAAAGATCGCCATCGTCATATCTACATTATTGGTAAGAGTGGTACCGGTAAATCTACCCTGTTGGCTAATATGGCAATCGATGATGTGCGGGAGCGGCGTGGTGTGGGGATTATTGATCCACACGGTGACTATGTAGACACCGTATTAAAATACGTCCCAAACTATCGGGTTAACGACGTAATTTTATTTGACCCGGGTGATCGCGATTATCCGATCGCTGTTAACATGCTGGAGTTGAGAGACCCTAAATACAAAGTAGTGGTCGCCTCTGGCGTGGTCGGCATCTTTAAAAAGATCTTTGGTTATTCTTGGGGGCCTCGGTTGGAGTATTGGTTGAGCTCGGCAGTGATGGCGCTGTTGGACTATCCAGACTCTACCCTAATGATGATCCCGCAGTTGTTTACTGATCTCTCCTTCCGCGAAAAGGTGATTGCTAAGATCAGCGACCCGCTGATCAAAGCGCGGTGGGTAAACGAGTATGGTAAGTTGGATCAGAAGCAACAAAGCGAAACCATCTCGCCTATCTTAAACAAGGTGGGGCAGTTCTTGTCTTCTCCAGTCATCCGTAATATCGTTGGTCAACCCAAATCCAGTATCGATTTTCGCGAGGTAATGGATGAGGGCAAGATCCTATTGGTAAAACTGGCCAAAGGTATTATTGGTGAGGATAACGCGGCGCTGTTGGGTGCTATGATCATCACCCAGTTGCAGTTGGCGGCGATGAGTCGGGCGGATACCGAGGAGAAAGCGAGAAAAGACTTTTATCTGTATGTCGATGAGTTCCAGAACTTTGCTACAGAATCATTCCAGGTGATTTTGTCTGAGTCGCGCAAATACCACTTGTCGCTAACGTTGGCTAATCAATATATGGAGCAGCTGATCCCGGAGGTTAGTGATGCCATCTTTGGTAACGTTAATACTATTATTACCTTTAGGGTTGGTGGCGATGATGCCAAGAAGTTAGAAAAAGAGTTTGCGCCAGTATTTGAGGCTAACGATCTGGTTAACCTTAATATGTTTAATATCTATATCAAGTTGTCGATTGATAATATTACCACCAATGCCTTCTCGGCTCAGACTTTACCGTTGCCAGATGATATCAACAATAACGAGGAGAAGATCCTCACAGTCTCCCGTGAGCACTACTCGCGGGCAGCCAGTTTTGTGGAAGAGCGAATTAGCAAGGCATTAGAGGTGCAACAATCGTTTGCCCCACAGCCTCGGCCAGCCCAACGTTGGGAGAAACCAGCTGGGCAATCTACTCAATCTAAACCAAGTTTTGGTACTCCCCAAAAACAAGGGCAGTATCAAGCCCCAGCGGCTCCCCGGCCACAATCTGGTGGAGCTCAAAATCCGCAGTCCCAACGGAGTCCCTTCGGGGCAGCCCCCGCCCAATCGCATAGACCCTTACCTAACCGGCCAGTGCCTTTCCGTCCGGCCATGAAGGTGGAGCAACCTCCTAAGTCGTCACAACAGTCAGCTCCCGTCAAACGGAAGCCAGATGATTCGTTATTAAAAAAAGTTATCTCGGCGATGGAGGCTAAGAAGCCGTGGGTGCCGGGACAAAAGCCTGCTCAATCAAAGCCGAATCCCGTGGCTGATTTAGGCGCTGACAAAAAAACAATTGAAGATATCCGCAGGC
>JBAZHL010000049.1:0-2145 GCA_041652335.1 Patescibacteria group bacterium | reverse complement strand
AGAAATAAGCCTGTATAATTAAGGGGTGAACAAGGAACAGGCAAAGGGGAGGATCACAGAATTAATCAGGGAGCTGAACTATCACAGCCACCGGTATTACGTATTGGATAAACCGGAGATCTCGGACGCCCATTACGATGCGCTATACCGCGAATTAGAAGGATTAGAGGCGGAGCATCCAGAGTTGATCCAACCGGATTCTCCAACGCAACGGGTGGGGGACAAAGTATCAGGCGAATTTGCCCAAATTACCCATAGTAAGCGGCGAATGAGCCTGGACGATGCTTTTTTGTTTGAAGATCTAAATGCTTTTGAAGAGCGAGCGAAAAAAGTGGTTAACGAAAAATGGGATTATGTCTGCGAGCTAAAGATAGATGGTTTACAGATGGTTTTAACTTATAAGAAAGGTTTGCTGCAGACTGCGGCGACTCGGGGCGATGGAAAAATCGGCGAGGATGTTACACATACCATTAGGACGACGCGCGACATCCCACTAAAACTTCCCCAACCGCTTAATTTGGTAGTATCGGGTGAGGTTTATATTGGTAAAAAAGATTTTGAGAAGATCAACCGCGAGCAAGAAAAAACGGGAGGCCAATTATATGCTAACCCCCGGAATTTAGCGGCTGGAACCGTTAGACAGCTTGATCCCAAGGTAGCAGCTAAGCGCAATCTGCGCAGTTTTATGTATGACATGGAGGGGGATCTATCGCCCAAAACACAAACAGAGATGCTTAAGACGCTGTCTAATTTGGGTTTTTCGGTCAACCAGGAAAATAGGTTATGCCGAAACCTCGCTGAGGCCAAAGAGTTTATCGCCAACTGGGGCAAAACACGGGAGAAGTTGTCGTATCAAACTGACGGGGTGGTAATTAAAGTTAATGATCTATCGTTGCGGGACCGGCTGGGAGTAACGGCCAAGGCGCCGCGGTGGGCGATCGCTTACAAATTCCCGGCCGAACAGAAACAGACCAGGATCTTGGATATCGTGGTGCAGGTTGGTAGACAAGGCACGCTGACTCCGGTAGCAGTGCTGGAGCCGGTGTTGATCGCGGGCAGCACTGTCAGTCGAGCTACTCTGCATAACGAAGATGAGATCGGAAGAAAAGATGTGCGGATAGGGGATATGGTGGTGGTGCAGAAAGCGGGAGATATTATCCCCGAAGTAGTGCGAGTGGTGAAAGAAAAAAGGCCGTCTAATACGCGAGAATTTAAGATGCCGACGCAGTGTCCAATTTGTGGGGGAAGGGTAACTAAAACCCCCGGCGAAGTGGCGCATCGCTGCGCCAATAAAAACTGCTTTGTGGTGCAGGTACGAGAATTGGAACATTTTGTTTCACGCGACGCATTTGATATGGAAGGGTTGGGCACTAAGATCGTAGAACAACTATACAAAGAGGGGTTAGTGCATGACGTAGCCGATCTATTCACATTAGAAGAGGGCGACATTGAGCCATTGGAGAGATTTGCGGAGAAGAGTGCCGAAAATTTGATCAAGTCCATCCAGTCTTCCAAAGAGATCTCGCTGGACAGATTTATTTACGCATTGGGGATTTTACACGTGGGTGCGCAGACCGCTCGCGATCTAACCGCTGCATTCACGAGGTTAGAAGATATTATGCATAGTTTTCCGGCGGCGTTTCAGGAAGTTGATGGGATCGGAGGCGTGGTGGCGGAAAGCATCTATAACTTTTTTGACGATAAACACAATGTGGCTTTGGTTGAGAAACTATTGGCGGCTGGGGTAAAGATTAAAAAACCAGATAGAGCTGCCTCTAATAAGTTAGCCGGCAAAACGTTTGTTCTAACCGGTAGTTTATTGAAGATGACGAGGGAGGAGGCGGAGGCAAAGATCCGGGCCTTGGGTGGTAAGGCGACCTCTTCGGTCTCAAAAGAAACCAGTTATGTAGTGGCGGGCGATAATCCTGGCAGCAAGTACGACAAGGCCAGAAAGCTGGGGGTTAAAGTTTTGCCGGAGGATGACTTTCTTAAGCTGATCATGTGAGGGCGTGGAAAATTGACTGGAAAAATGGGGCCTGTTACCATGCATGGTTGGTTTTGATCTTTGCCAGCTAAGACACCTAACACAGGACTACAGAGACTGGTATGTTGTGGTGGAGGTAAATAGAGTATGGATGATCGGAA
>JBAZHL010000048.1:0-4619 GCA_041652335.1 Patescibacteria group bacterium | reverse complement strand
ATGATCGGTCAAACCACTCAGCTCAGTTTTCATGCAGTGCTGGGGGTAATGGCTTTAGTGGTGATGGGGCTGCACGGAGTTTGGGCTTGTCTGGTTAACCGACAAACCGTTACCAACCGAAGACATCTGGTTACCCATCAAAAACCCACCACAGCGAGCCGCCTGTTTCACACCTGGAGCCCCTGGGCTTACGCTTTCTGGATCCTTACCTTTATCTCGGGTGGCGTGCTGCGCTACCTGGGGAGGTGACAAGCGATGATACTTTAACCTGCCCTCCAAGTTTCTTAATTGAGATTTGGCGGGCGGTTTTTTATCTATCAGTACGGGATAGTCTATAATTGAGGCTGAATATAATTAGCGGAAGAAGAGATATGAAAAAACTTTTTTGGTTGTTACCGATGTTACTCTTGGCGGGTTGTGGTAGCCCGAAGTTACAACAGATCACCATAGACGGCAAAGGTGTTAACTATAAAATTGCGGTGGGAAATAGTTTTGAGGTGGTGTTGCCATCAAATCCTACTACTGGTTACAAATGGGAGCTAACTGATCTAACGGAAGGTGTGTTGGAAAAGGTTAAAGATAATTACAAGACCTCTAAAAAGTATGCCGATAATATAGTCGGCGCTGGTGGTGAAGAGACTTGGACGTTTAAAGTAATAGCCGATGAGCGATCGCATATTGTGATGGAGTATCGGCGGCCTTGGGATAAATTGGATGTGGCCAATAAATTTACCATTACGGTCAACGGTAACCCGGGTGACGATGGGCTGTTAACATATTTTGGTGAGGTGAAGTTGGCCCCCGCGGATAGTTCGTATGACGATTATTTTGTCAGTGAGGATGGCACAGAGTTTGGCATCGCCCCTTACGAGATCGATAAGATAGCCGATCCAGGAGTAAAAGCGCGGATCGCCGAGTTTACGGATAAGGCCACTCGGTTGGAGGTTCGGGGTGAATTGGTGGACGACGCGGCGGAGCGCCAGGGCAAGAAGCTAATCGTCTACGAGATCCAGTCTAAGGCCGAATAACCCCTCCTCTCCTCCCCTTGCCAAGGGGAGGTAGGGTGGGGTTGGTTTGTTATACTGGGGTTATGGAAAAGTCAGCCTCCCGACACTTTTTTTTGGTCGGTATCGGTGGCATCGGCATGCAGGCATTGGCCGATGTCTTGGTGGGGATGGGTCACCGCGTTACCGGCTCTAACAACACCGATTTCCCAGATCGGTCTCGTTTGGAACAGAAGGGGATAAAAGTGTTTGTGGGGGAACACAAAAGCGAGCAGGTGCCTAATGATATTGCGGCTCTGATCTATACCTCAGCGATCAAGGCAGATTTTCCAAAAGGGGACCACCCGGAGGTGGTGCGGGCGCGAGAATTGGGCGTGCCGGTTTATAAGCGGTCAGAATTTATTGGCGAACTGATGCGAGATTTTATTGGCATCACCGTCTCGGGCACTCACGGAAAAACCACTACCTCCACTTTAATTACGCTGATCTTACAACAGGCCGGGTTAATGCCGTCGGCATTGATCGGAGCCGAGGTAAAGAGTTTGCGTGGCTGCGGGATAGTGGGCAGTGGCAAATATATGGTGGTGGAGGCTTGCGAATACGATCGTTCGTTTTTAGATATGCATCCGCAGATTGCAGTGCTCACTAATATTGAGGCTGATCACTTAGATTATTATCAGGACATCGATGAGATCCGCGAAGCGTTTGCCCAGTTTGTCGAGCAAGTCCCCGATACGGGGTTAATTGTCGCATGCGGTGATGATGACAATGTGCGAGCTGTCTTGCCACGGGCACAAACAAAAGTGGTCACCTTTGGTTTTAAACCAAACAACGATCTAATAGCCACCGATGTGCGTTACGAAGATGGACGTATGCGTTTTCAAGTACAGGGGAAAGAGTTTGCTCTTAACTTTCCGGGGCGCCACCTGGTCTTAGATGCGTTGGCGGCGATCGCAGTGGCTCGCCATCTAAATATCGACGACGAGGCGATCGATCGGGCGCTATCGGAGTTTAAGGGGGCGCGCCGCCGATTTGAGATCGTCGCAGACAAGAATGGGGCAACCTTTGTGGACGACTATGGTCACCATCCAACTGAGATCAAGGCGGCGTTAACTTCCGCGCGTGATTATTTTGACGGGCGGCCGATCCGAGTGGTGTTTCAGGCGCATCAATATAGCCGAACGAGATTATTATTAGAGGGGTTTGCCGAGAGCTTTAAATTGGCTAATGAGGTGTTGGTGGCTCCAATTTTGCCCGTGCGCGATACCGCGGCGGACATTGCGGCGATCGATCATCACCGATTAGTGGACGAGATAAATAAGGTTAGCCACAACGCTAAAGCGGTTAAGGATTTTGATGAGGTTAGCCAATATTTAAACAGCAGCTTAAAACCGGGCGACGTGGTGATATCTTTGGGAGCGGGTAAAAATAGCGAATGGATAATTCGGTTTGCCGCGCAAAATAGTTAAATAATAAAAAATCAAATTAATATGAGACGGGGGTTTGCGTTAGATTTTATTGCTAAAAGAAAAAAACCAACTTCGATCAATAGTCGAAGTAAGGTAGTGTTTTATACTACTCGTCCGCAGATCTTTAAGCCGAAGCGAGAGAGGTTAAAAAAACTTGTCTGGCAGCCTAAATTTAAACCAAAATCATTCCGGGCGGTGGCAACTCCGCTAATTAAAGTGGGGATCGGAGTAGTCTTAGCCATGCTGGTCTATGTGTTGTTTGGAACACCGCTATTAACGCTGACCAAATTTGATATTCAGGGAAATCATTTGGTGGAGACCGAAGATATCCAAAAAGCGGTATTTAAAGATGGGTTTAAGCCGGTCAACGCGTTGTTGTTTAGAGATGGCAAAGCTCGTCAACAGATCCTATCTATTCCACAGATTCGCGAAGCACATTTTCATAAAAATATTTTAAAGCGCGCGCTGATAGCGATTATTGACGAACACGAGACAACCATTATCTGGCAATCGAATAACGAACGCTTTATGGTTAACCGGATGGGCGTGGTCTACGATATTGCTAAAGCCGATAGCCCATTGATCGTGGTGGAGGATCTTAAAAATGTTCCAGTCAACCTTAATCAAAAGATCGTAGCGACAGAATTTATCGAATTTGTGACAGCGGTATCGGCTAATCTGCCGCGTAAAACTAATTTGGCCGCACGGAGAGTGCTGATCCCGGAAACTACTTATGAGATAGAGGTAATCACCTCGGATGGCTGGAAGATCATTTTGGATACCACCAGAAGCGTAGAGACTCAGCTGAACAACCTGGTTAAGGTGCTTCGAACCACCAAAACCCCGCCCCGAGAATACGTGGATCTACGGATAGACGACCGCGTGTACTACAAATAATTGCACCGTTCCTTGCCCCCTAATCAGTACCGTCATTCCTGCCCATTCGACTTCGCTCAGGATAAACTCCGGCAGGAATCTTGCCGTTTTGTCATTGCGAGCGACAGCGCGGCAATCTATCCTCTAATTACTTTCGCCACCCATTTGCTCCGCCAAACGGGTGGCGCCCAAAGGCGGACCCAATCACAAATTGCTATCCGGCTACCGAAACTGCCTTACTTGGCTTCTACCCGCCCGTACGTACCGTTTCGGTACGGGCGGGTCGATCGAACTCGGCCATCTCCCTATGGAGCTGGCCTCAGACAACAATCGCGCCAAACGGCAGTTTAGCTGCCGGATGACGCAATTTGCTCTATGGGATGGGATGCGAAGCTCTGATGGCGGGATAAAGACGCTTGGCTCCACAGGGCGTAGATAGCCCCATCCTACTCCGATGGTTAGTCGGTAAGCCTGTGGTATTATAAGAGGTGCGACTTAGGAGAAACTATGCCAAAGGGTGGGGCTTTATATAGAAAGTGGCGTCCGCAAAAATTTGCGGATCTTGTAGGTCAGGAACATGTTAAGCAAACAGTGATCAATGCCATCGTCAGTGGCCGGATTGCTCATGCTTATTTGTTTGCTGGTCCGCGCGGTACTGGTAAAACATCTCTCGCCCGCTTGTTAGCTAAGGCGGTTAACTGCAAGGAAAATAACCCGTCCTTCGCTCCGCTAAATAACGGAGCTACGGAGGGCGGCGATAATAGTAAAAATGGTGTGCCGGGTGAGCCGTGTGGCAAATGCGCTAACTGCGTGGCATTTGATCATGGTAATTTTGTTGATCTGATCGAGATCGACGCCGCTTCACACACGTCGGTTGATGATGTGCGCGATTTAATTGAAAAAGTTAATTTGGTACCGTCGTTGGGTCACTACAAGGTGTACATCATCGATGAGGTTCATATGTTATCGAAGAACGCTTTTAACGCCTTGCTCAAGACGTTAGAAGAACCACCGGCACACGTGGTGTTTGTGTTGGCCACCACCGAGGTACACAAACTTCTTCCGACGGTGGTTTCTCGATGCCAGTACTTTGATTTTCACTATCTGTCTCGAATCGAGGTGACGGAACAGTTGAAGAAAGTCACTAACCAAGAGGGGATCGAGATCACCTCTGCTGGGATAGAACTGATCGTAGAAAATGCGGAAGGGAGTTTGCGAGACGCCCTAAGCATGTTGGATCAGGCGGCCGGTTTTGGCGAGAGCAAAATAG
>JBAZHL010000047.1:0-4961 GCA_041652335.1 Patescibacteria group bacterium | reverse complement strand
GGTATAACATCGCCGAGTTGTCGACCAAACTAACCCGAGCTGGGTTAAAACCCGTGTTTGCTTCTTACGTATTTATGTTTACTTTTCCGGTGTTTATCGCCCAACGGCTGTTGGCCAAAACATTGGGGCGGGATGCCGGCTATAACCCGGCGCCCGGAATCGTTAATCAGTTGCTAATCTGGTTAGGGCAACTGGAGGCAGTGTTGGTAAAATGGATAAGTCTGCCCTTTGGTAGCAGCGTATTCATCTTATCCAAGAAGATATGACCAAACAGATAGCCCGCTACGCCATGGTGGGGATCATCAACACTGTAATTGATCTGGGTACGCTTAATCTGTTAGTGCAAGTGTTTGATTGGAATTTGATAGCTGCCAATACGGTAGCCGCCTCATTGGCGATAGTTAATAGTTATCTTTGGAATAAATATTGGACGTTCTCGGATAACACCAGGCGACACATTCGTCAGCTATCCTTGTTTGTGCTTATTAATCTAATTTGGGTGTTGCTATCTGATACCTTAGTTCATTTTGGCACCCTAATGTTACAAACTTGGTTTGCCAGTTGGCTGTACTGGTGGCAGTATAATTTAGCTAAGTGCGTGGTGGTGGGAATTATTATGGTGCTTAATTTTGTCACTTATAAATGGTTGATCTTTAGAGACCATAAAGATAATTTTGATCAATTACTCTAATGAGCGAAGAGATCTATCTATCGGTTGTGGTGCCGGCCTATAACGAGGAGCGGAGGATCGGAAAAACATTGGCAGCGATGCGCCAGTTTTTAGGCAAACAACCCTACCCTTATGAGTTGTTGATAGTCGATGATGGGAGTACTGATACCACAAGGGCTGTGGTTAATATTATCGCCGAAGCTTGGCCGGAGTTGCGGATGATCTCCCATCCAATTAATAAAGGTAAAGGAGCGGCGGTGCGTACCGGTGTACTGGCTGCTCGGGGTAAGTATATCTTGTTCGCGGATGCCGATAACTCCACTCCCATTGAGCAGATCGATAAATTGCTGCCGTATATTAGCCAGTACCCAGTGGTGATCGGTTCGCGCCACTGTCCCGGCGGGCACGTTCACATTACCCAATCTCGCCATCGGATCTTGCTCTCCCGGGCAAGTAACTTGCTGATCAGATTTTTAGCTGTCCCCGGAGTTTATGATACTCAATGCGGGTTCAAACTATTTGAACAACGCGCCGGTAAAAATATTTTTGCCAGTGTTAAGTTGGAACGATGGGGATTTGATTTTGAGGTGTTGGTGATCGCGCGCCACCTGGGGTACCAGTTTAAAGAGGTAGGTATCGATTGGTACAACGATGCCGAGAGTAAGGTGCGTGCGGGGCGAGAGGCACTTCGAACATTGCGAGATCTATTTTGGGTCAAGCTTAATCTGCTGAGGGGAGTGTATAGTACCTCGGCTGTTATGGTATCGCAGCACAATCGTCTTCACAGATAAACAACTAATAGGACTAACCTTTTAGGAAATCTTGGATCAGTTTTTCGGCCTCGCCTAACCGACTGACCCAGTGAATGCGCGAATCTCGTTTAAACCAAGTCATCTGACGCTTGGCGAATTTTTTAGTATCGGTCTCCATCTGATCTAAGGCTTGTTTTAGGGTGGTCTTCCCCTTGATGTAGTCGCGTAAGTGATGATAGCCTAATGCCGAAAAAGCTGGTTGGCTAAAATCGTATCCCTGTTCTATCAGATCTTTAGTCTCTTTAACTACCCCTTGTTTGTGCATCTGTTGGATCTTCTGGTGGATCCGCCGGTGGAGATCGGTAGTGTTACGATTGATCCCGATCAGTAGAAAATCAAAGTTGGGCGGCTTGGCCTTACGTTCAAATTTGCCGGTAGAAGTTAGTATCTCAATTGCTCGCACCACTCGACGTTTATTTTTTAGATCGACAGTCGAATTGGGGTCTAATTTTTTTAATCGCTTTACCAAATTGGTCAGAGAGGCGGATTCTAACTCCGTGCGGAGCTGGGGGTCGGGAGCAACGTGCGGTAGTTGGTAGCCGTCCACGATCGCCTGGATGTACAAACCAGTTCCACCCACGATGAACGGCAGGATCTTTTTAGGTCGGATCCAGTTCCAGCGATTGATGGTGTTGAGTAGATTATAGACGGTAGTTTGATACAAGCTGAGATTAAAATCCTGAGTGGGGTTGGCGATATCGATCATATAGTGGGGGATACCACCTTGTTGATCCTTGGTGGTTTTGGCGGTAGCGATATCCATTCCTTTATAAAACTGGCGTGAATCGGCTGAGATGATCACACCACCAAACTGTTTGGCCAACTTGACTGACATCTCAGTTTTTCCGGATGACGTTGGCCCTAAGATTACTACTGCCTTTGGCTTAGATTTCATATCGTCATTCTCACACTCTTTTTCGTCATTCCCGCGCAGGCGGGAATCCAGACATTAAACTAAAATCTCTTGATATAGGTCTTTCCACTGGGGGTTAGTTTTTTCGATCAGCTTTATTTTCCAAGCACGATTCCATTTCTTGATATGTTTTTCCCTTGCAATAGCATTTTCAATATCATCAAACATTTCGTAGTAAACCAAATTGGTGGTTCCATAGTGTTCTGCAAAACCAGTGACGAATTTATTTTTATGTTCATAAACTCGTTTGATGAGGGCTGCGGTAACCCCAGTATATAACGTTCCGTTTTTGCTACTGGCCAAGATGTAAACACAGGCGCTCATTTTTTTCTTTTCTTTTCTGGATCCCCGCCTACGCGGGGATGACGGTAGGGGACGCTCAGAATGACAGGCGAGGGCGCTCATTTTTTTCTTTTCTTTTCTGGATTCCCGCCTTCGCGGGAATGACATAAGGGGAAGCGGGAACGACGTGCAGAGAGGTTATTTGGTTTTGGGGCGAGAGGATAGTTTTTCCAATAATCTAACACTGCGCCGATTATCGGTAGGTCGGTTACGCCGATCGATCTTTTTATCTCTTTTATGGGCGTGTCTATCTACATTATCTTCCCCGGGGCGTTTCATTTTTTTATTCCTCCTGTTTATAGTACTATTATAAGTTATGAATATGCTTAGACCAGGAGAGGGACTATACGGCTACCGCCCGCCCGCCGATATTGAGGCTCGTTTGCAGCCGGCGCGTTCCGCTGTGGCACTGTATGCCCAAGAGGGTGGAAACAGATTATTGGAGGCCAGCACTCGAGTTTCTTTGGCCGACGAGATTTTGAGTATGGAGAGAGACGACCCAGAGGCTGTGTCTGTTGACCTGATGGTGGATGCCATGAAGCAACTGATTCTGGCTGCTCAGATTTATGATGAGAGCGATCGCCCGTTAGACGGATGGAAGCAGCGCGCGCGAGTCTTATCTGTATTGCAAGAGCCCCAATTTGGGCGCGATGAGTTGAGGTTCCAGCTAACCGAGCAGATCGACAGCCTCAAGGCACAAATGGATGAATTTGGTGATAAAATACTGACCTATCGTAGCACCGTTAGTGATGTGCCGCGCTACAGTGGCGATGTACGAAACGTCGTAGCCGTTAATGAGCGGTTAGGGGTAGAAAGCCGCAGCGGTAACGGTATTAGCCACGAAGCAGGGCAGATAGGCGTGTAATCGCCTCGTCGAGCGGTAGGCTACCTAAGTCACCTTTATCGCGGTCACGCAGAGTGACCGATTTTGATTCAACTTCTTTGGAGCCAATTACCAGCACCATTGGCACCTTCTGAGTCTGTGCGTCTCGAACTTTGCGGCCTAATGATTCGTTACGATCGTCTAATTCCGCTCGAACCCCAGCAGATTTTAGTTGTTCGAAAATATCCTTGGCGTATTCGTTTTGTTTATCGCTGATCGGAGCGATCACGGCTTGAACTGGAGACAGCCAAAACGGGAAAGCGCCAGCGTAGTGTTCGATCAATACGCCAAAGAATCGTTCAATCGAACCAAGCAACGCCCGATGAACCATGAACGGCCTTTTTTCTTTACCATCTTTATCAACAAAGGTCATCCCAAATCTCTCTGGCAGGTTGAAGTCGAATTGGATAGTGGTCATCTGCCACTCACGACCCAGGGCGTCTTTAATCTTTAGATCGATTTTGGGACCGTAGAAAGCTCCGCCACCTTCATCCATTTCGTACTCTAATTTCTCTGTCTCAACTGCCTTGCGTAACGAATCTAAAGCCTTGTCCCAATCTTTTTGTTCCCCAACGCTTTTCTCTGGTTTGGTGGCCAGATAAGCTTTGATCTCCTTAAAACCAAAGGCTCTCCACACATCCAGAGAGAATTTAAGTACTCGCAAAATTTCATCTTCGATTTGATCGGGAGTGCAGATGATATGAGCATCGTCTTGGGTAAAGCCGCGCACTCTCAGCAAACCATGTAATACACCTGATTTTTCGTAACGGTAAACAGTTCCGAGCTCGGCCCAGCGCAACGGAAGGTCTCGATATGATCTGGTCTGGGTCTGATAGATCATAATATGAAAAGGACAGTTCATTGGCTTGATGTAATAGTCCTGATCATCGATCTCCATTGCCGAATACATATTTTCGCGGTAGAAACCTAAATGACCCGAAGTCTCCCATAGCCAAGAGCGGCCGAGATGCGGGGTGTAGACTACCTCGTAGCCATGCTCAAAATGCTGTGCCCGCCAGAAATCTTCGATAGCCAGACGAACCCGAGATCCTTTGGGATGCCAGTAAATTAACCCGGGGCCAGCTTCTTCATGAATCGAGTAAAGATCCAATTCTTTACCCAAGCGGCGATGGTCGCGCTTCTTGGCCTCTTCTAACATCGCTAAATGTTCGTCGAGTTCTTTTTGGCTGGCAAAAGCTGTGGCGTAGACCCGAGTTAGCTGGGGATTTTTCTCATCACCGTGCCAGTAAGCGCCGGCCAAGCTTAATAACTTAAAAGCCCCGATCTCATCGGTTGATGCAACGTGCGGGCCTTCACACAGATCAGTAAAATCACCGGCCT
>JBAZHL010000046.1:0-4967 GCA_041652335.1 Patescibacteria group bacterium | reverse complement strand
TATTATTTCGCCAATATTAGAATTTGATAAATTAAACCTACCAAAGGTGATTTTAGGAGATTCGACAGAAGTGCTAATTTTTGAAAATTCAAATAATAGTTTATCTACATTTGATTTAGATAAATGTTTTGATGAACTAGCCGAAGGCGAGAGTTGGGTTCATAGATTTAGTGAAGGATGTGTTTAATCATAACAAGACCTTGGAGAGAAATAGTTTACCCTAGCGGGCAAAACTGTTTCTCAAGTCAGCCGTTACCTAGCAAATAATATGAAGGAATTTAAATTGGATAACAAAATATTTTTAAGCACAAAAAATAAACTAATCGAGATTAAAGAAGATGAATTACAAATTAACAGTATTTTATTAAAAGAAAAACAAGGTGAAGAAACTATAGAGTATAAACTATCTAGTAGTATGCCTGAACATAGATTAGTAGCGAAAGCTTTCGAACTAACTCGAAATTATTATATTAAATCTCTTGAAAAGCTAGTATCTGCTGATAGGCTACTTGTTTTGACTGGTGCTGGTAGTTCAAAAGATGATACGTTATTTGGTGGCAAATTAATGACTGAATTATGGGATTTTATTAATACACTAGTCAACCCAGATTTTAATTTTAATAGTTTTCTGCACACGCTAGAAATTGAAACGGATATTAGAACTAAAAAAGATTTAGAAATTGTATTATCTAAGGCAAAGCTGTATTTAGAATTTAAAGAAGACAGTAGTATTACTTTTCATGTAGATACAATAGAAAGAGCTATTTTAAGTCAATGTAGTTTTTCGTTAATAGATAAATCAATACACTTAGAATTTATCAAAAAACTTACAAGTAGAAAAACAAAACAATCAAGATTAAAAATATTTACAACTAACTACGACAAAGCATTTGAAGAAGCTGGTGCAGAAGGTGGATATGTAATTATTGATGGTTTTTCATTTACTCAGCCTAGAAAATTCAGTGGTAAATATTTTGATTATGATGTTGTAATTAGAGAAAATAGTCGTACTTCATCTACTGAAAATTTTGCCAACAATGTATTTCACTTGTATAAATTGCATGGATCAGTAAATTGGGAAAAGAAAAGCAATGAAATTTTTCAAGTAGATAAACCACCTAAAGCTATGATGATATATCCGAATAGTAACAAATATGAATCATCTTATGAACAGCCTTATTTTGAAATGATGAGTAGATTTCAAAGTGAACTAAGAAAAGGAGGAACTACTACTTTAATTGTAGTAGGATTTAGTTTTGCTGATAAACATATTTTTACTATGACTAATGAAGCTTTAAATCAAAATCCAAGTTTAAATATTCTGATTATAGAACCGTTTATTAATCCTGATATAAATGAAAACTTTAAAAAGCTGTTCGAATTATCAAAAAGAAGTAGCCAAGTATTAATCATAGGTGAATTTTTTAAAGATTTTGTAACAAATTTGCCTTCTAGCCAATATTTAGACTTTAATGGTAATTCATAATGAATAAGCATATTTTTGTTAATGATAAATTTGTAGGATATATTTCGAAAGTTACACCAAACTTTTCTAATATTCATTTTCCAACACCTACTCTACTGAAAAAATTTTGGCACTATGAGGATGAGTTGTCTGGTGGAATTGTTGGTAATTATGTTGTAATTGAAGGTGAAAACTTTGGTTTTTTAGGAAAATTACAGGAAGTATCTTTACCTGAAAAAGAACAAAATTTTCTGGGGGAACATGCTTTTTATGATTCAAGTTTTCATCCTCAAGGCAAAATAGAATTATTATTGTCATTTAATTATTATTCTACAAAAATAGATAAAGGGCTTGATAAATATCCAGCAGTTGGTTCTAAAGTATATTTATGTTCAGCAAATTTAATAAAAACATTATTTGTAAGTGACAACTCTGATGGTAGTGTATCTTTTGATATAGCAAAACTTACTAATGGTCTGGAAACTGACCTTCCCTTAAATCCTAATCAACTTTTTGGACGACATTGTGCAATTGTTGGCACAACTGGAGGAGGCAAAAGCTATACCATATCAAGGATACTTGAAGAGTTTTTACATCTAAATAAATCAAAAGCTATTTTAATAGATGCTACTGGAGAGTATGAAAACTTTTATGACTTAGAGAATGTAAAAACAGTAAAGTTCGGTGCAAATAATGAAGATACATTTTTTCACTATTCAAGACTTAGAACTATGGACTTGGTGGCTTTGTTTAAACCAAGTGAAGGTGTTCAAAAACCAAAGCTGATAGATGCAATTAAAAGTTTAAAACTTGTTAAACAATTACAAATAAATGAAAATTATAGACAAAATATTTTTCCTAAAGAGAATCAACCGAAAAGTAATTACTTTACTAAAATAGGAACATATAAAAATATTATTGAATCTGATAAAAGTGATTTTAATTTATCTAATTTAACACAACAGATTAATGAGGAATGTATCAAACATGGAGATCCTAATAATTTTGGCACATCTGATGGCACTGCTATTGCAAATGTTCGCTCATTAATTAGTAGAATTGAACATTTAAGACTACAACCAGAATTTAAAAATATCTTTGGATTTAATAAACAATTACGTGACAATAATGAATTTAATCAAGAATTAGAAAACTTTTTAAATGAAAATCAGATTGCACAAACATTATTTATCATTTCTTTAAAAGACGCTTCTTTTGAAAAGGGTTTGAGAGAAATTTTAACGAATGCAATTGGCAACTATTTACTTGAAGAAGCAAGACAATATAAATTTAAAGAAAAGCCTATTGTATTATTTATAGATGAAGCACATCAGTTTCTCAAAAAATCAATTTCTGATGATTTTTTTCAAGATTTGGAGTTAGATGCTTTTGATAAAATTGCTAAAGAGTGTAGAAAACATGGATTATTTTTATGTATATCAACCCAAACACCAAGAGATATACCAGTAGGTACATTAAGTCAAATGGGTACATTTATAGTACACAGACTTATAAATGAAACAGATAGAAGTGTAATAGAAAAAGCTTGTTCAGAAGGTAATAAAAGTTCATTATCATATTTGCCTACTTTACAATCAGGTGAAGCACTTTTAATAAGTATTGAAATGCCTATGCCAATTATTATAAAAATTAAAGAACCTAATATAAAGCCTACATCTTTAACACCAAAGTTATTTATGTAGGTAGGTAGGTAACAAAACCTTGGAACTAATAAATTTTCTAGCGAAAATTTACAGTTCAAGTCAATCGCTACCTTTATGAAAAACCATAGTAATCCTAACAGGATAATTCACGCGTAAATAAACTTAAGTATCATCTGTTAAGAATTAGCTTTTTTTCATAAAACAAATTTTCTATATTTTTGTAAGTAAATATGATGCAGTAACAAGTGCCAATCATACTGATAAATATACATAAAGGAGTAAACATTGGCTTACTACATAACAAAACTAGTTATTACAACACTTTTAATTGTGCTAATCTCTGAAATAGCTAAGAGAAGTTCTTTAGCAGGTGCTATTTTGGCGGCTATCCCTCTAGTTTCTATATTGGCTATGACATGGATGTATGTAGATACAAACGAAAGCGATACTGCTGTGGCATTCTCAAATAACATAATTTGGTTAATTGTCCCATCAATGACACTATTTATAGCCTTTCCGTTTTTAATAAAAAAAGGCTTAGGCTTTTATCCAAGTATGGGTATCTCAATATTTATGACAATTTTAGCTTATTACAGTGTCATTTTTGTTCTTGATAAAGTTGGACTCAGAAACATCAATTGAATTCTCAATTGGTACAGCTTGCTTGGATTTAGTGAGGTTAATTGGCTTGTTTATTTCAAAATTCATCTCTTGTGAGAATGATGTACAACCTGTAAGGATAAGTAAGTTAAGTAGTGCAATAGTTATTATTTTATTCATTTTTTTGCTCCAATGTTTATTTGATTTTATTTCAGCTTTTTTATGTCTAGAGAAGATTGTAGTTTATAGGTATAGTTAAAGTTATCTCTTTTTTTGGTTTTGGAAATTTTCCAGAGAGCTCTTCTATGGTTTTTATTGCCGCTCTACTTAGTATATCACTCCCAGATTCAAGTACATGTATATTGCATACCTTTGCCTTTGTGTCTAACGTAAAGCTAATCTTTACCTCTCCCGTTATGTTTCTTTTTCTTGCGCTCATCGGATAGTAGAGGTTTTCTCTTAGAAGCTCTAGTATCCTTTGCTTGTTTATTTCACTGTACTCTTCTTGTATATCTGGCTGTTTAAGTGTCTCGGCTGGAGTTATCGTTTGGATTTGGCTTACTGGCTTACTATCTTGTTTTATCTGAGTAAAGAGTCTGTTTTGCTCAAGCGTCTCGTTTTTTACTTCCGCAATACTTTCTTTTTTTTGCTCTTTTTTTATCTCTTGCTTTACATATTTTTCAACTATGGTTTGCTCTTTTTTTTCTTTTTTTGGCTTCTCTTTAAGCTCTTTATCCGCGCAAACTTCTTCTTTTACAGTTTCTTGCTCATCAGCTTTTTCTTCAAACTTTATTGTAGAAATATTTAGAGCTTTCTTTTGTTCTTTTTCTTTTTTGACTTCTTGATAGCTATTTGAGATAAATAGAATTAAAATTATTAAAAGAAAATGAATAAACAAGGATAAAAAAAGTGAGTTGCTATGTCTGATCATGCTGAAATAGTAACAAAAGTATTGTTACTATTTAGTTAAAGGCTATATGGCTCTTTTAAACTCTGGATATGCTTCTACACCACACTCATTAATATCCATACCCATAAGTTGCGCTTCATCATCCGCTCTAAATTTAAAAAACTTGTTAATGATAAAAAGAACAATATAAGAGACACTAAATGTAAAAACTCCAATTAGAACTATACCTTTTAGCTGAGCCATCAAGGAGATACTTGGTATAAAGATTCCAGCCGCCAGAGTTCCCCAGATACCATTTACCAAGTGAACAGAGAGTGCTCCAACAGGG
>JBAZHL010000045.1:0-4978 GCA_041652335.1 Patescibacteria group bacterium | reverse complement strand
ACTAACCAAGAGGGGATCGAGATCACCTCTGCTGGGATAGAACTGATCGTAGAAAATGCGGAAGGGAGTTTGCGAGACGCCCTAAGCATGTTGGATCAGGCGGCCGGTTTTGGCGAGAGCAAAATAGATCGAGACGAATTAGCCAAACTTTTGGGGGTAGTAGACAGCACGGTTATCCAACAGTTGACCAAGGCGGTGATCGCCGGTGAAGCTGTGACCGGGATCGATCTGATCAACGAGGTTTACTTTAAGGGGTACGACCTAAATCAGTTAGCCAAGCAGTGGATGAACTATCTTAGAGAGCTACTGATGGTTAAATTGGGCAATGATAGTTTGTTGGATCGTTCGGCTGACGATAAGAAACTGATGGCTGAGCAAGTTAATACGGTCACCGCTAACCAGCTGATCAATTGGTTGCAACGAGTAGTCGAATCGACTAATACATATAAACTGTCTCATTTACCGCAGTTAGCTTTGGAGATGGCGGTGCTCAAATGCATTGCGATCCTGCCGGAAGCTACCACCAAACCAACTCCGGCTACTGTAACTCCATCACCGGCTAAAGTGGTGGCGGCACCAGCTATGCCAGTAGTTGGCGGTTCGAATAAAAATGTAAATATCACGGAGGTCTGGCCGCAGCTTTGTGGCCGGTTAGAGACAACCAACCCGGCTACGGGGGCGTTGCTTAAAAGCAGCTCCGCGGTACTGGAAGGTGATAAATTGGTTGTCGAGCTACCCAGTGATTTCCTTAAGAATGTGATGAGTAAGTCTGCCAATCATCAGACGGTACTGACCAGTCTATCGGAGTTGGGTGTCACTGGTGTAGCGGTAGAATATCGGGTAGTTAAGCGCTCGGCAGAGGCAGAGGCCTTGGTCGGTGGGGTGTTTGATATAATGTAGGGTCATTTTTTCTTATGGTCACCAAAACCAAGCCCTTCAGTGCCACCGATACCATTGTCCCGCCGCAAAACTTAGAGGCGGAGAAATCTTTGTTAGGGTCTTTGCTGTTAGATAAAGACGCCATGATCAAGGTGGCTGATATTTTACGTCCGGACGATTTTTATGAAGACCGGCATCGGTTAGTTTTTGAGGCGATGGTGGCGTTGTATGAAAAGAGACGGCCAATTGACGCCGTTACCTTAACAGACACCTTAAAGGACAAGGGTCAGTTAGAGACGATCGGTGGTGCCAGCTACTTAGCTGAATTAGTTAGTAGCATGCCCAGTAGCGCTAATGTAGTGCGCTATGCCGAGATCATCTCCAGCAAGGCGACCTTGCGGAGATTAATTGCCGCTGCCAATAGCATCTCGGTATTAAGTCGTGACCAGGGGAACGAAGTTGATGATGTATTAGATAAAGCCGAGCAGACCCTGTTTGCGGTATCCCAGCGCTATCTCAAGAGTGGATTTGTATCGGTTAAAGATACTCTGGGAGCGGCGTTTGAAAGGATTGATAAATTACACGAGCATAGGGGAGAGTTGCGGGGGATCCCGACTGGCTATCGAGCGTTGGATAATGTGTTGGCCGGTTTTCAGAAATCTGATTTGGTGGTGGTGGCGGCGCGGCCAAGTATTGGAAAAACCAGTTTAACGCTCAACTTTGCCTTAAACGCGGCTCTGGCCGGTTTCTCGATCGGGATGTTTCATTTGGAGATGTCTGCCCAACAAGTTACCGAACGATTGATCAGCGCGCAGTCTGGTATTGATTCGTGGCGTCTGAGGACGGGTAATCTGCGAGAAGAAGATTTTTCTCGCATTAACGATGCCATGAGTGTGTTGTCTGAGCTGTCGATCTACATTGATGATTCGCCGGGCATGAATGTGATGGAGATGCGGACTAAGGCGCGGCGGCTGCAGATGGAGAAGGGGCTTGATCTGTTAGTGATCGATTATCTGCAGCTGATGGAGAGCCGGAGCCAATCTGATAATCGAGTGCAAGAGATATCCGAGATCTCGCGTAGTTTAAAAGGGTTAGCCAGGGAGTTGGATATCCCGGTGATCGCGGTATCGCAGCTATCACGGGCAGTGGAGCAACGACCCAAAAAAATTCCTCAACTATCAGATCTGCGGGAATCCGGATCGATCGAGCAGGACGCAGATGTGGTGATGTTTATTTACCGAGAGGATTACTACGAGAAGGATTCGGAAAAACCGAATGTGGCCGAGGTAATTATAGCTAAGCACCGCAACGGCCCGGTGGGGCAAGTTGAGCTGTACTTCCAGCCGGAGACGATGGTGTTTAGATCGTTAGAAACCGAGAGAACAACGGAGGTGGGTACCCCGCTTACCGTAGAAGAGGTACAGACGGTATAATTAGAGGGTAAGTACTTGTTTATGCCAAACCTCTTTCGCTCATTTGTCTCCTTTGTTAAGAGTGAGCTCCGCTTAGCGGTTAGCTTAGGGGTTTTGCTGTTGGTTCTGGTCGGCCTAAGTTTGGCGATCGATAGTTCGTATCAGTTTGATTTTGGTGATGGCGATGCTTCTGGATTAGAAAGTAGCTACTTGGCGGTTGATGGTGGATCTTCGATGTATCCAATCAGCAGTGCTGCAATCCAATATGGCTGGTTAGACGATACGTTGGTGTTTAGCAATGGAGCGGCGGTTAGCAGCAAATTAAACCGCGATGGCAATAAAGGAGTTAACTCTGCTCGGTTTAAGGTTAGTGGGCTATCTGCTGGCAACTACCATATCAGTTTGGTCAGTGGTAGTTTAGACAACGCTTTTTCGACTAAAGTAATAGTAGCTGGTAAAAGTTTTAGCACTACCACTCAAGCTAATCAATGGAACACTCTAACCTTTGACGCAGAGGCCACGGGTGGCGATCTCGAACTATTGTTTCAGCGAGCTGGCACAAACCTGTGGGGAGTTAACTCTCTAATAATTACGCCGAGCCCAACGCCAGTGGTTCAGCCCACTTTTGATGTAACTATCCAACCAACTTCGCACACGGTGAGAGTGGGGGGCATAGCGGTCTATCGGGTTTCGGTTAGCCCACTCAATGGCTATGCGAGTGCGGTGGATCTTTCGATTACTGGGTTATCGGGCGATATCACGGCGCAGTTTTCTCCGGCCTCGGCCATTCCACCGTTGGTGGCAGATCTAACCATTACTACGTCTAACACCACTCCACTAATCCAATATGATTTTGTGGTGACAGCTAAGGGTCGAGACGCTAACGCTTATACAGTTAATAAAAGCATTAGCCTGATCGTTACCAATAGCACGGCGGTTCCGACTACAGTTAAGCCTGATGCTACCGATACTAACCCCGATCAAAGTGGACAGTCGGGATCTACCGGAACCTCATTGGATGATGCCTATCTTACCCCCAGAACCATGGTGGATGCCAAGAGCGAACAGAAGCTGGTTGACGAATATGTCGCGTCAGAGGCAAAGAAAATGGCCAGCACCCGAGAGATATTAGAGATCAAGGATATTTCGACCATTAACAGCTTTGAGCCGTTGCCAGATGTGGTGGCCAAAACCACCTTCGAATCGTCTTTGCAGTATATGACGGCGGCGGGTATAATTGGGACGACGGTAGATAGTGCGCCACCAGCGCCCACGGCTATCACCAAACCGATGGGATTCTGGGAGAGCCTGTTTAAGACGATGGTTAATCCTACGCTATAACTTATGAAGATTTCTAAGACAGAGCAATTTGCTAAAACGATCTTCGGAGACAGCTTTGTTGATAATTTTCGGGATGAAGCGGTTCGTCAGCGTGATTTTACTAATTCGTTTTGGCGCCAATTAGCGGTGATCTTGGTTTCTATTATGATCATCCAGTGGCTTGGCCCGTTCGTGGTACTGTGGGGCACTAATTTAGTAGCGCGGCCACTGATTCCCGGCTTTTAAGTTTAAATAAGTCGGGCCAGTTGAAGGAGGGGCCTACACTTAGGTTGGTTTAATTTGGCAACTGTCCCTATGATAAAATGAACCCAAAGGACTCCATATGTCAAAGCGACAGAGACTACGTAAAGAACAAAAAATAGCTGAGAAAAAAGCTGCCCTTAAAGCCTGGCGGGAGCAACGCCGGATGTATAGAGTGGCTTTTCCGTGGAAGAAACTGCTCTGGCCAGCATTAGCGGTAGCAGTGGTATTGATCTTAGTCTTTACCGTTCCCAAGGCAATAGTTTGGGCGGCCTCGATTCGTAATGTGAGCGGGCCGTTTGGCCAGATTAGCAAAAAGGATCTGGCGCAATCTAAATTTGCCACGTTAGTTACCAGCGAGGGTAATGTTAAATTTGAACTGTTAACCGATACTGCGCCAAAAACTGTGGCGAACTTTGTGTTATTAACCAAGAATAAATTTTACGACGGAGTGCTTTTCCACCGAGTGATCAAAGATTTTATGATCCAGACCGGCGATCCGCTCTCTTTGAACGATGATCCGGCTGATGATGGCACTGGTGGCCCGGGTTATTTCTTTGACGATGAGATCAATAAAAATACACCCAAGCTAATTCGAGGCATAGTGGCGATGGCCAATGCCGGAGAGCAAAATGGTGGTGGTACCAACGGCAGCCAGTTCTTTATTATTACCAAAGACGCAGTCGATTGGTTAGATGGCAAGCACACTCCGTTCGGCCGGGTGGTCGAAGGGATGGAGATAGTTGATAAGATCGGTAATACCAAGACCACCGACGATAAGCCAGTTAAGCCAATCACAGTTAAAGAAGTAATCATTAGTGATAAGTGATAGGTGATAAGTGATAAGTTAGAGCTCAATGACTTTATCAGAAAACCCGATATATAATCGTAGTTGCATCTTTGCCAAAGAGGTGATTAAAGCAGCCAAAGAGATCAAACAAGATACCATTACGAAACCGATGATCACCCAACTGATTAAATGCGCTACATCCATAGGAGCTAATGTTAGTGAAGCCACCTATGGCGCCAGCCGAAAGGATTTTATTAATAAAATAACTATTGCATTGAAGGAGGGTCAAGAGGCAGCGTACTGGTTGGACATTCTT
>JBAZHL010000044.1:0-4985 GCA_041652335.1 Patescibacteria group bacterium | reverse complement strand
ATGCTATCGGTGGGTTTGACGAAATCATTACTGCGATCATTAACCAATATGGCGAATTTTATCCTGAGCTGCTGACGGAACGAGAGATGATCCTACAGTTAGCTAACTTGGAACGCGACAAATTTTTAAAAACTATTAAAGATGGCCAGCGCGAACTGGCTAAGGTATTAGAGCGATCCGGCGTAGTAGTTGATGGTGAGGTAGCCTTCAGTTTATTTTCCACTTATGGTCTGCCATTAGATTTTGTTAAAGAGGAAGCCCAGCGATTAAATAAATCGGTCGATCTGGCAACTTATGACCAGGCATTTGCTAAACACCAGGAAGTTTCTCGGGCTGGGGTCGAGGGGAAGTTTGGTGGCCATGGCCTCTCTTCTGGCGCCAGTGTTAGTGAGACGGATCGTCAGATCATTACCCGGATGCATACCGCCACCCATCTGTTGCACGCAGCGTTAATCAAATTTTTAGGGCCTGAAGTTAAACAGGGTGGAGCCGATCTTACTACCGAACGGATCCGGTTTGATTTTACCTTCCCGCGCGGTATGACTACCGAAGAAAAACAACAGGTTGAAACTTGGGTCAATGATCGGATCAAAGAGGATCTCAAAGTATCGCGAGAAGAGAAATCGGTCCCAGAGGCGTTGGCGGAGGGGGCGGTGGCTTTCTTTAAAGAGAAGTATCCAGATATCGTCAGTGTCTACACTGTATATAATGAAAGCACAGACGAGGTGGTCTCCAAAGAGATATGTGGTGGACCACATGTAACTCACACGGGCGAGATCGGGATGTTCCATATTGTAAAAGAGCAAAGCAGTTCGGCAGGGGTCCGGCGAATTAGGGCGACGATCGGGTAGCACAAATATATGGCGTTGTTTGGCCAAAAAGGAGGGCGTAAGAAATCCACAGATTATTTTGTGGCGATTGATGCGGGCACAGATTTGGTCAAGTGCTTAGTTTTTGCCAAAACCGAAGGCTCTCCGGCGAAGGTCTTAGGTAAAAGTGTAACGCCCCACGCGCCCGGCAGCATGCGGGGCGGTATGGTGATCAATATCCCCGAAGCGGCTGTTACCTTTAAAAAAGCGGTTGAGGTAGCGGCACAACAGGCCGGGGCTCGTCCGACTAATTTGCTAATGAGTATGCCTGGTGATCTGGTAAAAAGTCTGGTGACCACCGTCCACTACCATCGCGCCCAACCGGAATCGCATATCGATTCTGGCGAACTAAAAAATATTATCTATAAAGTTCAACTCAAGGCCTATGAGCAGATGCGGCAGCTCATGGCCAAGGAACAGGACGAAGGCTCGTTGGACGTTAAGCTGATTAATACCACCGTGGTAGATATGCGGGTGGATGGCTACAAAATCACTAACCCATTGGGTTTTCAGGGTGGTACAGTTACCCTCAGCATTTTTAATGTATTTGCTCCCCTGGTGCACTTAGGAGCTTTGCAGGCGATCGCCGATGAATTAGAGCTTGATTTAATTAGCGTGGCTGCTGGCCCTTATGCTCTTACCAGGTGCCTAACTGCTCACGAAGAAAATTTGAGTGGCATATTTATTGATGTTGGATCACAGACTACCGATCTAATGGTAGTGAGCGAGGGCGGGATCGCGGGTATTCAAAATTTTGCCATGGGCGGAGATGCTTTTAGCCGAGCGCTCTCGGCCGAGCTTAAGCTCTCCGAAGATAAAGCCGAGCAGACTAAGATAGATTACGGTAATGATCTGTTAGACAAAAGATCAAGAACCAAACTCCAACCGATCTTGCAGTCCACCGCTTTAATGTGGGCGCGTGGGGTGACTCAGGGTCTTCGCGAGTTTACTCATTTAGATGTATTGCCCAATCGAATCTTCGTCGGCGGCGGTGGCGCGGCTTTGCCCGAGATCAAGAATGCCTTAATGACCAAAGCATTTATCGAAGGATTACCATTTACTAAAAAGCCCTATCCAGCAGTTATCGAATCCACAGAGCTAAGCGATATTATTTTAGGTGAGGGGGTAAATTTGGATCGAACCGATCTGGTAGCAGCTGGCTTAGTTTATTTAACCATGTTTACCGAGACACCCGAGGATGTAGTGGGGACGATCCTAAGACGTATAGCTTTAAGCATGCAGGTGTAGATGAAACGCAAGGCCATTTATTTAGACGCTAACGCGGATATCGCTTCAACTCTAAACAAACTGTCGCGGTTAGAGGCTGAGGAGATAGTTTTGGTAGTACCCAAGGGATCGGTGTTGTTTCATAGTCTGGTTAATTTAAAGATCGTCAGAGCAGAGGCTGATCAATTAGGCAAACAGCTGATCTTAGTTACCACAGATGTACGAGGTCGAGTAATGGCCGAGCGAGCCAATATTGCCACCTCGGCCGACTTAGACCTACCCGAGGATACGGCGATCGATGTCGCCATCCCGGTTAAGGTTAAGTCGGCGGTGTCCCCTGCCGTAGCTCGACCCGGTGGGTTTAAAAATGAAGTTAAGTTAACTTACAAAAAAAGAAAATTACCATCGACACCCGCTTTTAAGCTAACCTCCACTATTAGAGAAGAGGCCCCCGTTACGCCGGCCGTGGCCGATATTCGCCCTAAAATAAATTGGGGACGCAGTGGGGTAGTGGTTGGTTTTGTTGCTTTGGCTCTATTAGTAATGGGAGTCTTGGCATATTTTGTGTTGCCGCATGCCACAGTTAACTTAGACGTCAGTGCTGAACCGTTTAATCATAAGTTCAAATTAGTGGTAGCCGATCAGGATGATAAAAGCGCGGCTGGCCAGAATCTATTTAAAGGTCGATTTGTGGAGGTAACCAAGGAGGTGGTACAAACCTTTGAAGCAACGGGTGGAAAAAATCAGGGCAACGCTGCCAGTGGAACCATTACTGTCTATAACTACACCAGTACCCTAAAGGGATTGATCCCGGAAACTCGATTTGTGGCTCCTTCGGGCTTGGTGTTTAGAATTAAATCGGATGTGTTAGTGGCGGCGGCTAAAAAAGGCGCTGATGGTTCCTTAGTCCCTGGACGAGCCAAAACCAACGTAGTGGCTGATAGCGGTGGGACGACTGGTAACCTACCAGCTGGCACCAAGTTTACTATCCCCGGCTTAGGATCGGCCGGGATTGATCAAGTCTATGGTAAAAATGATGAAACACTTGTGGGGGGAACTGATAGTGAAGTAAAGACAGTGGCGGAATCCGATATCGAATCTGCCAAGGAATCGATCAGCAAGAACGTCTTCCTTAATATAGAAGAGGAGCTGCGAGCCAAGGTGGGGCGAGGTGAGGAGCTGATTCCGCAGTTAATCCAAAACGATGTGATAGATAGTGTGCCCTCGGTGGCGGCTGGTGCCGAACGCGAGAGCTTTGATCTGAAGGTGCAGGTAAGAAGCTGGACGTTACTGCCAGACAAGAGTCGGCTCTCCGATATCATTGATAATACGGTGGGAACTATTGTCCCCCGTGACCAAGTCCTAACCCCGCAAACTATTAGTGGCGCTCGGATAGTATTAGATAATGCAGACTTTTTAATGCACACGATTGATTTTACAGTTGAGTTGGATGGTCTGATTGCCTCCAAATTGGATCTAACAGAATTGGCAGGCAGCATCTCCAATCGCTCGGTCACCGAGGCGGGGAAGCTGTTTGATAGTCTACCAAAAGTGGTATCCCATAGAATAAAATTATGGCCGTTCTGGACTAAACGGCTACCAATTTTGGAGAGCAATATTAAAATTAATCTGTCTTATATCAACCAAGCCGCGGGGGCAGCCAGCTCGGATGTTGTAAGTACCCCATGAGAATTCTTGGCATTGATTTAGGCAAAAAGCGAATTGGATTGGCCCTGGGCGATACCGAGAGTCGCATTGCTATTGGTTTACCCACTATGCAAAACGATCAGCATGTGGCAGAAAATCTGCAAGCGGTGATTGAGGGTGAACGGATTAAACGACTAATAGTCGGTCTGCCTAAGACAATGAGCGGTGCCACCGGGAAGCAGGTTGGTTATACCCAAAAGTGGGCCAGTAAAATATCGGCTCTGTTGGGGGTTGAGGTGGTCTATGAGGATGAACGACTGAGCAGTAAAATGGCCCGGGATGGCCTACTATCCCTTGGCGGTAAGCTTAAAAAAGAGGACATTGACCAAGCGGCTGCCGTCCTGATTTTACAGAGCTACCTTGATCGATCCGCCTAAACCGATTTGACAGCCGGGAGCAGGTATTTTACAATGTGGGAGATGTTATTTAAGGGAGGTGATCAATGAACAAGTCCGAAATCATTGAGCTCATTGCGCGTAAGGCGAATGTGTCCAAGAAGACTGCCACTCAGTCGATGGATATTTTTGTTAATGCGGTCAAAAGCAATTTGGCTGCTGGCAAAAATGTCACCATCACCGGGTTTGGTACCTTCACCCTCAGCACTCGTGCCGCTCGTAACGGCGTGAATCCGCAGACGGGTAAGTCCATTCGTATCCCGGCCACCAAGGTTCCTCGGTTCAAGGCTGGTAAGACGCTGCGTGGGATCATCCACTAATTATCTTTGAACTATTAATTCTCCCTCCCCCATTTCTGGGGTAGGGAGTTTTATTAGCCTGAACTTGCCTCTATAATTAGAACTGACCTGCGGGTATCGTATAGTGGCTATTATGTCACCCTTCCAAGGTGAAGATGGGGGTTCGACTCCCCCTACCCGCTCCATGTTGCCCCAAATCGGGGTTCTCGCTTTATGGCCGACAACGCCTTGGGGCTTCTTGCACCTCCAGCAGTTTGGGATTTAGTAGTCTCATGGCGGTATTTTGCTTCTTGACAAGTAGTATTTTTTGTGATATAATAAAAAAACAGCTAAGGTGCATTGGAGGGGCGCCCGGGCTGAAAATAAACACAAAAATGAAATACGCCAATATATTTCGTCGCTTGAAAAGGATATTGCTCAATTCCGGTTATCGGGTTATCTTAACTGACAGGTTCATTAGGAGAAAAGGTGGCTTGGCTCGGGGCAGT
>JBAZHL010000043.1:0-5022 GCA_041652335.1 Patescibacteria group bacterium | reverse complement strand
CTAACCTTAAAGCAGTCTAGCTTGTGTGTCAGTCAGATAGCTACACTACAATCCCGAGTGGCGACTGGGTCGGTTTTTCTATTCTTTTGGTATTTAAAAAAGATTAAAACTAGATCGAATATCACTAGGCTGGGATATGTGTAAAGAGGACTGATGTTGCAAATGCAGCAATCAGACAGGATGATAATCCTGCCCTAACGAACTCTCGTAAAAAAGTATTTAAGAGGCTCACATGAAAAATTATACGCTACAAAATATTAGTATAGGCTTAGATGTTTCAAAGGAGAGTATCTCTGTTTATATACCAATCAATAAGCTAGACTATGAGATAAAAAACTCTCAAGAGAGTTTAAATAAACTTGCCTCAAAACTAAAAAAGCTTTATAAAAAAGAGTATGAAGATTTAGTATTTGTGTATGAACCTACTGGAAGCTATTCGGAACTTTTAAAGAAATTTTGTTCAAAAAAAAGTATAAAAACATTTGCTATCAATCCTAAGAGGTCTCACAATTTTGCAAAAGCTAATGGCAATAGAAATAAGAGTGACATGTATGATGCCAAGGTGTTATCTGGGGCAATAGTTTTAGCTAAAGATGAAGAGATAGTTGTACCTACAATAAGCCTTGTAGCAGAAGATATCAAAGAGTTGATGAGTTACTATAAGTTTATAGTAAAGCAAAGAGTTATGGCTTGTAATCATTTAGAATCTATTGCTGTAAAAGATGGAAACAACTATGTGATTGCATCTTTGGAAGATGAGATAAAATCACTTAAAAAAAGAGAGAATGATATAGTTGTAAACATCAAAACTATCATACAAAGTGATGAGGAGCTGAGTGATGGCTATGAGAATATTCGCTCAATTGTTGGCATTGGAGAGTTAGGTGCAATTGTATTGCTGCATCTCTTTTTAAAGTATCCCGATGCAAATAAAAAACAGATAATTTCTTTAGTTGGTCTTGACCCGACTCGGTTTGATTCGGGTAGCAGTGTGCATAAGAAGAGTAAGATTTCAAAAGCTGGAGCTAAGATATACAGAGGTGTTCTTTTTATGGGAACGATGACGGCAACTAGATGTAACCCTGAAATGAAGATTTTTTACGATAGACTCAAAGAGAATGGAAAACAGACAACTCAAGCTCAAATAGCTGTCATGAGAAAGATGATAACTATAGCTCATTCACTCTATAAAAACAAGCAAAAATATAGTAGTAATGTGTATCAAAAGGCTTGTGGTATGCTCTAAAAAAAGCTAAAAGAGCGAAATATCGGCTTTATTGTTGAAAGTATAAGATTAGTTTGAAAAGCTTATAAATCTTTAATATTTTATAGAAAATTTATGAGGTTTTAAGGTGGCGACTGACACCCCTTTTTTTAAGGTGGCGACTGACACCCTTTTTAATAAATAAATAAAATAGAGTAGAAATGAAAAAAGCCCCACTCTCCTAAGAGAAAGTGAGGCTGAAAGCTTTTGGGCTTTTGAGAAACGCTTGTCCTTTGTGGGGATTACGCGATTTCTAAAGTACCGTATGTTTCATTGAAAGATGCGCCAGTACTTAAGTCGATTGCTGTACCTGTAATCATAACAAGGTTATCTTCAGTAGCTTGGAATGTAGCAGTATTAGTTGCTGTAGCACCTTCGATAAAGATAAATGTATTGCCATTAAATGTGAACCATACAGCACCATTATCTGTAGTATTTTGTAATGCAGCAGCATTAGCATAATCTTCAAGATTTGGCATACCTTCTGCAGCAGGTGTGTTTGCAACTGTTAATTTAGCAAATGCAGCCATATCATTACCACCTACTGCAAACAACTCAATAATATCACCTGAAGCTAAATCTTTGATTACAGCGTAATCATTAACAGTTTGTGAAGCTACGAAGTTGATGTTGAATGTATCGTTACCTTCTCCACCATACATGATTGTTTTTGTACCAGAAGTTAATGAATCATCACCTGCATAACCATAAAGTGTATCTACAACACCAGTAGTAGCTGTTAATGAATCTCCAGCTGAACCACCTTTAATAGTTGTAGCAGTTGTACCAGAAGCAGTTACAGTTAATGCACCTGTCATTGTAGAAGCATCAACTAAAGTTACTGCAGTTGTACCTGTAAGTGTTAATGCAACATCAGCAGCACCATATACATTTACAGTAGTTGCATCAGCAGCTGTAAGAGTTAATGCAGCTTCTTCAACAGCAGATTCTGCAGTTGTAACAGTACCATTAGAATCATCATCTTCTAAAGTATCGTTAGCAGTGATATTAACAGTTTCAACATCAGCAACAGTTACGACACCGTAGCTGTAATCAGTAGCAGCAACATTAGCAATAATGTTTAATTTATCAGTTGTATTAGCAACTTCGTCAGCATCAGTAACTTGAACTGTTACTGCACCTGTACCTGCTAGAACTAGAGTACCGTTTGTATCCATTTTATCTAGCGTTAATACGGTGTTTGTAGCTGTAATAGCTGCGCCGTTATTACTATGAGTACCGCCTACCAATGAATCACCAGCAGTAGCTACAGTCAATGTTAAAGCTCCTGGAAGTGCGGCAGTAATTAAACCAGCTCCTAATATATTAGCATCAGCATCAACAGCTGCATCAACAGCATCTTGATAATCTTCAACAGTTAATGCACCAGTCACATCATTCGCATCAACAAGCGTAGCTGTATATGATATTCCGTTGTATATAAAAGTGAAAGTATCAGCAGTAACATCGGCTGTAGAAGCAGCAGCAAATGAAGCAGCAGCATTACCAGTAGTAGTTACATAATCAGTAAATCCAAGGTTAGCAAGATCAATTGTTTCACTAGCAGCACCATCATTGATAGTTAATCTCTCAAAGTTTGTATAGAGAGTTTGAGCAGCACCATCTAATGCAGCAGCTCTTGTAGCAGTCATAGATAATGTATCTGTATCAGCACCACCTGATAATGTAGCAGTTGAACTAGCTACAGCAGCTGTGAAAGTCAATGTGTCGTTACCAGCACCAAGATCAATAGCTTTTGTTAAAGCAGTACCAGTTACTAATGTAAGGTTATCAACACCTGTACCACCTGTGTATGTTGCAGCTGTACCATTGATAGAAGCTGTTACTGTACCTGTAGTTCCTGTAGTTGTGATTGATTTAGCAGCGTTAGCTGAAACACCTGAAATATCAAGACTAGCAGTTCCTGTAACAACAACATCTTCAAGAGCTGTAGTAGTACCTGTTAGTGTTAAGCTTGTATCTCCAGATACATTGAGGTCTGTAGTATCAGCAGCTGTTAAAGCAAAGCTAGATGCAGTGCCTGTAGCAGTTACATTTAATGTAGCTACTGTTGTTGAGTCCGTAGAGATAACAACTGCATTGTTAACATTGTTTACTGTTAAGTTCAATGAAGTAATACCAGCAGCAGCATCTACAGTAGCTGTTCCTGCAGAGTTTGCAAGTGAAAGGTTAGCTAGTTTTGTAAGAGCTGTTGTAGTACCAATATTTAATGCAGCATATCCGTCAACTGTTACATCTGTAATAGAAGCAGTTGCATTATCATCAATAGTTACTGCTCCTGCTGTTGCTGCAGTGACATCAACCGCAGCAGTAGATGAGTCATTTACACCATCAGTATTGGTTGAACTGAAATCTGCATCATTTGTAGCATTGTTACCTACAGCATCACCAGCATCATCTGTTGCAACATCGATATAGTTTGCATCGTTACCATTAGCAGTAGCAGTAAATGTAACTTTATCACCATCTGCAGCTCCTGAAGTCCAACCAGCATCTAAACTACCAGTAAAGTAACCTTTAGACACTGTACCACCATCAGCTTGTTTATCACCATCTGTTAAGTTAGCGAATGCAGCAGCAACTTCTTCGGCAGTCATATCTTCAGTAGCAATAAATGCTAAATCAGAAGTAGCAATACCTCCGTTTTCACCAACGAACACAGCTTCACCTGCTATTAATGCACCAAAAGTAACTACTGAGCTTTCTTTTGAACCAGCAGTTGTAACAGAATCATAATCTGTTGCAGAATGACTTTGAGCAACATTTACAGTCGTTGTAGTGTTTCCACCAACAATTGTTGTAGCACCTGCAGTAACATTGTTAGCTGTATCGCCTAAAGATGCAACATTTGTAGAGTTTTTGTTAACTGTGATTGTAGTACCACCCGTTACTGCGATAGCACCAGCAGTTACTGCATCTGAAGTAACATTTGTGTTTTGAGTTACAGTTACTGTACCAGTTGCTTCATCAACTGCACCAACAGTGATAACGCCTGAAGCTGTTGCAGATGATGCAGTGATAGTTACATTTGTACCGCTATCTACAAGGATATTACCTGAACCTTGGTTTGTATCTGTAACAGTGATAGTACCTGCAATATCTCCAGCAGTATTTGCATCACCAGCAACTACATTTGAACCTACAGTAATACTTTTATTTGCCGTAGCAGCTGTAATGACAACATTTTTTGCTTGAACAACTTCTAAAGCACCTGTAGCACCAGAAATAGTCACATCTGTTGTTGTAGCAGCAACTACTGAAGCATCAGTGCCTTGAGTAATATTTAATGCAGTAAGACCTGTATAGCCTGAAACATCTATGCTTACTGATGCAGTTTCAGAAGTGTTTCCAGCATTACCATCATCAATTGTATCATTCTCACCCACTGTACCTAAGCCAGCTGCAGCAATAATATTCATAGTTTCAATATTTGCTACTGTTACATTTGGAAGTGAAGTAGTCGCAGTAATAACATTTAAAGTAAGCGTATCATTGCCAGCTCCACCATCTAGGCTATCAAGAGCAGTAAATGTTGTAGTAGGAATTGCTAATGTTGTATCAATCAAACCAGTAAATGTATCATTACCAGTAGTACCTGTAAATGCAGCACCAGCATCAACACCTGTAGTTAACGTTCCAGTTTGGCAATAAAAAGTAAACAAACTTTCCTTAGTGTTTTTAGCTCTAAATCCCCTAAAATAGGGAGTAATGAAAGTTTGATAGAGGAGTGTTGTTTT
>JBAZHL010000042.1:0-5175 GCA_041652335.1 Patescibacteria group bacterium | reverse complement strand
ACGTTAACTACAGGTGTTGATGCTGCTCCTGCGTTTACAGGTGGTGCGGGTGATGATACTTATACAGCACAAATTGATGGTACGACAGCTGATAACAACACATGGTCAGCGCTTGATAACTTAGATGGTGGTGCTGGTAATGACACGTTAAACTTCATCAACACTTCAGCAGCTGCTAATGATGCAATGGATTTATCAATAGCAACAATTGCTAATATCGAAACAATCAATATTCAAGCGGTTGGTGATATTTCAAATGCTGATGCTTCTAACACTGCTGTTACTAACAATGTTGATTTTTCATCTATTTCAGGTTTAACGACTATCAACACTACAAAATCTATCAACACCCTAGTAAAAGCTGCAGCTACTACAGATGTAAATGTTTCTGGCGCAACTGGAATTATCAGCGTTCTTGGTGGCTTAGATGTTTCTGTTAGTGATGCAACTACGGCTCAAGCTATCTCTGTAGGTAATGCTGCTGCTACAACTGGAAGTGCTGCAGGAACAATTACTGTTACTGATACTGACAATACTGGTGCAAACGCTATCACAGTTACTGGCGGTACAGATGTAACTGTAACAACAACTGCGGATGAAGCTAGCTCAGGAGCTATCACAGTCGGTCACGCTACAAACGGTATGGCAACAGGTGCTGTAGTTGTTACTCAAAACACAACTTCAAACGGTACTGCAGCTACGGCTGGTGATGTTACTGTAACTGGTGGCTCAACAATCGATATCACTGCAAACATGACAAACACTGCTGTTGAAGGCGGTGGTACAGGGGCTATCACTGCTGGTACATACGCAGTAGTTGCTGGTAATACTACAACAGAAGTAACTATCACTCAGAACGCTGTAGCAACAGATTTTGCAAATAATGCTGCTGCTGTAGTGAATGAAACGACTGTTGTTACATTTAATGCAATGGCAAGTGGTGAAACACTTATCATGAATGGTTTAACATTCACTGCTGCAAAAGCTCTAACTGCTGCTGAAGTTGCTGCTGCATTTGCTAACTTAACTGCTGCTGATACTCAAACTGCAGGCGGTACAGTTGCTAACGGTATCTATACTGGTACATTCAACACAGCAGTTTGGACATCTGGTGCGGTTAGTGGTTCTACGGTAACTTTTACAGCGCAAGATGATAATGAGTCAGATTTAGTTTTCACAGGTACTGCAACTACAAATGACGCTGGTGCTCGTATCCCTACGCAAGTTAAAACTGCAGGAACTGCTGCTGGTGCTTCAACTGCTGTTGATGTTACTGCTGACCTAGGTGCTGTAACTGTTGATGACAATGCTACAAAATCAATCACAACGATTACTTTAGATGGTTATGACACTGCAACGCTTGGTGGAACTAGTTCACTTGATGCATTGACTACGCTAAACCTTTCAAATAGTGCTGGTGCAAATTCTGTAGCAAGCACTGCAACAAGTTTAACTGCAAACTTAGATGCAATCACAGGTTCAACTGCTTTAGGCGCTACTGTTGCGACTTTAACTATCAACACTTCAGGCAGCGCTTCTGCAACGGCTTTAACTGCAGCTGGTCTTACTGCATTAACTGTAAATGCTGCTGCTAACTTAACTGTAACTCCTACATCTATAGCTGCTCTTGAAACTCTTACGGTAACAGGTGCTGGTGATGTAACTATGGGTGATATCTCAGCTGCAACTACTACAATCACTGCAGGAACTGCTACAGGTGCTATCTCTGCAACTGTTGATGGTACTAAAGCTACTGTCACAACAGGTTCAGGTAACGACTCTATCACAGTAGATACTGCAACACAAACTAAAGCTATAAACCTAGGTGCAGGTGATGATACATTAACATACTCTATTGCAACTATGGGTCTACCAACAGGCGCTACAGCTGGTGGAGAAGGTACAGATACTATCAAGATGACTTTTGCTTCAGCGCAATCTCTTGATGCAAACACAAACTTCGCAACAGCTATCTCAGGTTTTGAGCGTTTAACAATCTCTGACCAAGCGGTAATGACTACGGCAGACATTACAGTTGACCTTGAAGCTTTAGGTTTTAGTTATGTAACTTTAGCGGCTGGTACAGATGATACTGATGTTGGTGCTGCAAACAAACTAATCCTAGACAACATGGCAACAGGTGGTACACTTGTGATGAATGCAGCTCAATCTGCAACTTTTGCTCAAGCTTCTACACAAGTAAATGTAATAGATGCTGCAACTGGTACAGCTGATTCTCTAAATATCATCGTGTCTGCGGAAGCTACTGTAGCCGCTGGTACAATTCTTGCAAATGATGTTGAAACATTTAACATTACAGCAACGGATGTATACTTAGATAATAGTGGTGTTGATACAAACAATGCTGTTCACACACTTTTAGCAAGTGGTGACAAAGTAACTTCAATCGTTGTTGCAGGAGATGACTTAACATTAGATACAGACTCAACTGTTCTTACATCTGTTAATGCTTCAACTATGACTGGTGGTATTACATACACAGCTGATGGTGCTGTTGCTGGTACAACTGTAACAGGTGGTGCAGGTGTAGATACACTTACTGCTTCTGGTAATTCAGATACATTGCTTGGTGGAGCTGGTAACGACATCCTTTTAGGTGCTAGCTTGACTACATTAACTGGTGGTGCTGGTAACGATACATTCAAAATGAATGCTCCAACAAATGTTAACAGCTACTCAACTATCACTGATTTAAGTTCTGGTGATGTTATTGACTTGGCAAGCTCTACAACAACTACAGGAAATGTATTTGTTTCATCTGCAATAGTACTTGGCGACACTGCTGTATTCCAAGATTATGCAAATGCAGCTGTTAACCAATTGGCAAGTGATGATGATGACTTTGGTTGGTTCCAATACGCAGGCAACACATACATTGTTGCTAACGATGCTCAAGCTGATGCTACAGATGCTAACTTTGAAAATGGTGTTGACTCTATCATCAAAATCTCAGGTCTAGTAGACTTAAGCACTGCTTCATACAACGAAACAAACGGTACTTTAGAAATCGCTTAATCCAATTAAGCAAAAAAGTTAAACTCTAATACTAGTCAAAGAGTTTAACTAAACCCCTCAAAAGGTTATAAGCCTCACCCCTCAAAAGGTGGGGCTTTTTTCGTTAATGACTATACTTAGAAAAAGGGAAAAAGGGTGTCAGGCACCATTTTGAAACTTTTCTTAATTTTTCCTTACATTCATTGACATAACGCTACTTCTCTTCAGAAAAATCATCATTTAAAAAATAAATATTATCAGCTATAATTACTAGTTGGCGGTTATGATTGGTTTGATTGTATTGTGAAGGAGAAGGTGGGACAGGGTCAGCCTTTAACAAAGGATATAACAATGCGATTGACAGTCATAATTGTTATAATCATTCTGCTTCTCGCAGAACGATTGTATTAAAAGCTTATAGAGAGTTGACGCTCTCTATTTGTCCCAACTAGCTAAAATTATATCATACAAATCCAAATAATCAAATAACATTCTCTTTTTCTTTTTTCTTTCTACCATACCATTATACATTTACATTTAGTGTCAGGCATCATTTTGAGGCACCATTTTGAAACTTTTCTTAATTTTTCCTTACATTCATTGACATAATACTACTACCCTACTAAATTGATTTCTATTCTTTTTTATATTTATATTTTGGTATAATCTCTTCAGATGAGAAAAGGTTTTTAATGAACTATGATTTTGAGTGGAATCCAAATAAAGCAAAAAGCAATATTGAAAAGCACAAGATTAGCTTTGAAGATGCTGCATCTGTTTTTAAAGATGAAAACGCTATCTCTATTTATGACGAAGAACATAGTTCAGAAGAAGATAGGTGGGTCACTATCGGAATGGATTTAAAAACTAGAACTTTGGTTGTGGTTCATACTTTTATTACTATGAATGAACAAAATTGCAATATTAGAATTATAAGTGCTAGAAAAGCAACAAAAAATGAACGAAATTTTTATACAAAAGGTTAAGAAATGAAAAAAGAATACGATTTCTCGAAAGGGGAAAGAGGAAAGTTTTATAGTAAAGATGCAGTATTTCATATACCTGTCTACCTTGATCCGGAAGTTGAAAACTTTTTTAAGAAATTAGCGAAAAAGCAAAATATTGATTTAAATCAAATGATAAATAATTTACTTTTCAAAGATAAAGAATTGATTGAATTGGCAAAATAACATAAAAAGGGAAAAAGGGTGTCAGAAAAAGGGTGTCAGGCACCATTTTGAAACTTTTCTTAAACTTTTCTTTCATTAACATAACGCAGATTCTCTTCAAATAAATTTCTCCCTATTTTTTTTGTTCTATTTTTCTTTCATTTTTTGCTATAATCTCACTATGACATTACAAGAAAAAAAAGAGTATCTAGATTTATTATCTAAAAAATCAGATGTAATCAACAAGAAAGCTATTTTATTATTAGCTGTTAGTGGTGGCGTTGGAGCATATGCCGTGAAATTCTTATTTGAATCAGATAATACATTGCTAGGTTATTTATTTGGTACTGTTTTTGCAATTAGTTCCGTAGGCGTATTTATAAACTATAGCAAATTAAATAAAATTGAAAAAAAGATTGAGGAGATTGAAAATGTTTGAACCTGTTATGGTTGTTCCAATTAGTATAATAGCTGCCGCAATTATTGGTTATTTAGCAGTTAAAAACCACTGGAAGATTGCAGACTACTTTTAAAAAAAAAGGTGAGAAAAAGTGAAAAAAAAAGAGTGTCAGGCACCTAAACAGGAATAAAACTTAATTTTTCCTTTCATTAACATAATGCAGATTCTATTCTTTCATTTCTCTTCTTTTTACTTTTATTTGTGTATAATTATCACATGGCAAAATTAGATGAAATAAAAGCACATATAGATTGGCTCAAAGAGTTGTTTAAGATTTTAGTAGCAATATTGGTTGCTGATATCGCTGGTATATCAAAACTATATTTAGATGGAGATATAAACTTGCTTTTTTATTCAGGTGTAGTTCTTGTTATAGTTTTGTCTATTTCGGCATCTATTACATCTAAAAAAATAGAAAAACATATTAAAGAATTAGGAGAATTATAATATGGAACAATTACTTATAATAATTGCATTAATTGCTGTTATTTCTACATTCTCATATACTGTGTTAATAGCAAAATAAGAAAA
>JBAZHL010000041.1:0-5221 GCA_041652335.1 Patescibacteria group bacterium | reverse complement strand
ATTCTCTAATATCAAAATCCCTTCAATGATGATCACCGGAGTAGGGGAAAAGGTAATGGTATCGGTTTTTCTGGTGTGAGTAGAAAAATCATATTGAGGCATATCCACCCCAACACCTTTTTTGAGTTGCTTTAGTTGCTCGATAAACAGATCGTTATCTAACGCCGAAGGCTCATCATAGTTAAGCTTTTTCCGATCGGCGATTGGGATCGGGCTCCGATCCTTGTAGTAATTGTCGTGAGAGATTATCGAAATCCGGGCGGGATCGATCGCTTGGATCTTTTTGGCGATATAAGTTTTGCCGGAGCCTGTTCCTCCGGCAATCGCCACTAAAAACGGTTTGATGTTCTCACTCACACCTTTATTATATCATAAAACTCCAATTTAATCAATCCACCACATCTGGGATACTCTTGCCAGATCAATGATTTTGGGCTATACTGTCACTGCTGTCTGTAAGCGGGTAATCGTCCTGCCTTTGGCAGGGAGGAAAGTCCGAGCACCTTAAATTAACCTGGATAGTTTCTAACAGAAACCGAGGGCAACCTCAGGGAAAGTGCCACAGAGACAATAATACCCACCTCTTTTGAGGCGGGGAAAGGTGAAAAGTTGTGGGGTAAAGCGTCAGAGTCGCGAAAAGTCAGGTTTAAATCTGATAATTTGTGTCCAATGCTACCCGCAAGGCCTCCGTGTGAGCGGAGTGTTCTGGTAAACCCTATCCGGTGCAAGTTGGGGTGGGCTCGATGCTAACTAACACTTAAGGTTAAAGTGGGTTAGCCGGGATCCCAACGCTTTAGTCTTATGGCAACATAAGACATAGATAGATGATTGCCGCCCCGAGTGATCGGGGTACAGAACTCGGCTTATAGCTTGCAGACAGCATAAAAAATCTCTCTTAGGGAGGGATTTTTTAATGTCTGATAACAGATATATAATGGGCATAGCGATTAATTCCGACCCGTGAAAAGGTTTCAGCTTTTATTTACATTTCTCCAACTGCCCATCGATCTTTTGATGGTGATATTGGCGTTCACCCTGGCTTACTATGTTAGGCAGGCAGCTTGGTTCTCGCCGCCGGTGGGTTACATGATGCCATTTTCAACCTACTTCAATCTGATCTTGGTAGTGGCTCTCGCTTGGTTGGCGGTGTTTGCTATGACCGGGATGTATAGTCTGGGCTCCTACTACACTCCGCTACAGGTGTGGAATCGAACATTTGTGGGGGTGTCGGTTAGCTTGGCAGTTTTTATCATTATCTTATTTGGCCTCAAGGAAGCTTTCTTCTCGCGCTTGATCGCAGCTTACGCTTGGGGATTTGCTATCCTGTTGGTTTGGTTTGGTCGATTGCTATTGTTGGGGCTACAGCGTTGGTTAAAGCGGCTAAAGGTAATCCAGCATCAAGTGATGATCATCGGTCAAAATCATGCGGCCGAAGAGATCGGACAGTTTTATTTAAGTAAATTATCGGTGGTGCGAACGATGCCGGAAAAAGAATTGGATATCGAGAAATTGGCCAGCCTGATCCCGGCCAATATTACCGATGAAGTAATTGTGGCAGTGGGGTTAACCTTAGAAAATAATTTAGCTGTGATCAATTTCTGCGAGCTTCATGGGATTAGATTCCGATATGTTCCCAGCCTGGCGGAACTTTATTCCGCGCACGCCCTAACCGATACGGTGGCAGGGCATCCATTGATCGAACTACGTCCGACTCCGTTAGATGGGTGGGGGAGAATTATAAAACGGGCGTTTGATATCGTCCTATCGCTATTGGGGCTAATTGTGTTAGCACCAGTGATGTGGGTGATCGCTATTATGGTGAGATTAGATTCTCCCGGACCGGCCCTGTATATCCATAAACGGCCCGGCCAGTTTGGCAAAGAATTTAATTTCTATAAATTTAGAGGAATGTACACTCATCTCTCCCCGGGCAGTCGTTACGGTGGGGAGCAGGCCGAACGATTGCGCGACGAACTAAAGCGGACGCGCAACGAAGGGGCGGGATTGCTGTTCAAGGTCAAAAATGATCCTCGAGTAACTCGCTTTGGTAAATTTATTCGCCGTACCAGCTTAGATGAGCTCCCGCAGTTATTTAATGTGCTTAATGGTGAGATGAGTTTGGTGGGACCCCGGCCGCCGTTACCAGATGAGGTCGCCCAATATGATAGGCAACAGTTTAAGAGATTATTGGTTAAGCCAGGTGTAACTGGTCCGTGGCAGGTCTCCGGCCGCAGCGATGCCTCGTTTGAAGAATATCTGAAGTTAGACATGTACTATATCGAGCACTGGTCGCTCTGGCTCGACATTCAATTAATATTTAAAACAGTTTGGGTAGCCCTCACCGGTAAAGGAGCATATTAATGAAAAAGTTAGAAGATCTAAAAATTGCGATCGTGGCCGATTGGCTAACTAGCCGCGGTGGAGCGGAAAGGGTAATTTTAACCTTAGCCGATCTTTTTCCAAAGGCTGACATCTACACCTCGGTATATAAGACAAAATCGTTCCCGGAGCTCGAGAGCCGAAATGTTTTTACCAGCTTTTTACAGGCGATGCCATTGGGCCGCCGTCATCAACTTTGGCCAACACTGCGTCCTCGGGCATTCGAGGAATTTAATTTAGATGGTTATGACATTGTGATCAGTTCTGCTCATGCGGAGGCTAAGGGAGTTATAACCAAGCCAGAAACGCTACACATTTGTTATTGCCATACTCCAACACGATATTATTGGAGCCATTATCACTACTATCTTGAGCACCCGGAATTTGGCCCCCTTAATGCACTGGCTAAATGGGTAATGCCTAAACTTATACATAATCTCCGCTTATGGGATCGGGTGGCGGCTGATCGGGTAGATGTATTTATTGCTAACTCCAAGACTACTGCAGCGCGGATTCGCAAATACTATGAGGCCAATTCCACCGTGATCTATCCGCCGGTGGACGCGCATCGATTTAATATCAGCCGCGAGGTTGATGACTATTATTTGATAGTGGGCCGTCAGACTGGATATAAGCGAACCGATATTGCCGTCGACGCTTTTAACCGACTGGGTTGGCCTCTAAAGGTGGTAGGCACCGGTCCGGCTCTCAAAAAGTGGATGATGAAGGCCAAGCGCAACGTTGAATTTCTGGGTAGGGTATCAGATGGCGAGGTGGCCAGATTAATGTCTCGGTGTCAGGCTCTGATCTTCCCCCAAGAAGAGGATGCTGGCATTGTGCCGTTGGAGGTGATGGCCTCTGGTCGACCAGTGATAGCCTATGGCAAAGGCGGGGCAACTGAGGTGGTTTTAGAGAATAAGACCGGTTTATTATTTGACGAACAGACTGCTGCCTCATTGTTGGCCGCAGTTAAAAAACACAGCCAAATTACCTGGCACCCCAGTGCCATCAGAGAACATGCGCTCCAGTTTGACACCTCGGTCTTCCGGAGAAAGATTAAAAATTTTGTTAATCAATATTACGAAGAATATGCGCATCGGAGTTGATATTAGAGGGTTGCTCACCGGTAAGCGGAGCGGGGTAGAGCAGTATACTCTCAAGATATTGGAGAATCTGTTAGCAATCGATCGCCACAATACTTATGTGTTGTTCTATGTGTCGTATCGCAATTTGGATGAAATATTTAACCAGCTACTATCCGAATCGCCTTTCTTAAAACAGAACAACGTTGAGGTTAAGACCTTAAAATGGATCAACTTTCCGCTATTACTCCACGCCGTCTGGAAGCCGTTAGACTGGCCAAAGGCCGACAAGATCTGTGGTGGGTTGGACCTAATGTGGCTACCGTTTCCTCGACTGCTGCCGGTAAGCCAAAAGTGTCGACTGGTAATTACCTTCCACGATCTGATCCCCGAGATCTTTCCTCAGTTCTACACCTGGCAATCGCGATTGTGGCAGTGGCAGATGAGCCACTCGTATCTCGCCCGCCGTGCTGATAAGATCATCGCCGTATCTCAATGCACTAAGGACGATCTATCTCGGATCTACAACGTTGATGCTAAAAAAATACAGGTAGTTTATGAGGGGATCGACGAAGTTTACTTTACTCCGCCGTCGCTTAAACTGCAGAAAACCGTGCGGGGAAAATTTAAGATCGATGGTGACTTTATTTACTACGTGGGGAGTATTGAGCCCAGAAAAAATCTGCCAATGGTTATCCGGGGGCTTGCTTACATCAAAGCGCAACCACAATTTGATAAGATAAAGCTGGTGATCTCCGGCGGTAAAAGCTGGTTAGCCGATAGTATCTACGAAGAAGTCAACAATCTTAAATTGAAAAAATCCATTATCTTTACTGGACCGGTGACGGAGATGGAAAAGATCGCGTTACTCTGTCAAGCCAGAGTGTTTGCCTTCCCTTCGCTCTACGAAGGTTTTGGTCTGCCAGTGATCGAAGCTTTTGCCGCGGGTTGTTCAGCAATTACCTCCAACGTTTCTGCTTTGCCTGAAGTGGCAGACGGGGCGGCCGCGTTGGTTGATCCCAAGGATCAGACTAATTTTAATCAGACATTAGAGAAGATATTAACTCACGCCTCATATCCGCATAATTTAATTACCAAGGGAAAGCTGCAAGCCAAAAAATTCAGTTGGGCCAAGGCAGCCAATCAAACTCTCAACGTTTTTCTCGATGGGGGCCACTAAACAGTATTACTACATCAAACATCGTTCTCACTCCTCGGCTGAGGGGGGAGTTAGATCAGCTCGCCCACAGATCATCTGGCATCAGGATTGGAAGGCCCATCAGGGCAATCAAGCTGCTGAACGAGTGTTGGATCTGGAGTTTAAGGCGGTAGCACAACCTAAAGTTTGGATCGGGCTGTTACGCTGGACTTTGTTTAGCGTCACCATTTTGCTGATCTATGGGCTGGGAACGGCCTTGCAGACCAGTGGCCAATATCTTAAGTCGAGTATCGTGCGACGAGGTGAAGCGGCAGCCAATCAACTGCAGCAAGGAGCTGAATCACTAAAGCAGCTTGATTTGGAAGGGGCGATCCGCAATTTTAAGTTAGCCGATAAAAATTTTACTGCCGGGTTAAATGAGTTTGAGGATCTGGGTCAGCAGCATCTTTTAATGGCGGGGTTATCATTCCCGCGGTCCGAGTTGTTACAAGGTCAGGAGGTACTGCTGAGCGGCCAGTATTTGGCGCGAGCCGGGACAAACGCTACCACGGCGATGTTGCCGTTATCTCAGTACTGGCAGAATTTGGGTAAGGATGGGAAC
>JBAZHL010000040.1:0-5362 GCA_041652335.1 Patescibacteria group bacterium | reverse complement strand
ATGCTGATCACGAGCAGTGGTGGCCCAAGTAGCATCTGGATCAGTGAACGAATCGATGGCAAACTTAGCTGGAATAAATTTGCCAGTAACGTTGCATCGCCAGTGTGGTGGGATAGTAACTATCTAGTATATGTAGCGGGCAGCGACCTGATGGTTGCAGACATTAAAAAGGAGATCGAAGAAGCCACCCGAGTAGCCGCTGCTGGCAATTGGCAGACGCTACATTTTAGCTTTGACACCTTGTTGTTTGTGGAAAACAGCAAGTTGTACAGCATCGACGTTACCGGCAAAAATCGATATCAACTATTAGAGCTATCTGCCAGCCATCAAGCAGAACCGATCGCCACTCAGATCAGTCGGTTGCTTTATATCGGACAGGATAAAAAGTTGTACACGGTAAAACTCCGGGACGAGACCACCGGCCTGCTTAACTTCAATCCGTTTAACCCGATCGGCTAAAGAGGGAGAATAATCGGGACCTTCGGAATATCCGAGAACTGATTGAGCTGATCGACATCGACCGGCGGAGTTGAGATAAGATCGGCTGTAACAATTAATCGCCGCAAATTAGTGCCTACCGGCACACAAGTCATAATCGACATCGTGGGTGTAGGGGTTTGTTTTAATACGCTGACCTCTTTTGGAGTAACTACTTTGCTGCCGTTAACCTTATAGACGTACTCGCCGCCTTCGTAATAAACATAGAGTAGATCGTTGGTTTTAACCTGTTCAAGCAACGCAAACACGTGGTTATAGTTACCACCCCTCCACCAATAGTAGGAGCTATGCCCGGTGATGAACATGTTGCCAACCCGACCAGGCAGGGCGGTATCAGCGTAGTGGGCTACCCCGTTACTGAGCGATTCTAAAATGTCTTTGTTGTTGGTGCTATCTACCATAATGATCGGAGCGTCCACATTTATTTTAGGGATAACCAACCGCATATCTTGCGGGATGGTTCGATTACGCTCACCAATTACTGGAGCAATCGAAGCGTAATCCTCTGATGCGATGGGCAGACCCAAATTAGTCCCCTCTTTTTGCCAAGAGCCAGATTTGATCCAATAGTTGACCGTGGTGTAGATGTTGGGCCACATAATAAACGCTGTGGAGATAGCAAAGAAAATAACAAAGATGCCTAAAAATTTAAGCATCTCCACAAAAAACCCGCGAGCACGATTCCGCGGTTTTGGCACTGGAGTATGGTTGAGGTAATATTCCATCGGCCTTATTGTATCACTTCCGACAATTTATGCCTGATAGGAGCGGAGAATCAGAACGAGAAACCGATCTTTTTCGCCAAAACGGTTAACTGTTGGACACCCTCCAATCGACTGCCACCCTTAAACTCCCAGGTTGGGTATACCTTGATGCCAGCCGCCTTGCAAGTGGCGTTTTGAGTTTCGTTGGCATCCAGAGAGCATTCAATAAAATTAATGTTAGACCAAGCCGCGCCGAACATCTTTTTTTGTAACTCACAAGCGGAACAGTACTGCGACCCATACTCTTTCGCTCCGGCTGCTGTTAAAGCTTTTGCCAAACCATCGATCTGCTCGACAGAAAGATTACTGGTCGAAACGGTATTTTTGGCGACCGGTTTAGCCGGAGCACACCCCGTCAATAGCAACGGCAGTGCGACAACTAAGAGTATTTTGGCAAACTTGTTCATTTGATAGAAATTTCTGGTGGGCGAGACCCTCCTTCGTTCCGGTGAACCGGAACTGCGGGCGGGCAGGGAGGAATCATCGATTCCCATCAAGCCCTATCAATCCGCCATAGCTCTGCCCTTCTGGCAGAGCGACGGCCGGATGGTGGGCGAGAGAGGAATCGAACCTCCACGGGATTGCTCCCACTAGATTTTGAGTCTAGCGTGTCTACCGTTCCACCACTCGCCCAGATGTTAACAATACTAAGAATACCCTGGTCTGAGGACAAATACAACGTGCGATTAGTTTGACACCACCTCCGGAAATTGTGGGATAATGAGCTGTCACGGTGGCGGATAATCACGCCTTGACATGTAGTAAATCATCAGGAGGTCCAGTTCAATGCCGCTCGAAAGGATCGGCCAGGTGCTGGTTAACACCAGCATTATTACTGAAAACCAGCTGCAGGAGGCACTGCAGATGATACAGCAACCTGGTTCAGATCGGCGCATTGGAGAGGCACTGATTGAACTGGGCTACGTAACGGAAGAGGGGTTGAGAGATGCGATGGCCACCCAAGCTGGGGTTCACACTTTCAATCCCCAAACTGACCAGGTGGATCCCGATGTGGTACGTCAGGCCAACGACCCAGACAAGGCCATCCCTATATCGTTTGACGGCAACGCCTACGTCGTAGTGGTGTCAGATCCAAACAATCTGAGAGCTACTGATGATCTTCGGGCAAAGCTGCAAACTGAGATTACGCTTCTGTTGGCCACTCCAACCGATTTTGAGGCGCTGTCCCAAGTGCACTTTGGGGTCGGTACCGAGATTGAGGCATCATTGGCACAAGATACTCAGGAGCGTAGGCGCCGCGGTGAAGCCCCTGCTTTGGGCTTAACCGCCAAAGATACAACCACCCAGGACGCTGAGAGCACCGGTATTATCCGAGCTGTTCAGAAAATCCTGGATGGGGCAGTGCGAATGGGGGCTTCTGATGTACACATCAACCCACGGGATGATGGTGCCGCTGAAGTGCTTTATCGCATCGACAGTATCTGCCAAACAGTTCTAATCATCCCTCCTCACCAGGTCCCAACTGTAACAGCCAGAATCAAAATCATGGCTGGCATGGATACCTCCGAGAAACGCAAGGCGCAAGATGGACGAGCCGATCTGTTGGCCGGCGACAAGCAGTTTGACCTGCGCGTGTCAATGATCCCCACGGTCTACGGGTCAGAGACTGTGGCAATACGCTTACTTGATAAGCGCAACGCCGACATCAAGCTGCCCGATCTCGGGTTCGATGAGGATGAGATGAACCGGTTTGCGGCATTTATTAAGCAGCCGCACGGGATCATCTTAATCACTGGCCCTACTGGATCCGGGAAATCAACCACCCTAATAGCGGCGTTGAATCGGCTTAACCACGCAAGTAGGCGGATTTTAACGGTGGAAGATCCAGTTGAGTACGAGCTTCGGGGAATCAACCAAATCCAGGTTAATCTCAAGGCTGGATTAACCTTCGCCGTGGCCATGCGTAGCTTTGTACGCCAAGATCCGGACATCATCATGGTTGGCGAGATTCGTGACTACGAAACGGCCGACCTGGCGGTCAATGCCGCCATGACCGGGCACCTGGTCTTTTCCACGCTGCACACCAACGACGCTCCAGGCGCCATCCCCCGCATCAACAACCTGGGTGTCCCACCCTTCCTGATCAACGCATCAGTTATCGGAATAATGGGACAGCGGTTGGTGCGCAAGCTGTGCCCTCGTTGCAAACATGAATACGAGCCGAGCAAAGAGGAGCTGGAGATGATCGAACGTTCGCAGGTTACTGACCAAGAAGGCAACCTGCGGAGAGTGCTGTACCGAAGCACTGGTTGTAAGTTCTGCAATCAAGTTGGCTATCGTGGCCGGATTGGTATCTTTGAAGTGATGCCGGTCACCAACGAACTGCGGAACCTGATCATGCGTTCGACGGCTATCCACGAGGTGAAGCAGTTGGCGCGCCAACAAGGGATGCGCACTTTGTGGGAATCTGGACTGGGCAAAGTCAACAAGGGTATCACCTCGCTGGATGAACTGCTGCGAGTGGCTCGACCCGACTACGAGGAGAGCGTTGAGGAACCCGTCCCCCAGAGACGCATCGGCCTCCTTGCTGAAGTCCCCCCTACTCTCGCCGAGGTGGAAAGCTTTAGCAACCTTTAGAGCGAAAGCTCATCGAAAGTAAATCCAACCCCGTTCCGGTCCATCCGGAGCGGGGTTATTTTTATATTGCTAAACTTTGATGGGGAATTTGCGACAGAGCGCTGCCACTTCTTTTTTTACACTTTCTAACACCGCCCGGCTATTTGGTTGTTGAACAACCCGAGCGATCAGACCAGCCAATTTAAACATCTCTAATTCTTTCATCCCTCTGGTAGTCACCGCTGGAACACCCAACCGGATGCCAGACGGATCAAACGGGCTTCTAATGTCTCCGGGGATCATATTTTTGTTAACCACTATCCCCACTTTTTCTAAAGCTACTTCGGCCTCTTTGCCAGTTACGCCGATCGGTGATAAGTCGACCAAAATTAAATGCGTGTCCGTACCACCGGAACAAACCTTGATCCCCAACTGTTGTAGTGTATCCGCCAGGCGCTGAGCATTTTTGATTATCTGTTTGGCATAAGTTCTAAAGGCGGGCTTAGCCGCTTCTTCAAAACAGATGGCTTTGCCGGCGATAACGTTCTCGTGCGGACCGCCCTGGATCCCGGGGAAGACCGCTTTATCAATTTTATCGGCTAATTCCTTTTTGCAGAGAATAATTGCTCCGCGCGGCCCTCTAAGAGTTTTATGCGTGGTAGTCATTACTACATCGCAGTAAGGCACGGGGCTTTGATGAACACCGCCGGCTACTAAGCCCGCAATATGTGAGATATCGGCCAAACAATAAGCACCAACTTCGTGTGCGATCTCGGCAAATCTCTTAAAATCGATCGCTCTGGGGTAAGCGGTGGCACCACAGACGATCAATTTTGGCTTAAAGATACGTGCCATTCTCCGAATCTCTTCGTAGTCAAGCAATCCGGTCTCGGGATCGACCCCATATTGGATAAACTTGTAGGCTTTGCCAGATAAACTAACTTTATGACCGTGCGACAGGTGTCCACCATGCGCTAAATCCATCCCCATCACCGTATCGCCCAGGCTAAGTAGCGCAGTGTAGACCGCTAAGTTGGCCGGGGTGCCGGAATATGGTTGGACATTAGCATGCTCAGCTTTAAATAATTTTTTAGCCTCTGCGATCGCCGTTAGTTCAACCTGATCAATAATTTGATTACCGCCGTAGTATCGTTTACCCGGGTAACCTTCGGCGTACTTGTTCATTAACATCGAACCAACCGCTTCGCGCACCGCTTTGGAGGTATAGTTCTCCGAAGCGATCAGGGTTAAATTATCCTGTTGTCTCTTCTCTTCTTTTTTAATTAATTCTTTAATGCTCATTCCGACATATTAATTAATGTAGACGGGGGATTAAATGCTAACTCGCCAGCGTCGATGATCAAATCAATCATATCAGCTCGTTCGCCTACTTGAGAAAGCAGATCAGGAATCGAATGGACTGGCACCTGTCTGCTAAGGTTGGCCGAAGTAGTTACCACCGCCTCCAGCAACCCTGCCATCAATAGTTTGGTAAACGGATAATCCGGGATTCGAATCCCCAC
>JBAZHL010000039.1:0-5447 GCA_041652335.1 Patescibacteria group bacterium | reverse complement strand
TTCAGGTTATAATCAGGGAGTTATATAGCTATAACTAATAATATGAACGACCAGACCAATGTTCCTCAGGATATGTGGCCGGATGAAGAGCCGATTAAATCGCAGAGTATGCCAATTAATCAACCAGAAACACCGCCGGCAGCTCAGCCAGTACAGCCGATAACTTCGCCATCCCCGACGGCTAAGCCAAAGCTGCCACGCAAGCGAGCTGGATGGGTGAGTTGGGTGGTTACTATTATCGTATTGTCGATTATCGCCCTGGGTGGCGGATATGTTTATGGCAAATATTGGTCCAACATCCAATCATGGTTTAAAAAGGGGCCTACTAACGAGGTCACGCAATCTGGCCCAGTTGAGTGGCAGCCGATTCAGCCCATTCGAAGTTTGGGGTTGATGAAAGATCCAGCGACCGAGGCCTCTGTTCCGGGGTATGCATCCAGTACTAATCCCGAAAGTCTGTCGCGCTACTATCAGGTAGGTAAGTTTATTGAGGGACCCTATAAAGACTCAGAATTGATCGTAGCCGATCTGGTTGTGGGTGGTATGGGGCCGTCCACTGGGGTGTTTAGAATTGTTAAAAAAACCGATGGGAGTTTAGTGGTGATTGGTCGTCAATCGCCCGATCTATCAGATTGGGAGGGGAGCGAAGATCTGATGATTGATACTTCTAAATATACCGTGGATGCTTCTTACCTGATCCCCGATCTGGAGATGCCAGATAAACTGACTAATCCGTCCGATTCCAGCCAGGTTATTTATCAGACTGCGGCAGGGATGTACAAGGCATCGGATGTTCAGGTTATAAAGAACATTTGGACGCAAGAGCCCGATCGATGGGTTGAAGTATTTAAAAATCCGGTTAATGATCTGTCCGTTTGGACTAACGCTAAACCAACCAAGGTGGTCGGTTTGCCAACTGGCGCTGGTGGCGAAGAAAACTATCGGCACGGATTCTATGCGGAGTTAGTTGATGGTACATGCCTAACTTATGTGATGAAGCCGACGTTTGTATCCCTAAGCCAGTCAGACATTAACGAAGGGGTGCCGGGAGTGGTCTGGACAGATACCGGGAAAGAAAATGACGGGAACGATGATGAATATGCTATGGCAACGGTTGGTGGATGTGGTGATGTTGATTTTGCAGCGGTGATGCCAGATAGTTTGATGTCCAAATTGCAGACGATCGGTAAAACCAGTGAGTACGGTGCAGGTGGTGATAGTGACCCTATATACGGCTTTAAAGATAATAACGAACAGGCGATCAAAGATCTCTACATTACCTACACGGAATGGAATCAGGCGATGGGAAGTAAGATGATGACATACCAGCAGTTCTTAGCTACTCATCCGCTCTTTTTCTGGGAGGATCCATTTGGTCGTATCATTAAATTCACTCGCAAGGATATTCTGCCGGCGGCTGAGTGCGGCAAGCCGGTGATCTATCTCTATCCAGAAAGGACTACTCGGGTGAGCGTAAAAGTAAGCCCGGTGGGTGGATTTAGCTTTACTGATCCAGAATATGGGACTGGTTGGGATGTGATCGCAGAACCGAGTGGAGTATTAACTGAAATGAAATCACAAAAGAAATACCCGTATCTGTTTTGGGAAGGACGCGGTGGTTTATACCAAGCTCCCGCCAAGGGTTGGGTAGTTAAACAGGCGGAGGTCAGTAGTTTTTTGGATGATAAGTTAGCCCAGTTGGGATTAAATGCTAAAGAAACCGATGACTTTAAAGAATTCTGGTTGCCGCGGATGCAAGGCGCTCCGTATTATTTTGTCGGTTTCTGGGGCACCGCAACGATGAATCAGTTGGCTCCACTTAGTATTACCCCCAAACCAGATACGGTCGTACGAATCCTAATGGACTTTAAACCCTTGCAGCAGCCAATTGACGTAACGGCTCCAACGATCAAAACACCAGAGCGACATGGCTTTACGGTGATCGAATGGGGTGGAGTTATACAGTAATCAGCATACTGTCGCCGTAGGAGAGAAAGCTATACCCGCTTGCGATTGCAGATTCGTAAGCGGGTTTTAGTTTGTCCCAACCGGCAAAGGCGGCGGTTAACATTAACACTGTGGAGCGAGGAGCATGATAGTTGGTCACTAATTTATCCACGACTCCAAATTGATAACCCGGATAGATAAAGATATCCGCCTCACCCGAAACAGTTTGTGGTGGTTCATACAATATTTTCTCTTTCGAATACTCCAGCGCGCGAGTAACGGTAGTTCCCAATGCCACCACGCTACTATTATTTTTCTTAGCCTGTTGAATTGCAGAAACGGTTTCGGCCGGAATAATAAAATACTCGCTGTGCATTTTATGCTCGGAGAGGTTATCGACCTTGATGGGAGAAAAAGTGCCTAACCCAACGTGTAGGGTCAAATAACAGATTTTTATGCCTTTGGCGCGGATTTTTTCTAATAGTTCCTCGGTCATATTTAAAGAAGCAGTGGGGGCAGCGACAGAACCTTTCTCTCTCGCAAAAACCGTCTGATACCGCTCGACATCTTCTTTTATGTCTTCGCGCTTAATATATGGCGGCAGGGGAGTGTGACCAATGCTGTCAGCTAATTTTTCTAAATCAGTGTCTGATTTAATAGTAATTGTGCCATCATCGCGAATTTCACTAACAATAATGTTAGCATTGCCGACAGTGAGTATGTCATTAACATGCAGAGCTCCACGATAGATAGCATTATGGACGTGCGTATCGTTAGAATCGGTAGAATGTTTTTCTAATAAAAAGATCTCTTTCTGTGCTCCGAGTTTGGTGTCGGCCAATAATCTCGCCTTGATCACTTTAGTATCATTTAATATCAAAACGTCGCCCGGATTTAAATAGTCGACCAAATCCGGGTACCGTTTGTGCTCGATCTCTCCGGTATTGCGGTGTAATACCAATAGTCGAGAAGCACCCCGAATCTCCGGTGGAAAGTCAGCAATCTGTGCTGGAGGCAGAAAATAATTGAAATCGGCCACCTTCATAGCGGCCTAATCATAGCATTAACCCCACCTGACCTCCTCTTATATAAGAGGAGGAGAGAGGAGGTGAGGCGGGTGGTAGAATAAGAAAGATGGATAGAGTAGACAAATTTCTGTGGATTTTAGTGTTGATCCTAATAGTAGCCACTGCTGTGATGATTGGTATTAGATTGGGGGGCGGCGGCGAAGACGCCTGGATCTGCCAAAACAACCAATGGGTCAAGCGTGGCAACCCAACTGCTGCCATGCCAACTACGGCCTGTGTCTCTTCGGACAATCAAAATCTGACCGAAGAGGGGAGCGATCTAAGCGGTAGCGGCACGCTCAAATGGAGCGAGGCCCTCTCGATGATAAAAAACTGCGAAGTGCTGCGCATCGCACAGACGCACAATCGTAATGTGGATATGTGGCTAAAGGATGGCCGTCAGGTTTGGACGGTAGAACCGAATTTAGATGACGCAGTCCAAGCAGCCCAAAATGCTACCAAGTGTGGCACTATTCCCATCTCAACCGAATAACATATGGTACTGCTATACATCTTGATCAGCCTGCTTATTATCAGCGCGGTGTCTCTGATCGGGGTGTTGTATTTCGCGTTTAGTGAGAAGGCTCTAAATAAATCGCTACCGTGGTTAGTAGCGTTCGCGGCGGGCGCTCTTTTGGGCGTTGGCTTGTTGGATCTGATCCCGGAAGGTTTAAATGTTCTGGGTGAGACATCTTTGTACTATACCGCTGGCGGTATAATTTTGTTTTTGTTATTCGAACAAGTGTTGCATTGGCATCACGAACATCATCATGATTGCGATGAGTGCGAACATAAAACTAATAAAAAAGTTGTAGGCTATTCGGTTTTGGTGGGGGACGCCTTCCATAATTTTTTAGATGGAGTAATTGTAGCCTCCGCTTTTTTGGTTAGCGTGCCGGTCGGGATCGCGACAGCTATCGCCATGGTGTTGCACGAGATTCCACAGGAGTTGGGAGATTTTGCGGTACTGATCCATAGTGGCTTTACTAAGAGTCGCGCCCTTATCTTTAATCTACTATCTGCGTTGGTAGCGGTAATTGGTGGTCTGGTGGCCTATTTCTCTTTGCAGTCGATCCAGCAGGTTGTCCCATATATTATTGCTGTTGGTGCGGGTGGGTTTATCTACATCGCGTTGGTTGATCTATTTGCAGAATTAAAAACCGGAAAATATTTGCTGGCGAGATTTGGGCAGGTGGCGGTTTTAATTTTGGGAATCGTTGCAATGTTATTGGTTAAGGCCTAATTGTGGCGAACGTCAAAAAATATAATGAATTTGTCAAAGCCTACCCCGGCGTGATCAAGCGCCGAGTTCCGTTATCACGCTACTGCACATTTAAGATCGGTGGGCCAGCCGATTTATTGATAGAGGCTAAGAACCCAACTCAGTTAGTGGAGATAATTAAATTAGCGCATAGATTAAAGCTCCGCTACTTGGTAATTGGAGCGGCCAGTAATCTGCTGTTCGATGATGCTGGTTTTCGCGGCTTGGTGATTCGATACATTGCCAATGATGTCGAAGTAGATAAAACAGCCGGATATGCGATGGCGTGGGGTGGCTGTATTCTAAACCGGTTAGTAAAACACGCGGCGATGTATAACTTGGGTGGAATAGATTTTTTGGCCAATATCCCGGGTAGTGTGGGCGGAGCTATCGTGGGCAATGCCGGCTGTTATGGCAGAACTATCACGGATACTTTGCTTGATGTGGACTTATTTAATGCCAAGGCCGGTGAGGTGTATACGGTTAGTCCCAACGAACTATGTGTGGCTTATCGCGGCTCAGAATTAAAAACCAAACCGCATCTGATCGTTTTGAGCGCGCGGTTTAAATTGGTGCCAGACAGCAAGAGTCGAATATTAAAAGCGATCGAAGAGGAAAAACGACTACGGTGGAGCAAACATCCACGTGCTGCCTGTGCTGGGAGCTTCTTTAAAAATCCGCCAGGTGAGGCGGCTTGGAGACTAATTGATGAAGCTGGGATGCGAGGGGCAACGGTCGGCGGAGCCCGCATTTCTACCAAGCACACTAATTTTCTGATCAATATTGGTGGGGCGAAGGCCAGAAATGTAAGGAAGCTGTCGGCTAAGGTGATAGAGGCGGTGAAAAAGAGGTTCGGCACTACTCTGGAGCCAGAGATTCGCTATATTAGCGCTGAGTAGCTCGATCCGCCAAAATATGTGTTAGATTGGGCTGTTGACATCATGGGATCAAGGAGGTGAGACTAATTGTCCATCAATGGGCAGACAGCGTGTCCGCGCTGCAGAACGGGCAGGATAGTAGTAGATCCGGTGATGGGCGGTGGCTACTGTGCTAACTGTGGGGTTAGCCTGAGCGCCTACCGAGAAACCATCAAAAACCGCCAGGAACGAGAACGGGAACAGCAGCTCCACTGCCAGCAGACAAGTAGGCGTTTAGAAGCCAGTCGACCTCGT
>JBAZHL010000038.1:0-5685 GCA_041652335.1 Patescibacteria group bacterium | reverse complement strand
GGATAGATTGGTGGGTTACAAACTTTCGCCGCTACTTTGGAAGAAAATATTTCGTGGGCTCTCCGCTGGTCGCGTGCAATCGGTAGCCGTGCGGCTGATCGTGGAACGCGAACGCGAACGGCAGGCTTTTAAACCGGAAGAATATTGGAAGATCCAGGTCGATTACGCGGCAGACAAAAAAAGTTTTATAGCTGAGTTATCAGAGATCGGAGGGGCTAAGGCTCATATTGTTGATCAGGCTACTGCCGATGCGGTGGTGGCGGATATTAACAAAGGCCCGTCGACCATTGCTAAGATCGAACATTCCGAGAGGGCAAAATCTCCCAATGCGCCATTTACTACCTCTACTCTGCAGCAACAAGCCGGCACCGTTCTTGGCTACAGCGTAAAAAAGACGATGATGTTAGCCCAGCAACTGTACGAGGGCGTGCCCTTGGACGGCTCTGGGCAGGTGGGTTTGATTACCTATATGCGTACCGATTCTACTTTTTTGGCGGCCAAGGCAGTGGCGGAGATTAGGGACTTTGTTGGCAAACAAATTGGTGGGCAGTACGTGCCAGAGGCGCCACGGCTCTATAAGACCAAGAGTAAGGGTGCCCAAGAGGCTCACGAGGCAATTCGACCAACTTCCGCTTTTCGCTCACCCAAATCTTTGGAGGGCGTTTTGTCGCGCGACCATCTTCGCCTGTATAAATTAATTTGGGAACGAGCGGTAGCTTCGCAGATGAAGGATGCCATAATCTCAGAACAAAAGGTTAGAATTAGTTGCGGCGATAAGGGGCTAACTGCCCAAGGCACCGGAATAAAATTCCCGGGCTACATTGCTATCTTAGAAAAAAATCCGATCAACGAGGTAGAGCTCCCGCAGCTAAATGAGGGCGAAGCACTAACGGTTAAGAGTGTGATGCCAGAACAGAAATTTACGGAGCCACCCGATCGATTCACCGAGCCCAGCTTGGTTAAGACCTTAGAGAAGCTGGGGATCGGTAGGCCTTCTACCTATGCTCCTACCATCACTACTATTATAAGTAGGGGTTATATCAAAAAAGAGAAGCGAACGCTGGTGCCTCAGGAAGTGGGATTTTTGGTAAATGATTTTTTGGTGGAGCACTTTCCCGATATTGTTGATAGCGGTTTCACCGCCGAGATGGAAGAAGATTTAGATCGCATCGCGGAAGGTGAAAAACAGTGGAACGCGGTTATTAGTGAATTTTATAAGCCGTTTGCTAAACAACTGGCCGAGAAAGAAGCTACTGTGGAGAAAAAGGATTTAGCGCAACAGACCGATCAGGAATGTGATAAGTGCGGTGGCCCGATGGTGATCCGGATGGGTCGATTTGGTAAGTTTTTAGCCTGCTCAAATTTTCCTAAATGCAAAAATACCAAGAGTTTGGAACCCGAGGGGAGTGCGGCACCTAAGATGAATTGCCCTAAGTGTGATGGTCAGGTAGTCTCCCGGAGAACTAAACGGGGTAAAGTGTTTTATGGCTGTAGCAACTATCCCAAATGTGATTTTGCCAGTTGGGATGAGCCGATCCCTACGAAGTGCCCAACTTGTGGCGGGTTGATGGTCAAAAAACCGAAAACCAAACTGCCGACCTGCACCAATTGCGGGTTTGAGGATAAATCTATCGACCCTGCCTCACCTCTCACCGAGTCAGAGGAGGGATAGGGGCGGGTGACCCCTAACGGGGTTGATTAATGTGTCAATTTAGGTTAGAATAGCGAGTATGAAAAAGCTTGATCACAAAAAAGCCCGCCGATGGGTAAAGATATCCCAGGTAGTGTTTGTGGTGTTGGTGATCGCCTTTATTTTAGTGGCCGTTCTGTACGGCAATAACCCATCGATGGCTGGCAGCGAGACCGTTGGCAGCTCGGAGTCGTTTACTGGCTTGATCGTGGCGCTGCGGGATGGTATGAGTTTATTGATCGGAACGTTGGCGGTAGTGATGACTATCGCTGGTGGGGTTATTTATGCAACTTCCCAGGGTAATCCTAATCAGATGTCGGTGGGTAGGGATTTTATTGTTTCCGCTATTAGTGGTTTGGCATTGTATGCTTGTGCGAGGTTTTTATTGGGCGATATCAGTGTGGGGGGAACCGGTGGATTGTTAAGACAGTTCTTCTCATCCTGACAGTAATTAATTTAAATGTTTGATTTTATTGAGGTTCACGGAGCGCGTGAACATAATCTCAAGAATATTGATATTAAATTGCCTCGTAATCGCTTCGTAGTGATTACGGGGCTTTCGGGTTCCGGAAAATCGTCTTTAGCTTTTGATACGATCTACGCCGAAGGCCAACGGCGATATGTTGAATCTCTTTCCGCCTATGCGCGGCAATTTTTGGGAGTGATGGAAAAACCGAACGTGGAACACATTGATGGGCTTTCTCCAGCTATCTCGATCGATCAAAAATCATCTTCGTCCAACCCACGTTCCACTGTTGGCACGATTACCGAGATCTACGATTACCTTCGGCTGTTATACGCCCGGGTCGGTGTTCCGCATTGTCCCACCTGCAACGGGGTGGTGGAACGACAGTCGATCGATCAGATCGTCGAGCAAGTCCAGAAATTGACATTAGGCAAATTTGCGGTATTGGCACCAGTTATTTCGGATAAAAAGGGCGAGGCCAAGGACGTGCTAAGTCAGATCAAGCGAGCGGGATTCTCGCGAGCGCGGATCGATGGAACGTTGCGCGATTTGGAAGAAAAGATCGAATTACCCAAAACCCGAAAGCATACTATCGAGGCGGTAGTGGATCGGTTAGAGCTAACTGCGGTAGCTGAATCGGGTGGTCGGGGACGGTTAACCCAATCTTTAGAGGCAGCGCTGCAGTTGGGCGATGGTACGGTTATTGTTTGGGACATTGATAAGGATCGTGACCATTTCTTTTCCGAGAGCTTAGCCTGTCCAAAGTGTGGCGTTAGCATCCCAGAGCTGGAGCCGCGGAGCTTTTCGTTTAATAATCCGCATGGAGCTTGTCCTCACTGTACTGGTTTAGGTTTTACCTTAGAGATCGATCCAGAGTTATTGATCCCTAATAAAAAACTGACTATTGCCGAGGGCGGAATTAGGGCGGGCGGATTTAATATGAGTAGCGAGACCGGTTGGACTCAACGCATCTTGGAGGCGGTGGGCAAAAAGTATGGCTTTAAGTTGGATCAACCGATCAACAAATTTAGCAAACAGGCTTTTGATATCTTGTTGCATGGCACTGGTGCCGACGAGGTGGTGATCCGATATAAAACTGCCCACGGCAATATGAACGAGTATGTGGTGAAGTGGGAAGGGATCCTTCCCAACTTAATGCGTCGCTATAAAGAGACTGATTCTGATTTTGTCCGTGCTGAGATCGATAAAATTATGGTGGAGAAAGTTTGCCCGGTGTGTAAGGGTGGGAGACTTAGGCCGGAATCGGCGGCGGTAACGGTCGGGGATCAGTCGATCGTCACGGTTTCGTCGATGTCCATTAAGGATGCAAATAAGTTTTTCGATCAGCTGAAGTTGGATAGCCAGCGTGCATTAATTGCGGCGCAGATATTAAAAGAGATCAAGGAGCGGATCGGTTTTCTCAACAACGTCGGTTTAAGCTACTTAACTTTAAATCGGAGTGCTACCACACTGTCGGGCGGAGAAGCTCAACGGATTCGATTGGCGACTCAGATCGGATCAGGCCTTAGTGGCGTGATCTATATCTTGGATGAACCGTCGATCGGTCTGCACCAACACGATAACGGTAAGCTGATCAAATCTCTAAAGGGCCTACGAGATCTGGGCAACACAGTATTAGTAGTAGAACACGATGAGGAAACTATTTTAGAAGCTGATTACGTGGTGGATATGGGTCCGGGCGCGGGGGATTTGGGCGGCTATGTGGTAGCAGCCGGTACGCCAGAACAGATCAAAAAAGATAAAAACTCTCTCACTGGTCAGTATCTCTCGGGTAAAGCTAAGATCGAGATCCCGAGTGTGCGTCGGTCCCCCAATGGCAAAAGGCTGTTGATCAAAGGGGCTAGCGAATTTAACCTCAAAAACATTGATGTCGAGATTCCGTTGGGATTATTTGTCTGTGTTACCGGTTTATCCGGTTCTGGCAAATCTACATTGATCAACGAGATCTTGGTTAAAAAAATTAGCCAGACTTTGTATGGCGCGCACGCTGTGCCAGGTAAGCATAAAGCCATTGAAGGTTTAGACTATCTGGATAAGATCATTAGTATTGATCAGTCACCGATCGGGCGTAGCCCACGGAGTAACCCCGCTACTTATACTGGGGTGTTTACAGATATTCGTGATCTGTTCTCGAAGCTCCCCGAAGCACAGATCAGAGGTTATGCTCCCGGGCGATTTAGTTTTAATGTCAAAGGCGGCCGATGCGAGAACTGCCAGGGCGATGGTGTGATCAAGATCGAGATGCACTTTTTGCCGGACGTATATGTGCCGTGTGATGTCTGTAAAGGTAAGCGCTACAATCAAGAAGTGTTGGAGGTGCGTTACAACGGCAAAAATATCTCCGAGGTATTAAATATGTCAGTAGGTGAGGCCTTGGAGTTCTTTAAACATATTCCCACCATTCAAAATAAATTAGCCACTTTGTTGGAAGTTGGTTTGGGCTATATTAATTTGGGGCAACCGGCCACTCAGCTTTCGGGCGGAGAGGCTCAGCGGATTAAATTAGCATCCGAGTTGTCGCGCCGCGCCACTGGTAAAACCTTGTATGTATTAGATGAACCGACGACTGGTTTACATTTTGATGATGTAAAAAGATTGTTGGCGGTGTTAACGCAGTTGGTGGATAAGGGCAACACCGTATTAGTGATTGAACATAACTTGGATGTAGTCAAAACTGCCGATTGGATTATCGATCTTGGCCCCGAAGGCGGAGATAAGGGGGGAGAGATCGTGGCGGAGGGCACGCCCGAAAAAGTGGCCAAAGTTAAGAAAAGTTACACTGGCCAGTACCTCCAAAAAGTCCTAAAATAACCCCGTGGAACAGGTGTTTAAACCAGAGCTGAAGAAGGTGCCGGGGAGCCCCGGGGTGTATTTGATGTATGGCAAACCCCACCCAACCTCCCCTTATCAAGGGGAGGAGAAGGGGAGTTCATCAGACAAAGGGGGAAGAGTGATCTATGTGGGTAAGGCGATTAATCTGCGGAAGCGGGTTAGCTCGTATTGGAAACAATTAAACAAACAGAGTGTTAAAACGCAGGCGTTGATAAAACAGGTGGTGAAGTTGGATTTTATCGCCACTGATACCGAAGCCGAAGCGTTGATCTTGGAAAATGAACTAATTAAAAAATATCAGCCGCAATACAATGTGCTACTTCGGGACGACAAAACCTTTCAATATATTCGGGTTGGCTTAGACCAAAAATATCCCGAGATCAATTCTGTTCGTCGCGTAAACCCTGCCGATATAAAAAGCCGCGACCCCCTAAGGCCTCGATATTTTGGGCCGTATACAGCTGGTGGAGCTGTTAAAAATACACTGAAGCTACTGAATAGTATCTTCCCGTTGTGTGGTAAGGCGCGAGAACTAAATAGGGGTAGTGTTAAGGCGCCATGTCTTAATTATCATCTGGGGCGGTGTTTGGGTGTCTGCGTCGGCAAGGCCAATGCATCCGACTATCGCCGAGCGGTGGATGAAGTGGTGAAATTTTTGGGTAGCGACACGAAAGAC
>JBAZHL010000037.1:0-5712 GCA_041652335.1 Patescibacteria group bacterium | reverse complement strand
GATGTCTTCGGTTGGTAACGGTTTGTCGGTTAACCAGACAAGCCCAAACTCCGTGCAGCCCCATCACCACTAAAGCCATTACCCCCAGCACTGCATGAAAACTGAGCTGAGTGGTTTGACCGATCATTGGAGATGTTCCGACGAGATCAAATAAGAACCCCGCCAGAAATACCACCACAAAGAACGGGCATAATTCGCGTTCTATATAGGCGCCCCATACCGCCCAGCTGTAAAACAGAAACGCCAGAAAGATAAATACCATATACCACGGCATGGCTTCCTCCTCTTACTGGGCACTGGTCCACAGACGCAGAAAATCGTGGTTGCTCAGACCGCTGGCCTCCTGCATATCCAGACGCCCCTGTGCAACAGACCCCACGTCAACGATGGGCCACACAGAGAGATATGTGGATACAACCTGGTCATCTACGATGGAGCTGTTGATATCGGACAGAGTTAGCAGCGCGACAAACTCTAACTTTATTCGGCCACACAGCGTCGTGGCTTTACCGCGAATTAGCAGATGTTCTCCCCAGCGCGCTACCGATAGATGGCCAGCATCGATCGTAACTCCAGGTGCCGCAAACTCCGGCAATGAACTCAGTTGGCGATTCCCAAAATCGAGCATGTCGAGATACCTCTCATCATCACAGGTACCACGACAGACTATATCCGTTACGCCTATCTTCATCAGCTTAGACCTCCTTAGTCCAAACTACATGTCAACATCACCGCCCCCAACCTAACAGAAAACTCGTCCCAGTCAATAAACCAGACAAAAATCGCCCCACCAATCTATTGTTCTGATCCCCCGTTGGCTTGAGCAACCCCCCCCTCGCCTTCTTCTACTGACGGAATTTCTGGAAAGAAGTGGCGTTTGGCCTCTTCATAAAAAGACAGGATTCGCTTCTTCTGCCCCAACACCGCAAACCGATAAGGAGACTTTTTTTCTTCCGTGGCAGCTGGATCGGCTAAATCACCCCGAATTTTTTGAATATCCATTATTAGGAATCTGACATCACCGTTAGTTTTAACTAAATCGACCACGTTAGTAACAGAGATATCATCAGCAATACCAGTCAGATCAAGGTCGGGGTCAATTAGCATAGAAACTAATCCGTCCAATCGGTTGGCAGAATCGATATAACGCCGCTTGCTATCTAATGTCCCCCGATCTCTTTGAGCCTTGTCCAGCAATGACTCCTGCCCTTCGGGTGCTTTTACTTCTACTTGTGCCGAACCATCGTCCTCTTCGATGCTGCCGATGTGCTTGATGTAGGCCTGCAAAAAACGACCAAACGCCTTGATCCGTCCCCCCAAAGCAGCCGTTTCGTAAGTCTGTATCAGCTCTGGGTTAACCTCGGCAAAAACAAACGGCTTTTTCCCCGCAATATCCGGGTTGGTACCACCGGCATCCTCCGGCATCCCAACAAAAAATTGTTCATGTGGTGATATCATCCTCCATTATACCACAAAAATATATTTTAGTCAACCAGAAAAACACCTACCACCATAGGCAGAACACTGCTCCCCTACTATATAATATCTACTTCTTGCCGACCAACTGCTCGTGGGCGACTACCACCTGGTCAACCGAATAGAGATATTTGCAAAAATCACAGTCCGGATCGGGATCAGGGATCTCCTCTCCCGTCAGACACTCCTTCATCCCTACAATGGTCGCATCGATCCAATCCGTTTTGCCTACATACGGGATCAGCTTAATGTCGAACTCTAACTTACCGTCAAATCCAGTCATATCGCGCCGACCGTTGCAATAAACAAAGTAGGCGGTATCCGAAACCTTAAATCCATTTTGACGGAATAACCATTGGTAGATCTCCACCTGCCGTTTGTAACCACCCTGCCAAGCAGCATCCAAGCTTACCTCGGCGTCTTTGCTGGTGGCTTTGTAATCGACAATGATCAATTCTCCAGCTGGGTTAACCCACACATCGTCGATACCACCATAGATCAACAGATTAGTTGCCGGGTGAAGATACTGAATGCCAACATAGGCGTTGCGCCAAGTATCTAAATTCTCATGGCTATACGGTATGGCATCTAACCCATATGCTTTCATTAACGGATGGGCTGTACCTTTGGCTCGATGCACATCAAACTCTTTTTTTAACAACAAGTCGACCGCCGAGTTAAGACTAAACGGATAGCCTGGCGGCTGGCCCACGCCCAATCGCCGATCAACATAAAAACACCGAGGACACTTAATAAAGTTATCGATCTTGCTTCGGCTTAATTTGTAGGGATCGGAAGAAGTAGGATCAAATAGATCGCGTCCTCGCTTCCCTCGATAGTATTCCGACATAGTGGCAATTTAATGCTCACTCATCATACCACGCTGGATATTTGTCCCGGCAGTAGATCGTCTACCGATCTGATCTCGTCTAATTTTATGGCTTTAGCAGCCGAAAATCCGCCGATACTGACCCGCCGTAAATTAAATAGATATGCCCCTATGCCTAACTTTTTTCCGATGTCGTGCGCTAACGAGCGAATATAAGTTCCGGCCGAAACTTCAGTAGAAAAAACTACCTTGGGGTAATGATAGCTGATCAAATCAATACCTTTAATATTTACCGACACCGGCTTTAACTCTACTGATCTCCCCGCTCGAGCTGACTTATAAGCGCTTTCTCCCTTAATTTTTTTAGCCGAAAAGATCGGTGGTAGTTGTTCTTGTGCTCCCACGAAATTCGCCAATATCTCTTTTATCTCTTTTTCTGATGGCTGACGATCAGAAACCGCCGTTAAGCCCCCCTCTCGATCATAAGTATTACTCTCCTCACCCAAACAAACTTCAGCCTCGTAAATCTTATCTAAATTTTTAAACTTATCGATCTGTTTAGTAAACTCCCGTCCGATCGCCACGATCAACAGACCCGAGGCCAACGGGTCTAATGTGCCGGCGTGGCCGATAGTCCGCTCGCCCGAAACTTTTCGCAAAACATCTACCACATCATGCGAGGTGGGACCGATCGGCTTATCGATCAGAAAAAATCCGCTTAACACTTTGTTACCGACTCCGTATCAGTCGACAGCTCTCCAAACTGGCCAGTCATCTCGTTATAGCGATTATCCGTGATCGCTCCCTCAACGGCGTCCTCTTTAACAGTTATCCGGATAGTGTGAGGGGTTTTTATTCCATCCAGTGACTCGTTAACCCGATTGCCATAACCACCGTTGCGCGAATCAAAAGTAAACTCGTAGAGCATGGCAGTACCAATACACTTATTTAGAGCCACCGACTGCATAAACTGTAGGTTCTCACCATCAAATTTATAAGTTGGCGCATTGTCTTGAACCCATTTCTCGGCTATCCCCCGCCCGCCGATCTGCTGAGTTGCTGTATCACTGGGAGTAGTGTTAGATATCGAAGCGTTGTTTCCTCCCGGCTGAGTAACTAATTTAAGCCCACAGCCACTGGCACCAACCAATAGTATCAGCGAGGCAACAACGATGATGGATTGACTGGCCTTACTCATGGCTTTAATACTTACCAGCTTTAAACATTTTGTAGCGATCTTGCCAGAACCCGCCGATACCCATCATCATCAGAACAAAAGCAACCAGACAACCGAGCACCGGGATAATAGCAATTATTCCGTAGATGATCGAACCAACTACAAATGCGATTAGCTGACGGCTCCATATTTTATCCGATTTTTTAATTAGCCAACTGCCTATTAGCGTAACGGCGGAGGCGTAGCCAAACATCATTATCAAGCCATAGATCAAACCAAGCAGAATCGATAAAGGCATACCGATCAGCGTCATCGCCAATACAAACATCAGTACCGGCACACCGATGGCAAACACCAATCCCTGCCAAAATGCCGTCCAGTAATTATACTTGATCAGCCCAACCACCCGTGGCAACAACTTGGGCATCAACCAGATAATCACCGCCCCCAACAGCAAAATGCAGATCAACTTCCACAGTAAAAAGCCAATACCAACGGCAGGAATCATCCACATAAAGGCGTCCAGCGCCGGCACCGAAGACCGCTTGGCTTTCGAATGATAAACTACTTTCTTAGCGTACTTAATAAAATCGGGATTTTCTTTCGGCGCCCAGTAGCTTAATTCCCCACCGATCTTAGTGCCCGGCATAAGATAAACCACGTTATCGGTTTTTATCTCTACATTACCGTCGATAACCGAATTAAGCGTTACCTCTCCGCCGGCGATCTTGGCGTTGCCCATTATCTTACCGTTGACTACCACATGGGCGCTGCCCGCGATCAGATCTCCTTTAATCACGCCCTTTTCGCCGATAGTTAGGTTGGCAGTTCCAACTATTACATCATCATCTACCGTAGAGTTGATAATAACTTCTCCGGCACCGATGCGTGCATCGCCCACTACTCGACCATTAATTACAATGGAATTGGCTCCCGCCAACAGATCACCCTCGATCTGACTATTAAGTTGAACATCGTTGGCTCCGATGATCAGATCACCATCAATATCTGAGTTAATCACGGCGGAATTAGCACCGATATAAGTATCGTCGGAGAGCGGAGAGTTGATCGTTACCGCCTGCTCGTTATCTCCAGCAATAAAATTAGGCGCCGCCCAAACTGGTAACGCCAAACTGGCGGTAGTAAATACCGCGAAGATCAACATAAAAAGTTTTTTCATCATTGCCCCGGGTTTATCTTTTATATCTTCTCTATTATACATCCTCGCTCACTCCCCGTGTCATTGCGATTCTGTCGTATGGCAGAAGAAGCAATCTCAAAGATTGCCGCACTACGCTCGCAACCTGTGGGATTGCCACGGTTCGATAGCCATCGGACCTCGCAATGACGAAGAGGAAAATAATTTGGATAAAAAAGGGCTGCCGTAGGAATAGGCACCTGGCGGCAGCCACAAAGATGGGGGGACAGTAAAGTAAGGGGATATCAAGGTGGCAGCGAGGCAGTTGGGTATTTTGTACACACCCATCTCAGCGCGAAGAGGAAGTGATGTGCGCAAGCAACTTGCCTGCCTCGCCAACTCGACATTCCAATACCTGGCGTCGACTGTGGTGTTGTGAGCCAGCAACCGACACCCGAACATGATGGCTAAGGCGAGATCAAGGCAAGGGCCAGCTAACTCAACCCGTTTAACAGGGTTATGCGCTGTGGCTAACTTGACCCTTGCCCGTAGTATGTGCGATCGCTGGAAGCCCTAAGCAAGTATCAGGAGTCCAGGACAAAGCTCGGCGATCGCCTAAAGCTGGAGTCAAAACTTGGGATGAGGAAACAGGGTGGGTGGAGGTGATAACTAATGACTTAACTCCGGACGCTCCGGGCAGATAAGCCATATTCTGGGGTCTCCGCTCATCTTGGCTGAGGACGACGGAACACACCCAATCAACCCAATTCAGAGGATTAACGTATGGCTTGAGCCCGTCCACAAACGGGCAAAACTGGCGGCTACAACCGCTGCTGATCGCACCTGTAATTATGCACACCTCCACCCTTAAAACCAACCAGGCCGATCCGTCCATCGATCAGAGAAATCTATTTGAAGGTTGTCAACGTACGCACAACCTATACCAGGCCTATTATACGATAACTTTGACCAGTTCAACCGGCTTAGCAGTCCCCATCATTTTAAGGCTCTAACCAGCCAACCAACTTAGAGCTCCACTCTGTTTTTGCCTGATCGGCTTACCTGTTTAAAACATAGAAGCTGTAGGCGATA
>JBAZHL010000036.1:0-5790 GCA_041652335.1 Patescibacteria group bacterium | reverse complement strand
CTCGCGCCAGTTACGGCTCACCCAGTACTATCTTTACTGATCTGGTTAACGGGAAGGCTACCGTCTACTACGATTTTAGCGGTGTTAACGATTCACTCGATACGCCGTTAACTTTTGTGGTTCAACCAGCTAACTTTGAATTAAAAACTGTTGTCTGGGGAGTTGATAAATCCCCTCTCAATAGTGCCTCAAACCGGAGTAAACAAAATCTAACCCTACCGGAAAAACCAACTCAATTTATTGGTGAGATCGCTAACCCGAGATTAGACACCCCCGATCTGCCTACCAGCTCGGAACCAGACTTTCTCTATCGGACTTGGCAGACTGACGCCATCCGCGAATTAGTGTACACCGTTTACCCGATCCCAGTTGGCGAGAGCACCGGAAATTGGTGGAGTAAAGCCATCGCTCGGTTGGCGATCTGGCAGATCCTGATCGTGCTATTTGGGGTAGCTGCTATAGCTTGGCAACTACATCAACAAAAAAACAAAAATAAGACCAACGATGGCCAAATCAAATAAAAAATTAGGTATTGCACTGATCGGGTTGGTGGTAGTTGTAGCTATCGCTGGCTTAGCATGGTGGTATTTATCCAAACCCATAATCTCCCCGACGGCTACCCCACCGCCAGTTCATGCTTATGATGGAGAAAATAATTTAAAGTACCCCCTGCGACGCGGCACCTATGTTCAACAGGACGAGGTAAAATCTTTTGGCATAAACGGGGACATCATTTCCTTACAGCTCAACTTTGATCAAAACTACATCAGCCCAGCCATTGGCAGCAGTGTCAAAGGCAAGATCCGTTTGCTGGTTAATGGCCAGTTAGCCAAGAGCTGGCCCGATGGTTTTAACCCCAACGAGTGGGCCACGGATAGCACCAACCCCCGGGTCTATTTAACTACTTACGGAGCGTATAGTTGGGTCTGCCCTTCATCCTCAAGGCTACACTCCAGGGGCGGACAAATCGAGGGAACCGAGGCGAAAAATTATGTTGAGTACTGCCAACCTGGGTTAGACTATGTTGAGGTCACTAATTATAACCGACCAGACGTCTCCTCGACGATCTATTCTCCGCAGACCTCCAGTGTATTAGACAAATTTGGTAATAACGTCACCACTCAGATCGAGTTAATTGACGGAGAGGCTGACTTTGAGTTTATCTACCGTAGCGGTCGCTATGCGCCATACGTCGAATTCGAAACCTTTGCATCATTAGACCAAACCGTTTATACCCGAAAAATTCTGCCGTTCCAGGATCAACTCTCCCCCAATATTGATACCCCAACGGTAACTGCTAACGCCGGGCCGTTAAAATACGACGTACAGTTCTCGGTGGCTCAAGTCGAACCGGAAAAACCTCAGGTGGTACAAGTTAAGGTGACCTCAGTGGACACCGCCACCCAGGCCACCAAGACCGACCCCTACCAACGAGTCAGACTATGGGTCTATCCCTTGGCCTACTATGCTCAGTACGCACAAATGAATCGGGTGTTATTTGAATGGCCATGGCTAACCGGCGGATTATTAGAAAAAGCCGGCGACTGGCTGGGTTATGCCGAGCAGGTAGTAGAGACAACCCCTACAGCTGAGATCATTGACAGCAACTACAAACACAAGGCGTTAATCTACCCCGGCAATCAATATATTGAGCTCGACTTGATCGACGGTGAGACGACCGCCTATTTTGCTTACAACGGGAAATATCGTTCCGTATCCCCTCAACTGATCTTTGTAGTGCAACCGGTCAGCTTTGACTTTGAGCCAACTGTTAACCCCTATCTCAACAGTAATCCAAACCAAGGCGCCTACGGTATTGGTAGCAATAACCCCGGAGCAGAGAGCGTCCGCTATGCCGAGGAGCTACCCGCCCGGCCAGACGATGTCGAAGATGCCGATGGCGTTCAGGCCTTCTCCCGAACTACTTCATCGGATTACAATTTTTTGTATATCACTTGGTTTACGTCAGACCTATTAGCCCAGATGGTTTACAGCACGCATAGTTTGCCAATAGCGGGGGGCACTCAGACCCAAGCACCGATGGTCGTCACCGCTGCTATGCTCTGGATGCTAATTGCTTTTGGGTTATTGCAGGCAGCCCAGATTATAATCGGCGGTAGCCTGATATTGATTCGGTCCCGCGCCAAACGAAAGGTGGGTTCGCTGAAAACCACCAGTAAACATTGGGTTAAAAAGCTAAGCGGGTGGCTAATGATCTTAGCGATGATCAGCCTATTGGTTTATGGCGCTGTAAACCCCGCCAAGAGTGATCTTCTCCAGACCCCCTCGCAGCCCGCGGTTGCCACTCTCCCCGCCCCAACAATAACCACAGCTACCAAATCCGGGCGTTCGATAGTGATAGAGTTGGATACTGATAAGCTCAACCCTTACCCGAATGGAGTATCACACGGCCGCATCAGAGTGGTAGACAGCAGCGGGAAAACCGTGCCAGTAGAAGGGGTGGTTCAACTTAGTTCTGGATTTTCTACCGTTAATGCAACCACTGAGAAAACCGGATATAGGCTGGACTATTTTGGGGAATTAACCAATCGCGAGATGATCACCCGGGAGGTAGTCGAGCAAGGGATGTGGGAGTTTCGCACCGAAAAAGATTATACCGAAGTGAATAAGTTCAAAGAAGAGCTTAAACACGACGCCAACGCCATTGGTGAGATGGCCAAAGACGCTGGAGTAGGCGGCGGAGGCGAAGCCCTATACGACTCGCTCGGTAAATATCTGGAGGATTGGGTGGATGACGTGGTAGTGCCGGTGGAAGTGAAACCTGCCAGTTACGCTTTAACCCCTGGTTGCAATATCGTCCCTGGCGGGAACAACCCCTCTGCAGTCGTAGGCGAAGCATATGATACTTGCGGATTGGCGTTAGCACTAAAAGACGGCGAAGCAGAATTCTCTTATATCAACCACGTTCAGCAATACGGCTATGCCACCTTTAAAGCCTCAGCGGTTGAGTATTCGACTGATAATCTGGCGATCTATAACCCGGCCAACTATCAAATTATCCCGGGCGATACTACGCCAGAAGTTGTTTTGTACCCACCCAACTTGTTAACGGAAAAGAATGCGATCTCGGCGTTTAGCAACACTTACTACACCAATCCCGATGTTACGATGACCACCAGTAAGTCATGGCCCTTTGGTGACTATCGCGACTTTGCTACTTCGGCCGATTTTGTCAGCACTCAAACTAAATTGGACTATTATTACCAGATCAAGGATAGCCAGCCGCATAATAACCAGATTACCCTCACCATCACACCCGTGGCTTTGCCTAACCGAGCTATCCCCTCAAACGCCACCAACAAAGCTCAGTTACGGGTAGCGGCCGGGTTTGACCCGACCGAAATATCCAACCTAAAAAATGCCGGTCAATGGTCTACCAGCAATGCCGATAACGAATACGTGGATCCGCCAGATAATTTGGGTCAGACCTATCCGATAAAATTGCTGACTCCGGGGAGTAACGCGCCGGTGACCGAGCTAACCTTTGATATCGGCGATCAGCCGATCGAGATTCAAGCCCAACTGACTAAAGATGCCAACCTCCTCCCTTACATCGGATTAACGTTAGCAGTTTGGAGTGCCGAAGGCGTACCAGCCGAGCTTAAATTCGAAGATATCCAACGCAAATCATTAGGCGGTCGATCGGTATTTGATGGTAGTGGTGGTTATACCTTCCAGCCAGTTGATTCCAGCATCTACCGAACTGAGACTCCTCGAACGATGATGATAAAAACTAATTTGTCTATCAAAACTGGCACTACCGGTTGGATACCGGCACCGTCTCGTGCTGGCCAGCTATTTATGGTTCAGCAGATCACCAGCCTAATCTTGATCTTGATAATGATAATCTTAAGATGGGTAAGAATAAAAAGAAATGCTAAACAAAAAGCTCAGGCGTAAAAAAATCATTATTGGATTGATTGTTCTGCTGGTGATCGCCGGCGGGATATTGGCGTGGCGATACCTTCTGCCAAACGGTGGTGCTTGGGAAAAGACCTTCCCCTTAGCCCAAACTAACGAGCATAGCTACACTTTGCGGGTAAGGTTTGAAAAGCCGCTGTACTATGCTGCGGTACCAGCCGCCACGTTGAGTACAATCGAAGTCTTAAAAGATGGGGTGTCTTTAGCCGATTTAACGGCCGATCCGGACGGGCAAACCGGGGTTAACTTTGCCGCCTGGAGCTACGTTGAAGCGTATAAACAACCCAATGCCCTGCTGGAAGCCGCTGGGGTAAAGGACAACACCCGTGATTTTGACCCTCAGATTAAGTTAGCGATCACCCCCAGACAAGATCCTAAACAATCAGGTAAGGATAACTATCGCCTAATGAGCTACGCTTACTCGGCACAAGCCCTAAAGGACTGGCAATATGATTACAAGAACAAAACCGACAAGATAACTGGCAGCTTAACTTTTGATCGTGGATATGCTCAGTTTGGCTATCTCTACGGCGACGCTGCCCCCGGATCGGTGGTAGATTTCCATATCGAAGTACAGTTAAAAGGTCAGCCAATCGTGGTAGATCATGCGATCCAATTTACCCAACGGGTTAATTGGAGTACCCGGGTCTACCGAGAGTCGGCTGAAGGTGTTTACTATGACGTTACCTTAACACCATTTTTGCGTAAGGTTCGTTACTCGCCCACCCAAGACGGTATTTACACTGACGAAGGTAGGGTCAGCACCCGGATCGAAAAGGCGGTGCGAATTAAAGTTATCGCTCGTAACTCCAAAACCGGCAAGATCGAGGCAGACCCGTTCCGGCGGGTTAAGTTAAGCGCGCTACCGCTATTTCTGGTTGACGATAGCGCCCCCGCTACAAAGATTGAATATCCCGGCCAGCTTACCTATCAGGGAGTTTCACGGGAGGAGGCGCTCCCCGAATATTGGAAGGAGATTATGAGTGATCCCTACGGCGAGGGTAAATCTGATCCTGAAGAAAAAGCGTATTGGGACACTATTTCAACCGTTAACGAAGATGATGTCTATCTATCAAGGCTAATATCATCCCAGGGATTGGTCGAGGGATCGGGTCTGTTCAACTGGGGGTTTGATCCGATATTCTGGTTCTCCTATCGCGACGTTCCGGCCGAGTACCTCAATGCCAAACCCAAGGTACAGATTGACCTGGATTTGATCAACGGCCAAGGCGAAGCATTGTTTCTGCCCAACAGTAAATATGGCGACAAGGACGTGTTGAGAAGCTATATGGTAGAAGAAGGCGTGGATGACAAAACGGTGGAGCAGGAACTAACCAAAGCCGAGATCAATGAGGAGTTAAAGAACTTTGTCTGGCCCAAAGTAGTAATGACAGTGCAACCCACTAACTACTACCTGACCGGATACCGATCGTGCGGCGATGACAATGGGCTGTATCAATATAACGACTACTCACTTCCCGACAATAGTTTCCGCGAGCAGGCTGATCTGCAATGCCCCGCCTTGCCTGGGAGCGACTATAACTTTTTGGATCGCAGTTGGCACAAGGATAGCAGCTTGGTCAACGAGCGCTATACGGTGGTGCCGTTGACCCCCGAGATGTTATCTCGAGCCGAACGATCCCTCCCCGCCCCCGATCGGATCTGGTCCATTATCTGGTTAGCGATTAGCTCGCAATTTGCTCAATTGATCCTTGGTATTATTATCATCAGCATAGTAGTTATCAAGCGCCGATATGGAAGATCAAAAACAGCGTAAAAAATACCTGCTAATATGGGGGTCGATCGTCACATTGCTGGCGTTAATTTTAGGCCTTACCCCGGCTGGTC
>JBAZHL010000035.1:0-6003 GCA_041652335.1 Patescibacteria group bacterium | reverse complement strand
ATCCCTGCAACAAAAGATCTGTCATCCATACAAAATGAATGTCAGATCTTTGGCTCCCGGGCAGGGATTCGAACCCCGATTCCAAGGACCAAAACCTTGTGTCCTGCCCTTAGACGACCCGGGAATGATTACTGGCAGACGTATTGATTATAGCCTGGTTTTTACTTACCTCGCCACCCTCTTGACGGTTTTGGAGCGCTGCAGTAGTATTTAGATGGTTGTCTAATTATCTAAATACTATGAGCGGAGCATCGTTAGCATTTAAGGCTCTATCCGATCCCATCCGCCGAGAGATCTTAAAAAAACTTAAAAAACGAGACCTAACTCCTGGGGAGCTCAATCTCCACTTCCCTATCTCCGGCCCCTCCCTGTCTCATCATCTAAACATCCTCAAACAAGCCAACCTGATCTCAGCCGATAAACAAGGCCAAAAGATTATCTACTCACTCAACACCACCGTCTTCTACGATATTATTAATAACTTTTTAGAAGGATTTAAATAAGGAGAAATATGCAAAAGATTAAGTTCACGTTCAAAACCGAATGGTTCTCAGTATTACTGATCATCGCAGTCATTATTACCGCCATCTACGTTTACCCTCTGCTTCCAGAGAAAGTTCCCTCACATTGGGGAATTAGCGGACAGGTTGATGGCTGGACCTCCCCATTAGGGCATGTATTTATGTTCCCGGGGATGATGATCGGGATGTACCTAATGTTCCTGATCCTACCCCACATCGAACCGCGCCGTCAGCACTTTATCGAATCCTGGGGTTTCTACCAGATGATCCGCAACTTTATGATGACGTTCTTTGCTTTTATGTACGGATTAACCACCTACGCCGCCATCACCGCCAATTCAGTGGATGTTGGGAAAATTGTTCCTATGTCCGTTGGAGTATTATTCTTGTTCATCGGTAACTACCTTACCCAGGTAAAATCCAACTTCTTTATGGGCATCCGCACACCCTGGGCATTAGATAACGAAGAGAACTGGCGCAAAACTCACCGCCTCGGCGCCTACACCTTTGCCATCGGCGGAGTACTCTTTTTGCTCTCACCTTTTATGCCAACCCCCTTCAACTTCTACATCCCTATGATCGGTGTTGCTATCTCCGGATTCCTCCCCATGCTGATGTCCTATATCTGGTTCAAGCAGGGCAATAAATAAAACTATAAAAAATATATTAATTTAAATTCATAACTATGGAACAATTTCTCACCACTTATCCTTGGGTAATCTGGCTCGCCCTGATCTGGACTTTACCTTGGAAAGGCGTCGCCTTGTGGAAATCAGCGCGGGCAAACCAACTGCCGTGGTTTGTCGCGCTGATGGTCATCAACACACTCGGATTGTTGGAAATCATCTACATCTTCGCCGTTCGGCCTAAAGCCAAGAAATAAAAAAACAGCCCGAAGGCGTCGTGTGTTTTGGGCTCCGTTTAATCTGCCAACTGACAGAGATAAATAATTAGCTAACAGTTAGCACAAAACACTCCTGCCCAACCTGGTGATAGAAACGCTGGGCAGAACTGGCTGGCTCACCCTCGACAAATCGCGCAGTGGTTTTATCGCTATCCTTAGAGAGCTCAGTATCAAAGGTGGCGCAAAGTTCATAGGCCTTAGCGCCCGTAACTTTGTATCCAAATCTTTCTTTGGTTACCGGGTCGATCAAACCATCTTCGCCAATATAGATCTTAGAATAAGAGATGAGCTCATCGAAATCTTTGGGCAATTTTTGATTGCCAGGACCGCCCTTAAAGCCATAATAGTCCTGGATAGCGCCCTGGATACTCGACAGCCGCTCTACCCGGACATTATCCAACCGTTCCGCTCTGCGGACAGATGGGCTATCAATCACAAAGAAACTGCCAACCACCGCGCCGGCCGCAACGATAAAGACAATCCACTCAAATATCCTGAAGCCCAGACCCAGTTTGGGATTCTCCTTACTAAAATGCCGCAAATGCCACCACTGATAACTTAGTACGGCTACCGCGATCGCCAAAGTAATCAGCGTATGGATGATGAATCGCGCCGCTAAAACCCCATTCAGAAACCCTATAAATAACTGGATTACCTGCCAGATAATGATCAAGATAACCACCACCAGTGTGATGTAGAGCAACCAGTTGCGCACTCCAGAATCATGCTTCATTTTTCCAGCCTTAAGCATGCGATTGGCAACAAAATTCAGATAAACAAAGATCGGAAAACTGATCAGCACAGCAGCCATAAAGCCGATAATCGCCTCATCAGCCATAAAGCTTCCCACGCTATCTAAGGGATCCTTAACAAACTTGTCTACAATGGCTTTCAACAGAAAATTTGCCCCGATGCTGGAGATCAGTAATGTAGCGTAACTCAAAAGATACACGAACCCATCCCGCGCGTAATTGTATTTTGTTTCGCTCACACCTTTATTATACAACCAGACACTATGATCGGATTAAGCAACAACCCCAGTACTCGCCTTACAAACCGCTCTTAGTTCTTAGTAAAACTCTCGACCAACGGAGTAACACTCGGTATCGCCCCAGTACACCGCCAATTGATGTCAGCCGATCCGGTATCGGTATGGATAACCAAAGCTGGGCTACAACCGGCTTGTTTCAGCGACAGATCAATCCACCAAGTTTTTGTAAACTCATTACAAACCCTATCATCTGTCAGTTGGTCTGCCCACTCGGTTTGGCCAGCTATCTTTTGAGCATCCGCCCAACTCATACCAACACATGCCTCATCTGATGCCGGCACCACCGGGTTATCATTTACTATCGGTGTCTCGGTATTATTTACCACGTTATTGGTTAATGATGGATTATGATCATTTACCCACCACAAACCGACCCCAACCACAACCAACAGAATTACGGGCAAAATCCATTTTGACATTTTACCTCCGGGTTAAATGATATCCATCATCGGTATCGCGTATTTCAAAACCCAACTTGCCGATTTGCTCACGCAATTGATCGGCTCTCTTCCAATCTTTTTTCTCTCTGGCTTGCTCTCTGAAAAGTATTAATTCACGAACTTTGGGCGCAATCCGCTCAATTCGAAAACCTTTAGCCAAGTTCAGTCCCAAAACTTTATCAAAATCCAACAGAGTGGCCTGCTTATCGGCAAGGGATTTTTGCGATTTTACTAAGTCCCATACCGCCACAAATGCTTTTGGCATATTCAAATCATCATTGAGTGCCGACACAAACCGCTTTTTATATCCCGCACTTACTTGTGGCTTGTGGCTTGTGGCTTGTGGCTTCTCCGTAAATACTGCTCGCAGTTTATTTAACGAATTAGTCGCTCCTTCCAGCGCCGATTTCGAGAAATTTAATTTCTGCCGATAATGGCTAGAAATTGCCAGATATCGCAACGCCATCGGTTCAATCCCTTGTTTTTCCAAGTCCGCCAATGTATAAAAATCCCCCGCGCTTTTTGCCATCTTCGCACCATTAATCACCATAAACGCGTTGTGGAGCCAGTAATGAGCTAATGGCTTATCATAAGCGGCTTCACTTTGGGCGATTTCATCATTGTGATGCACCGCAATATGATCCTCACCGCCAGTATGAATATCGAATGGCTGACCAAGTTCTTTGGTAGAAATTGTTGAACATTCTATGTGCCAGCCGGGGTAGCCCACACCCCATGGACTTTTCCACTCCTGCTGCCGTTTTTGCGCTCCAGAGAATTTCCACAACGCAAAATCGGTTTCCCGCTTCTTCTCCGGACTATGCAAAACCCGTGCCTTACCCGCGCCTATACCGCCGAGTGCACCATATTTTTTAAATTTGGCCGTATCAAAATAAATCCCGTCAGTTGTGCGATAGGTATATCCCTTTTTCTCCAATTTCTGAATTAACGCTATTTGCTCTTTGACATACTTACTCGCCCACCCAAATTTCATTGGCAATTCAATATTCAGCGCCCTCAGATCATTCACAAACTGCTCGGCATAAAACTTAGTAATCTCTTTGGCGGTCTTTTCCTCCTTCTTTGCCTCCCGTTCAACTTTATCCTCCCCCGTATCAGCATCTGAAGTTAAATGCCCGACATCCGTGATATTCATCACCTGTGCAACGACATAGCCGTTGTACTCCAGCACCCGTCGCAAAATATCCCACGCCAAATACGCCCGAAAATTACCAATATGCGAGTACTGGTACACTGTTGGCCCGCAGGTATACATCGAAACCTGACCTTTTTTAATAGGCTTGAACTCCTGCTTCTTGCGACCTAAGGTATTGAATAGTTTTAACGCCATGTTTTTCTTTTGTCATTCCCGCGAAGGCGGGAATCCAGAAAACAAAATTAATTTTTATTTTTCTGTCTGGATCCTCGGGTCAAGCCCGAGGATGACGGAACGGGGTTTAAGGTGACAATCGATTAGCTAAATGGCACTTAAACGAACCTTGAAGGATTTGATCTGGTGATCGACCAGGTATGCGCCGATCAACACACCGATCCCACCTAATACATTATGCAGCGTCAACTGCTCTCCTAAAAATACAATGGAGAGAACAGCCACCTGGATCAGCATTGTATTTTGGAGAATCGCTGCCTCCAAGGCTTGTAATTTGTCCAAAGCCGCACTCCACATCATCCCGGCAAATCCAAAGATGGCGCCGACCACCAATACCGCCAATCCGATCTGCCACTGACCCAATACCGCCACGCTCCCGCCGCTCAACAGACCAGCCGGCAGCAGAACAGCCGCCCCAATCGCATTAGTAATCAGAGAGGTGGATAAAGTTTCGTCCCCAGGCTTACGTACCACAAATCTGGTCATCACCGTGTTGAGTGCGTAGCTGGCTTCGGAGATGAGCAACATTAACATGCCAAATAATGATCCACTCGCTCCCCCACCACCCAAGAATACATAGACGCCAACCACAGCCAACGACACTCCCAACAGCTGCTGGCTTCGCGGCCGCTCTTTTAGGATGATGGCGCCAAAGATCATCACCAACATCGAGCTCAACCCGGCAAACAGACCAGCAGTGGTGCCGGTAACATACTTTAGCCCGATCACCGCAAACAGTGGCGCGGCAGCGTATCCGATCAATCCGGCTAACACCAATGCCTTGATCTCACTTGGCTTAAAATCCCATCTAACCTTGGGTCGCCGAATAAGATAGTAGATCAGCACAGCCAAAAATGAAACCGTTTGGATGCTGCCGATCAAAACAAACGGCGAAACCACCCCCAACCCTAACTTCATAATTATTTTAGAAGCCGACCACAAAAAAGTAACAAACAACGCTTGGGTTAACCACATCGTTCGTTGCTGATTCATGCCGACCTCCTCCCCTCTAAAGCCCGAGCTAAGGTTACCTCATCGGCATACTCTAAATCGCCACCTTGCGGTAAACCAGAGGCGATCCGAGTTACTTTAACCTCGGTGGCAGCAACTATCTTTTGGATGTACATGGCGGTGGCTTCGCCCTCGACATTGTGATTAGTGGCAATAATTACTTCGGCAAATCCCTCCAATTTAATTCGCTTAGGTAGATCATTTAATTGCAAACTCTCGGCGTTAATTCCATCTAACGGACTAAGCCTCCCGCCCAACACATGATATTTACCATTAAAACTGCGCGACCTTTCGATCGCCAATACATCTAACGGCTCCTCTACCACACAGAGTGTGGCGCTATCTCGATGCGGATCAGCACAGATAGTACACGGGTTACTATCCGCCACATTGTGGCAGGCATCACAATAAACCAAGTTAGATCTTAGCTGTAGCAAAGCCTCTCCCAGCGCCGTCACATCACCTTGCTGGTTACGGATCAAATAAAAAGCCAGCCGGGAAGCGGTTTTTGGGCCTATCCCCGGCAAGCGACTTAGCTCGGTAATCAATCGTGAAACTGATTTAGGTAGCGTATACATTTACCCCGTTAGAGATAGGCAACCTATCGTTACCAATCTGACATTAAGCGATATAAACATTCGAACTATGAGCTAACAAACCTTGCGAAGCTAACTGGGGTTGCCGTT
>JBAZHL010000034.1:0-6414 GCA_041652335.1 Patescibacteria group bacterium | reverse complement strand
TCTCGGGTCTGGTTAGACACGCCGGCCGATAAACGAGTGGTGGTAGCCTTTGGCCGTAAGGGTACCGATTATCTCCGCTTCCGCAAGATCCCTGTTGATCAGTCGTTTGTTAATCTGCCAGACGAGATCTCCCCAGCTGATGCCTATGGCTACATTGATGCGCTGTTAGACTACTGGGACGATCAATCCGTATCGGCTATCTATATGGTCGCCCCACACTACAAAAACTCATTTACCTTCTATCCGATAGTAAAACAATTTTTGCCCATTGCTCAGGAGACTTTGGCCCAACATCTGGGGCCCAATGTGTACCGAGCGACGTCTAAAGAAGGAGGGCAGGATGTTAAAAAATCACCAGAACAGTTAGTCTATTTTGAACCCAGTAAACACACCATCGCCGAATCGGTCTTGGAAAATCTGGCCAACGCCCTTTTTCTCCAAGCTTTCTATGAGTTAAAGGCCACCGAGTACTCGAGCCGGATGCTCGCTATGCAAAATGCCACTTCGGCCGCCGAAAAAATGATCGATGAAAAAACATTATTATTAAACGGTATTCGCCAACAGCGGATCACGCAAGAGATAGCGGAGATTACTGGATCGGCTATGGTCATTAATTAAGCAAGTGCTATGAATAAAACTAAGATAGGCAAAATTGTTCGAATCGTTGGCGTCGTGGTGGACGTTTATTTCCCGGATCATATTCCTACCCAGTTCTCGGCTTTGACCACTGGCGAGAAGGGCAATCCGGTAACCTTAGAAGTTCAGAATCACCAAGGAGATAACATCGTTCGTACTATCTCTATGCAATCTACAGATGGCTTGGCTCTCGACCAGGAAGTAACCGATCTGGGGCACCCCATCGAAACTCCGGTGGGCGATGTTGTTTTGGGTCGGGTATTAAATGTGGTGGGTAGCCCAATTGATGGTGGAGCTGATTTTGGCGCTAAGGTGGAACGGCGCTCTATCCACGCGAAGGCCCCCGACCTAACCCAGCAGAGCGGTAAAGTAGAGATCTTAGAAACCGGGATCAAAGCTATCGATCTGCTCTGCCCATTTGTAAAAGGTGGAAAGATCGCTATGTTTGGTGGCGCCGGTGTTGGTAAAACAGTAGTTATGCAAGAGCTGATCCACAACATCGCCCAAGAACACGGTGGTTATTCGGTGTTTGCCGGGGTAGGGGAACGCACCCGCGAAGGTAACGATCTGATCAAAGAAATGAAAGATAGCGGAGTTATCGATAAATTGGCTATGGTCTTTGGTCAGATGAACGAGCCCCCAGGAGCCCGCATGCGGGTGGCTTTAACTGGTTTAGCCATCGCCGAAAAGTTCCGGGACGAAGGTAAGGATATTTTGATGTTTATCGATAATATCTTCCGCTTTACTCAGGCTGGTGCCGAAGTCTCGGCTTTGTTGGGGCGGGTACCTTCTGCCGTGGGTTATCAGCCAACCCTGGCTACCGATATGGCTGCCCTACAGGAGCGAATCGCTTCTACCCAAAAAGGTTCCATTACCGCCGTACAGGCGGTGTATGTCCCGGCGGACGACCTGACCGATCCGGCTCCGGCCACTACGTTTGGTCACTTAGACGCCACCATCGTACTTACTCGCAAATTAGCTTCTTTAGGGATCTATCCGGCCGTTGATCCGTTGGATTCCTACTCCACCGCTATGCAGCCGAATATTGTTGGTTCAGAACATTTCCGAGCTGCTACCGAGACTAAGCATATTCTTCAACGTTATGCGGAGTTGCAGGATGTCATCGCCATTTTGGGTATGGACGAACTATCCGAAGAAGATAAGCTGTTGGTTAACCGGGCTCGTAAACTCCAGAAATTCCTGAGCCAAAACTTCTTTGTCACCGAAGTGTTTACCAATCAGCCGGGTAAATATGTCAGCACTGCCGATACGGTTAGAAGCGTCTTAGAAATTATTGAAGGTAAGCACGATGCTATCGACGAATCCTTCTTCTATATGGCTGGCCCGATCGAAGACGTAGTGGCTCGCAGCAAACAAAAAGCCAAGGTTTAATCTTTAACGCTCAATCCTCATGGCCAACGAAGATCAAAAGATCGCCAAGATCATCGAATCCATCGCTCTTCACCATGTTGCGCCAGCCGCTAATGTTAAAATTACTCATGGCCCAGAAGTGCGGGACGATTGTGCTGTGATCCAGCTGAGCGATACCACCGATTTAGTGATCGGCAGCGATTTTGTTCGTGGCACGGGATTTCGTCTCTTTAAGGCCGGATATCTTAATCATTTTGATGTTGGTTACTATATGGTTGCTGCCAACGCCAGCGATATTGCCGCCATGGGCGCTAAACCAATTGGCATGACCAGTATCGTGCGATATTCCAAGAGCATGACCGATGAGGAGTTTGCCCTACTCAACGAGGGGATTACTACTGCTTGTAAAGACTTTAAGATGCCGCTCTTGGGCGGGGATACTGGTGGTTACGATTCCGATGTAATCTCTGGCACCTCGATTGGTTTATGCCAGCATGGTAAGGCTCTGCTGCGCTCTAATGCTCGGACTGGAGATTTGGTATTTACCACTGGCAAATATGGGGTAGCTGCAGCTGCTGATGCTGCTTTTGCCCAGTCCGATATTCATCGATTACTCACATCGGAAGAAGGAGCTGAGATCCTTAACGCCTGGAAACGGGTAGCCCCGGCCATGAGGCAGGGAGCTGCTTTAAGCGATTTAGGTCTTAGTGAATGTTGCATTGATTCCAGTGATGGCCTTAAAGATGCTTGCTATCAAATTGCTACTGCTTCTAATGTAAATATTGTTTTGAGGGAAGAGAGTGTCCCCATTCATCCCATTACCATTAAAGTGGCTCATAACCTTGGTATTGATCCGATGACTCTTGCGGTGGGAGACTCCGTAGATTTTCGTTTAGTATTTACTGTATCGCCAGACAAAAAAATCGAGCTGATCAAGGTATTTACTGACAACAATTGGGAGCTTTACGAAATTGGCGAGGTTATTGCCCAGGATGTTACTGTCCCGTCTGTTCAGCTCCAAACCGTCGCTGGTCTGACCCCGATGCCTGGTGTGGCCTGGGATCAAAGCGAAAAAACCGCCCTCGAGCGCGTTTTGCAGTCGACTAAATCGTAAGCTAAATCTTACCCTCGAGCTTAAACCCAACCATATTATGTTGCTATCTATCACTACTCCAGACCAGACACTATTTACCGAGAAACCGATCTCGGGCGTCTTTGTCCAAACTGACGATGGCCCGATCGCTATCTTGGATCACCACGCTTCTTTAGTTACCATCAGCAAATTAGGAACCCTGCGAGTGGTGGCTGGTAAAGAGACGGATACGTATCTGCTCCGTAACGCTACGATCCAGATGGATAATGCCAAGAACCAGCTTACTATTCTGGCACTATCTTGTGATGAAACTGGTGAGCAGACCGAGTTGGATCTAAACAACTACTTGGCGTATCTAAAACAAGCGCTCTCTGGCGAGAATCTGGATAGAACCAGTCTGAAGTATAAATTCTTAGAGGGGGAGCGGATATCGGTAGAGAAAAAGATCCACGGTAAGGCATAACGTAGGGGTCGGTAGGTGGAGTTTTTATTGACTGGGAGGGCGTTTTTGGGTATGGTGGGGCGTAGCTCAGAGTATGAGCTGGAACCTGAACATAACAACCTGAAGGAGGCAGATTCGATATGGATACACGTATTGTGTTGGGTCTGCCGGCTATAGGCACGGACCCCACTTCACCGTTCTGGGCGCCGTTGGCGTGCCAAGCCGAGTTTCGTAGATTGCGGGATGAATTAGAGAACGATGCGCAATTCTATGCGGAGTTTTGGCAGGAGTACCTGTCTGTATTGATGGCCTTGGCCGATATGGAGATCGATTTTGTGGTATTGGGCGGTAAAGCCCTGGATCTTATGCCACATTTTCGCGATATGGCGAACTTAATAATTCGCCAAGGGTTCGAGTTGGTGGAGGTAGTGCCAGAACTGGACGATATACAGTACACCCGATTCCCTCGCGACATGGCGGTTAAGCTATCCAATGGCACTTGCCTGGTAGATGCCGATCTAACCGATTGGAACCCGCCGCCTAATAGCCACATTATTAAATCAATGTTTGGTCAGGGTGGTCGTGTGCATCATCGTCGAGACGTGCTATTGGCGCCTGATATCATTAGCGCACCTTGCTACGCGGAGGACTATGATCTACCCCAGCAGTTGGGTATGCGGGTAGGGCAGTTGCCCCACGCTCTTAATCTGGTCTCCGAGAAGTCATTAATCGATGGGTCGATTATGACGGGCACCGCCTTTGATGACCATGTCGATCGTTCGTCCGGACTGTTAGAAGACAGAAACGGTCATCTCCACTTAATAGTGGATCCGCTGGTGTGGTCGGGTTACCAGGGTCAATATCGGACCCCCGGACTGACCGTAGCCAAGACCTTGCGGAATTTCCGTCGGGTTTGCCGAGAGCTGGATATTGAGATGCATGTGCCAAGTCGCTTAGCGGTACCACTATCGGTTGGCTTTATCCAGTTTGAGGATGGGCGAGTGTTGATGACGTCCGGCGACGAAGAGGTAGCACAGATCGTTACAGACATAGTTGGCGTAGCCAACCTGTTTCTTACCCAAGTGCCGCTTCTGCGCATGCCGGTCATCTCCCGAGCGGGTCTCAGGTGCCTGATCGGTGAGATACCCGAGGTGATGATTAAAAAATAGCCCCCGTGGCTTTGTGCTCGGGGGTTTTTATTTTGAGAATACAGTAAAATAGGAATGTGCAAATTTTGGTGGTCTATGGTGGTGAGGGGTTAACCAGGGAGGCGGAGGTCTCGGTGGCTTCGGGTACAATGGTGATCGAAGCGGCTAAGCAGGCTGGATTTACGGTATCAGCTTTTGAGCTGACCAAAGATAACATTAACGAGTTGTCCGCCAAAGTCCGAGGAGTTGATGTGGTATTCCCCGCGCTGCACGGTCATTTTGGTGAGGATGGCCAGATCCAACAGCTATTAGATAAGGCCGGTGTTAAATATGTAGGTTCAGGGGTGGCAGCCTCGCGGTTGTGTTGGGATAAATTGCTCTACAAAGAGAAGTTACGATCGGCTGGGATATTAACACCTAAATGGTGGGTGTTAGACAATCCTTCAGATATTAAAAAGATAGTATCACCCTGTGTGATAAAGGCGATCGACGAGGGCTCAAGTTTGGATATGATCGTGGTGCGAGAGATGGCAGAGCTGGATATAAAAGCGGTGGGTGAGTTATTACAAAAACGTCAAAGGTTATTAGTAGAAGATTATATTGAGGGGACAGAGATTAGTGTCGGAGTATTGGATAATGTGGCTTTGCCGGTGGTGGAGATCATCCCGCCAACTGGTCGCTGGTTCGATTATCAGGCAAAGTACAGTGGCGAGTCACAAGAATTGGTACCGGCTCTTAGCCTGACTGACGATCAACAGTTGCAAGCCCGTGATCTATCGCTCGTGGTTCATCAACTAACGGGATGTCGGCACCTGTCTCGGACGGATATGATCATCCAAAATGATAAGATCTACGCGATAGAAACTAATACTCTGCCTGGATTAACCAAGCAGAGTTTGTATCCCAAAGCCGCCCAGGCAGCTGGTTATGATCTGCCAGCGCTAATTAGCAAACTGATCGAGTTAGTTTAGTTGGTATACTTAAAAGAGAAATAAATAAAACAACTATGACAACAAATCTACAGAAGGTCTTAGCTGTTGCGATCGGAATGGTGTTGTTGATGGGGGCTGGATGCGGCTCTCGATCCAACGGCACGATCGGTCTGGATCAACCCAATAATAATTCGGTTTCGAATTCGGACAATACCACGGTTGCCAAACATAGAACGATTCCGATCAGTTATGGCAATGGTGAATTTACGCCGAAGAGTATCACCATCAATGTGGGGGACACCATTATCTTCGAAAACATGGGTGATGATGCTACCACAACTTTTAAGGGGGACGTAGCAACCTATGTGCCCGGAGGAACTGGCGCTGATGTTTGGCCAGCCGCGGATCCGTGCCCTGCTCATACCAGTGTGCCGGGATTTGATGCTAAGCAGAGGATAAAGGTGGGGGGAACCTATTCATTTACTTTCACGTCACCCCAGACGGTTAGTTATCACAATCACCTTAACCCTGCTCAAACCGGGACGATCATAGTTAAATAGCGGGTGGTGTTTGGGAGGAAACCCGCCTACTATGTAGGTATGAGCCGGATCCAAGAGGTAAAAGCCAGGGAGATTCTGGATTCTCGGGGTAACCCCACGGTTGAGGCCGAGGTGGTTTTGGATGACGGCGTGAGGGGAAGAGCGGCAGTGGCCAGTGGCGCCAGCACCGGGAGCCATGAGGCTTTGGAGCTTAGAGATGGTGACCCAAAACGGTTTAGGGGAAAAGGGGTCC
>JBAZHL010000033.1:0-6824 GCA_041652335.1 Patescibacteria group bacterium | reverse complement strand
TTTCATTTGGTGATGATTTCTTGATTAAAGCCAGTTGTATTCCAACTTCTTTATTCCCTGATTTTTACTCTTTTTTTGCTTAAGTTAGTGCCATTCTTCACAGGGGTGTAATTTGTTAATAGGGCAGTAGCGTTATATTAATTAGAAGGAAGCAAGGATTTATCCTTGCCAATGATAGACGAGGTTGAAACCTCGTTTCCGTAAAAGAGTGCCTGACACCCTTTTTCTTCGGTCAATCGTTCTTTTCTTGGCATATAGCATTGAAGCACAATAATATTAAATATATTTTAAGTTTTATTCTCGGAATGGTGCCTGACACCTTTCATGCCCCTTTTTTACTTCAAAAAATATCAGCTATTTTCCAATGTTTTTTGTATGCTATATAAGCAACTACGGGTGCAATTAAAAGTGCAAGTGGAAAAAGAAATTGTAAATCATTCATTATATAAGTCCTTTAATTTTGTTTGTAGATCGCCAAGTTTTATTAAATTGGTAGATATGCCCAAAACAGCTATAAAGAAAGCTATTGACGATAAAATCGTAACAACTGGATTATCAGCTGCTTCATTTACCCCATAAACCCATGTGCCTCCAGCTATTGCTAAAAATGCTATAAGCTTCTTGTTTGCAATATCGGCTTTTTTGTTTATGATATCTATTTTATCTTTTATTTCCATAGTCAAAATTATATCATTTTTTTGTAATTTGTTGTTTTTTTATAAAGTAGTACGATTTTTTTTAAATAGAATTCTGCATTATGCAAATAAAAGGCATAAAAGAGTGACACCCTTTTTTTGAGCTTATTTATGTAAAAAGTAAAGTAAGAGATATTTTTTAGTTTTTATTTATATTTGTGCGGTATAATTTTGCTAGTTGGGACAAATAGAGAGCTACGAACTCTCTATAAGCTTTTAATACAATCTTGTTGCTAATAGCATCAAGATAATAACAATTATGAGGGCTAATCGCATTGTTATATCCTTTAGTTAAAGGCTGACCCTGTCCCACCTTCTCCTTCACAATACAATCAAACCAATCATAACCGCCAACTAGAACTGTAATTATAGCTGATACTTCTCTAGAATTTTACTAACTGCTGCATGACTTATATTTAAAAAACCCGCTATCTCGCTTTTTGTATAGCCGTACATGTAAGCTTTTTTGATACCGTCATTTCTGTTAATATCTCTGTCAAACTCAAAAAAAGTTTCTAGTCTTTTACTCAATACTTTAAGTTTACCGTCTTCTTTAACTATCAATTTTGGAGATTTATAGACTGTGTCTATGGCATCCGTATCCATCTCACTGCTAATATAGTCTGTGTACTCATCATAAGTCATATCAAAAATCTTAGAGTTATTTAGAAGTTCATAGTAGTTATGTTTATATTTCCATTGAAAAAAAGATTGGTACTTGTAGAATTCTACTTGTTTTACCATTGCTGCTTTTATGGGGTTTCTCTCTATGTATTTTGCTACTATCCAAAAGTGAGCATCATCAAAGAGAGGATAAGATTTGTACCTTCCTTGCCAGAGATGACCGCTTCTTGTGTACCTTTTGTTGAAATATTTGGAGTATTTATCGTTTATAAATTGAATAGCTTTTGAGAGGTTGGCTTGTTTGGTTTCTAGTAAGAGATGGTAGTGGTTTGTCATAAGACAAAATGCGTGTATGGTAATCTCATACTCTTTGGTAAGTTTGAGCAGTAAATCTAAAAAGAAATTATAATCTTCGGGTTCAAGATAGATAGCTCTTCTCTCTACTCCACGGTTTATAATATGATAGTGTCCAGCTTCTTGGTATCGTTCTTTTCTTGGCATGTGGTATTGTAATAAATAATATATTAATATTTAATTAAGAAAAGTTTTAAAAGAGTGCCTGACACCCCTTTTGACACCCCTTTTTCTTCTTTTTCTTCTTTTTCTTCACCCCTTTTTCTTCACCCCTTTTTTAGCTTTTTTGTTTATCTTAAAAGTAATCTGCAATTTTCCAATGGTTTTTTACTGCGAGTACACCTATTATGATAGCTGCCACTAATGATATTCCATATAAAAGTTCAATAGTCATCTTCAATCTCCTTTATTTTTACAATCACTTGTCCTAAACGGACTAAATTAGCAACTACACCTATTGATGAGAGAAAAAATGCCAACAATGCAAAATAGCTCACAATATCAGCTTTACCCACACCATAAATCCAGCTACCACCTGCAACTGCTACTAGCAACAATAATTTTTTATAAATTAAGTCACCCCTCTTAGCAATAATATCAGCTGTATCTTTTCGTTCTTGTAATGTCATGTTGAAATTATAGCAAAATATAAAAAAGAATAGAAATGAAAGATTTTAAGAGAGGTAGCGTTATGTTAAGCAGAAGCAAAAGATTAATAAAAAACTAAGAAAAGTTTCAAAAGAGTGCCTGACACCCTTTTTTTAAACAGGGAACACAAAAGAGTGCCTGCAGTAAAAGAGTGCCTGACACTTTTTTAGACACTTTTTTCACTTTAGTAGGGTTTAAACCCAGTCAGCAATTTTCCAATGTCTTTTAACAGCTAAAAATCCTATAATAGCAGCAAATACAAAACCTAAAGGTATTATTAAAATTCCTATCTCACTCATTAGATATCCTTTCGAGATTTTTTGTCCATACATTCATTTTCACATAAGTCACAAAAATTGCTATCGAAACAAATATAAAAATAACAGCAAATACATATCCAACAATATTTGAATCTGATATATATTTTAGTGCATATGTACCAAACGCTCCATCAATTGCCAATAATATAATTAATTTCTTATAAAGCGAATCAATTAATTTAGCAATAATATCAGCTGTATCTTTTCGTTCTTGTAATGTCATGTTGAAATTATAGCAAAATATAAAAAGAATAGAAATGAAAGATTTTAAGAGAGAAAAGTAGCGTTATGTTAACTGATTAAGCAAAAAACAAGAAAAGTTTCAAAATGGTGCCTGACACCCTTTTTACAAAAGAGTGCCTGACACCCTTTTTTAAATTAAGTTTTTGCATAAAATAGTGCCTGACACCCTTTTTTTGACACCCTTTTTTTTCTTTTGAAAAGCCTCACCAACTCCTAAGAGAAAGTGAGGCTTAAAGTTTAAAGTTTAGTAACTTTTGTCTGCATTACACCTCAGGAGAGGTGGAACGAGAAAAGTTTAGTAACTTTTTTTGTGTTTCACCTCGTGGAGAGGTGGAACGGGGGAAGAAAATTGATTACGCGATAGTCAAACCAGTACCTGTGATTGTAATTGCATCAAGTCCTGCAGCTACACCACCAACTAATTCAATAATTTGGTCGTCAGTATTTCCTGTTGCAGTACCTGCATAATACAAGTATGATGAAGTACCATCAGTAAAGATAGCTACAGAGTTAGCTGCGTCCAATTCACCGTCCGCTTGGATTGCAGTTACTTTTTCTGCATATGTATCATCATTAGCATGAAAAGTAATTAAACCAGTTGCAGAAGTGTCTACATCTGATGTTGCAGTAACGCCATCTGCTTCAGCAACTACAAGAGCCTCTGAACCATCAAAAGTAAGAACATCCACACCTGAACCGTAGTTATTGATAACATCTTTCGCAGTACCTGCAATAGAGCCTACAGCGTTGAAATCAACTGTATCTGTTCCAGCACCTAATGTAATGCTATCAACTTTTGTTGTACCAACGATAGTAGAACCTGTCGTTGCAGCAGTAATTTCTGCACCGTTACCTGTATAACCAGTCAAGTTAACATTTTCAAATCCTACTTGAACAGCAGCATTTGAAGAACCGTTGAATGTAGTAATTTGGTCTGTTGCATTTGATAAGTCAATCGCCATACCACCGATTACTGAAGTATAAGCTACTACAAGTGTATCTGTACCAGTGCTAGCATTCAAAGTATCGCCTGTATTTGCCATGATAATTGTATCGTTTCCTGAACCAGTTTTAACATCATTCGCAGCTGTATTTGTACGAGCTGTAATTGTTAATGCACCTGTTAATGTACTTGCATCAATATCACCGATTGTTGAAGCAGCTCCACTGATTGTAGCATCTTTAGCACCTGTGAAAGTTAATGCAGTTTCTGTACCTGTGCCAGTTACTGTTACACCATCAAGGTTAAGACTTACTGCATTTGTATTTTTAAGGTTAAAGTTAAGTGTTTCAACTTGAGCAATGTCAAGGTTAAGAATATCACTACCTGCACCCATAGCTGTAACTTCAACATTTAGTGTATTGTTTGTAGCAGTTTTGTTAGTTAAGTCAAGAACAAGCTGGTCAGCTGTTTCACTTGATGTTACTTTAACATTTACGCCATCTGCAATATTTAGAACCTGCATTTTATCAGCATTAGCTCCATTTGTAAATTGAGCATCAATTGTTGTAAGACCTGTAACATTAGTTAAATCAATTTCAGAGTCAACATCACTGTTTGTAGAAGTTACAATCAACGTCTCAACACCGCTCATTGATTTGATTTTATTTGTACCACTTCCAGCATTTGCTGCGATAATCGTTGTTACTTTATCTGTTGTAAGTGCTGAACCAATAATTGTTAAATCAGCATCAAATGCATCTGAAGCAAGATTTAATTCAACATGACCTGCAAATGTAGATGCATTAACAGTCATAGCAGAAGCAGCATCAATAGTTGCAGTTGTCATAACAAATGAAGATAAAGCATTTCCACCAAGGATATTTACTGTTGTAGCTGCATTTAAACCATTATCTTTAGTCGCATTATCAAAACCAGCTGAAGTGCTTGCTTTTACGCTTAAGTTCATAGTCTCAATACCATCTACTGATGTAAAATCTGAAGCAGTAGAACTTAAAGTTGCATTCAATGTATCAAGTGTTCCAGTTAAACCAGAAATATCATAGATAGCTGTACCAGCATCACCTACTACAGAAAATGTATCGCTTCCAGTACTACCTGTTAATACGCTCGCATAACCGCCTTTTGCACTCATTGTAGTTGCTACGCCAGCTGCCGTTGTTGCAGAAAGAATACCAGTAAATGTACTTGCATTTACTGTTGTAGTAGCAGCGTTAAGCGTTCCAAGTGTGAACGTATTGTCAACATCTGTATCTGAACCAGTTACATTGATTGTAGTTGCTTTAAAATCTGTTGATGTTACAGTTGTACTTGCAAGTGCAGCAGCTGTTGTACTGTGAGCAAATGTTACAGTTTCGATTGCTGTTGTTTTAAGAGTAACAGTATTTGTATCTCCATCTGTAGTATCATTCATGTTAATAGTTAATGCATCTGTTGTACCTGTTTCATCTGCCAAGCTTACGATTACTGTACCTAACACTGTAGCAGCATTAGCAGTACCATTGAATCCAAGACCTAACGCGGCAGTTGTTGAAAGACCTGTAACTGTTGTTGATACAGCCGCAGCATCTTCTGCGATAGCAACTTCTGTTGTACCAGTAATACCTGCAGCATTGATTACAGCTGTACCGGCATTTGTAAGATTTACTCTCTCAACATTAGAGATATGAAGAGCACCTGTAGTTGCAGTTAAACCTGTTACAGTAGCAGTCAATACGTCAACATTTGTTGTGTCTGTAGAGTTAGAACCACCATTGATAGTATCTGCATTAGTTAAAGTAGCACCCATAGTAATAAGGTCATCTTCAGAACCTGTTGTAATAGCTACATTTGAAGTTAAGTTTGTCATATTTACCGTAATAACATCTGTCATAGCAGAAGCATCAATAGTTGCTAAATTTGTTTCAGCACCTGACATTGTAAAGCTTAATGCATCAGAACCAGCTGCAGTAATCTTAGTTAACGTTGTATCTGCTACCAAACTTGTAATTGTGTTTGTATCTGCTGCAAGTAAAGCTACAGTACCATCAAATGAAGATGTCAATGCTAAAGTTTCTATATTAGAAACTGTCAATGAAGCTATTGTGTTATCAGCTGCATCATGTGCTGTTGTACCTTTAACAGTTACATTTAAAGTATCAGTTGTTCCGCTTGCATCTTTAAGACCAAGTACTACCGCACCGATTGCATGAGCAGTATCAACATTATTTACAAGTTCAACTACTGCATTTGCAGCTAAATCTGATGTTGTCATAGCTGTACCATTTGTAGCATTTTCTACAAGAATAACTTTTGACATAGTTGCGTTTGTTTTAAGAACAAGAGCATCACCAGCATCCGATTGAACTTGAAGTTCTTCGATATTTGTGATGTTTGTCATAAGCGTTGTATCAAGTGTTGTAGCAGCAGAATCAGCACCAACTACTTTAAGTTTGTCTGTACCAGCTCCACCATCGATAACATCAGTAGCATTTAAGCCTGTTGACATATCGATAACATCGTTACCTGAACCACCTTTAACAGTAGCTTGAGTTAAGTTTACATCCATACCCATAGTTACTGCACCAGTTGCTGCAGACGCATCGAATGTACCTGTTGTTGTTCCAGCATAGTCAAGAGCCGTAGTAATTGTTAAAGCTTTATCGCCTGTAACTGTTACTTTTGTGATTTCTGTTGCAGCACCGCTATCAACTGAAGTTAATGCTGTTAGTTTATTTGTATTGCCTGTAGAGCTAACTACGATTTCTTCAACGCCACTCGTTGTTGTACTAACGATAGCAACTGTTGCAGCTGTTGCAACATTTGAAAGATTTACAGTTACACTGTCTGTTGTACCAGTAAGAGCCGCACCAACATAGTTTGCTGTAAGTGTTTGTGCTTCTGACATGTTAGAAGCACCAATAGCTGTATTAGGCGTTGCAATATTGTTAACAGTCACATCTTCTGTACTTCTGTCCATAATAACAGATGTAAGAGTTA
>JBAZHL010000032.1:0-7029 GCA_041652335.1 Patescibacteria group bacterium | reverse complement strand
AAAGTAAACGGTGACGGCACACTCTATAGCGCGCAAGTAATTGATACGTTGCCGGCTGATACTACTTTTGTTTCATCCGATTTCGATCCGGATGCCACTGATGTAACTGATGGAGTAGTCACCTGGAATTTGGGTGATATCACCGCCGAAGGTGATGGCACAATTCGGCTGGTCGTATCTTTGGATTCTTACGATCCGTGGGCGGACTCCGTTGTTTCTTACGATCCCGGCAAACAGCTGGGTGGCGGGAATCTCCCGAGCGATCGAAACCAACCCGATGAAGCGTTGGGTGAAGACACCGATACTGATGCTGCCCCGCCTAATTTTGTATCACTGGGCTTCGGCGGAGAATTAGTCCTCGGCTTTGATAACTACATCATCAACGGTGACGGCGACGATGTGCATGTTATCGAGACCAGCTATGGTAACCCTTCGCCTGATAGTTATCCAGAGGCAGTTGAGGTATTTGCTTCCCAGACCGGTACCGCTTGGGTATCGCTGGGCACGCAAGTACGGAACGAATCTGATAAGCACGATAACGATTTTGATCTCGGTACGCTGTCTTGGGCGAGATACATCAAACTGGTAGATAAAACCAGCAAAGATTTTAAGGGCTTCCCCGAGGATGCCGATGGTTACGATGTAGCCGCGGTACAAGCTTTGCACTCCGCTCCCAGCGAGTGTGAGCTCACTAACTCAGCCACTTTCCGTGGCTATACCGAGCGACAATATCCAGAGATTGCTGACGTGGTTGCCCCGGACGATGACGAACTGTCTGTGAGCGACGATGTTACGATCACGATCAACGAGTTTGCTTGTGAGCTGCCCGAACAGCCAGTGGTTACCATTGTGGCCCACAAGATCATCTGTGATTCCGAAGATCTGTTGCCCGACTGGGGCACTGGTGAGTACGCTCCCATCACAGCCACTACGGCTCAGGAGTTTGTTGATAAAAACAAAGGTTGCCGCTTTGCGGATGATGATTGGAAATTTGAATGGGCGCCACAAGGCGCGGCCAATCCTGGAGACGCATTGATCGGTCCGGCTGAGGGTTGGAACTCTTCTGATCCGACAGTGGACGGTAAAACCACCATCACTCTAACCGACGAGGAGCTTGGCGATAACAGCTATGTCTGGATTCGTGAAGTGTTGCAGGAAGGTTACGTTCCGTTCAGCGGATGGACATCCAACGGTTCTAACGTACCAACCGAAGAAGAGGCGTTCTCAGCTGAACTCTACGCCACTACTGATGTACTCAATTACGATAACTACGATCGGGTTGAGGCAGATGGCGGGTTGCAACTTGGCCAAACCTACTACGCCGTTGCGTTTAATGTGCTGGCTGAGAATCCGAATCATACCCTTACGGGAACGAAGTTCAACGACGTTAACGGCGATGGCCGGCGCGGCGATAACGAGATTGGTCTCGAGGGTTGGACGATCAAGGCCGTACTGCCTAACCTGATTTGGGAGGATGCCATCGTTGATTCAAGCGATATCAATGGATGGCGATCACTGGATCCCTTGAACCCGGGCCAGTATATGTTAGTTGCCAACGGCACCTGGCTAGGCGCTGGAGAAAATAATCCCGGCGCTCAAGTAGATGCCGAATACACCACCCAAGACGCTTGGACGACCCATACCGATGGCACCGCAGGTTATCCGGGAGCGGGCATTGATCAGGGCGATCTGATGGTCAACGGCGAGTTCCTCGATTGGGGTCCGTATAACGGATCCGATCACACCTACTACGCTAATATCACCTTGGAGCGTTACCAAGAGGTCTTCTTGCAGGTGTTTGATGGCGATGCCGACACCCATACTCCGATTCCCGGTTGGTACGCGGACAACATCGGTCAACTGACCGTTGATATCTACCAAGTAGTAGACGAAGCGGTTACTAATGCAAACGGAGACTACGAGTTGGAGATCCCCGCCGCCACTGATCACGTATTAGTGTACGAGATCCCCCAACGCGGCTGGACCCAAACCCGCCCGAGCGACCCCAACTACTACGACATATACACCGATCAGGATGAACTAACTGGGTTAGACTTCGGCAACCACGGCGAAGATATTCCCGGCACCGTTACCGGTATGAAGTTCAATGATTTTGACGGTAACGGAATCAAAGACGGCAACGACAGCGGATTAGCTCGCTGGACCATCTACGCCGGCCAATTAGTTGAAGAGTTTGATGTGGATTCGCACAACGATGATCCGTTATGGCACGAAGACTCCAATAATGACGGTAAGTCGAAGTTCTCGACCACACTCGAAGACCAGGCTGAATACATTATTCGAGCCACTGGTACCTTTGATGCCAACGATGGTATCACGGCAGATGCTCAATACTCCAAACGATTATTTGCTGATGACCCCGAGGCCTGGACCGATAAGGTTGATGGCTACGGCGGTTACGGGGAGCGCCTGTTGGATCTATGGATAGGCAGCGCTTACGGATTGTGGGGAGACTTTAGCCCAAGCCATGTCTACTGGCATACCTTTGTTGGTAACGGTAACCAAGCAGAGTTCCACATTCACGACATCTGCGCCGAGAACAATAGCGGCTCTCTTCATGTAGAGATCTACAAAGTTGTCGCCAAAGGTGTTACTGACGAGAGCGGCGAATATCAACTGGATATTCCAGCCGAAATCAACGACGATCTGATCATCGCCGAAGAAACCAAAACCGGTTGGGCACAGACTTACCCAGACCCTTCGGTGAAGGAGTACTACACAGTATCTGCGGATGTCTTAACAGGAGATATCGACTTCGGTAACCACGACACAACTATCCCAGAACCTAAGGGCTCTATTGCCGGTATCAAATTCAACGATCACAACGGCAATGGCACAAAGGATGGCACGGATGACGAGGTGTTGTCCGGTTGGACCATCTATATTGATGCCAATGATAATGGCGCCTTGGATCCGGGTGAAAAATCGGATGTAACTGATGAGACTGGCGCTTACGACTTTGCCGACCTTGCTGCCGGCCCCTACATCGTTCGAGAGGCGGGGCAGAGCGGCTGGACACAGACACATCCTGTGGCCCCTACTGGCGGTCCCGCAGCCTATAGTCTACTTGTCGGCAGTGGTGACGGTGCCCAGTGGAATTGGACAGATATCGACTTTGGCAATCATCAGGGTAGCGTTGATCAGCAGGGGACTCCTGGTGGTGGAATCACCGGTGGTAGTAGTGGCGGCGGTTACTATACCCCTCCGGTAGAGCAAGTGTTGGGCGATCAAATAACTAACCCAACGTTGGCTCTAAATGAACCCGCTGGTAACGAGGCGGTTGGTGGTGAGCAACTGCCAGCAGCCGGTACCCCAACCTTCATCGTCATGAGCTTAGCGGCGTTAACCAGCTTGATCGCAAGTGGATTCACCTATCGCCGCAAAAAGAGCCAGTTCGAAGAATAAAATCGTTTAACGCAAACTAAAACATCTAAGGCCCCAGAGCAATCGGGGGTTTTAGATAAATTTACACCATTTGTCATCCTGAAAACACTTTACTGCCGTAGGCTCTATAAAATAACTTATTCAGGACCCAGGCCTGGATTCCGGATCAAGCCTGCCCGCGGTCGCGGGACGCGGCCAGGGTCCGGAATGACACAAGTATAAAAAATAGCCCGCGGGATTACCCCGCGGGCCGTACTTGTTTGCCCCTCGTAGCTCACTTGCCTGGTTGCTTTATGTCATCAGGCTCAGCTATCGCTTTTTGAAACCAATCGCTGGCACGTTCATCCGATGCCAGCACAATGGAGATACCGTGCTTCCTCAGATCTTCGGGTTTTCCAACGCGGCTGTGACGACGAGTGGAGTATCCAATTAGCATGTAGCCATCAGCTAACCATTCGCCAGCTGCCGATTGATACACATGAGGCACATAGCTAAAGTCACCCGGCGACCATTCGCCCATAGGCATGGCTATGGCGGTGAGCTCGTCGTAGCTATCTGAGCGCAGTGGGTTAGCATAGTACCCGGAGCTAATGTAGCCGTCGATGACTACTGCTTCGATGCTCGTCGGATACCGAACTGTGCCACCCTTCTTACTATGATCTATCGTCCAGCGCTCCACCGCCAGTTGAACATTAAACAGACCATTGCGGCTAACGGCGTCGGCCTGAGCCGCCCAGTCATCGATCTTGGAGAAAAATGGTTCGATCTCCAAGTACCACTGTGCCGATCTGTGCCAGTTGGCTTCTCGCACCAGACCGGTCTCATCGATTAGCCAAGCGGTGCGAGGTAACGAACCGCCGCTTCGGCCAAAGACGATAAACCGCCGTGGTTCTCCTTCAGCGTTTCGATACAGTGCGATCTCGTATGAGATGTCGCCATTTTCACGCAGGTCAAACATCTTCTCCGAGAGGTACTCGTTAGCGACCAGATCCCGTTCGTCAGCATAACTATGAGATTTGGCGTAGAACGCAAACTCAGCTGCTGCGATGGTTCGCACTCCCGCTTGGATCTGCTGCCTCAGCTCGGGCGCCGGAAGCGGCCCGTCCTCTGTCGCGCCCAGCGCCGGCTGGGTGCTTGCCACAAATCCTACCACAAGCGATAGGATGATCAGAAAAGTCAACGTGCGGGCTTGCATTGATGATACCTCCTCTATGCAAGCAGACTACAACACTCACATTATAGCTCTCATCGGGGAGTAGCAGTTATTGACAAATATCATTAAGTATGTTATAATAAACAAACAGGTAAAAACTAACCTGTAATCGGCAAGCAGTGCAAAACAAAAACAAATTAAATTACTTTGTTGTCAGCGTAGCGCAAACGACAGCCAAAACTGTGCTCTCGGCGCTGTTTTTCTCAATTGCCTTAGCCGGTGGAGCTCCAACTGCTTTTGCTAACGACCTAATTGGCCAGGAAGCAGCCATCATTAGTAGAACCAATCAAGTTCGAGCTGGGGTTGGTCTGCCGGCGCTAACCACCGATAGCCGCCTAATGCGTTCAGCGGCCGCTAAAGCCAGTGATATGGCCACCAAGGGTTACTTTGCCCACGCAGATGCGAGCGGCAATCGAATGAACTACTGGATTACTCCTCAGGGCTACGTTTATTCGTTAGCTGGTGAGAATATCGCCAAAGGGTATAGCAATATTGATCGGTTGATGAATGCCTGGATCAACAGTCCAACTCACTACAAAAATTTAGTTGAGCCTAAGTTCACGGATATAGGTATCGGAATGGCCAGTGGCTGGTACGAAGATCGGGAGACCTTATTTATTGTGCAACATTTTGGTGTGGAGGCTACTCAGACTGCTAAAGATATTAGCAAAATGACAGCGGTAGTAGCTCCGTTAATTGAGCAAGTAGCTGGTATATCAGAAATTAGTACGGTTAATGCATCCACTCAATCAGAGCCGGTGTTAGTTAATACCCCCGTACAGTTAACGGTCGAACTGCCAGAGTTAAAACCCTCCACAACGGTCGAGGTGGCTCAAGTTCTTCAGCCACCAGTTTCTACTGGTGGTGTGGCAGGAGTGATCTGGCCGCTCTGGGCCATTATGATCTTAGCCGCTATGGGCTTTATTATCGATGAGCGCTCGATTCTATTAATTCGTGAACGATTATCCCAGTATCGCAAATAATTTTGTCTGTATCGTGAGAAGATAAGAGTATGGAACAGCGATCATTTGGGGTGGTACCAATCTATCGAGAGGGCAACCAGATAAAGTTTCTATTAGTGCGCCATAATGTGGGTCACTGGTCTTTTCCTAAAGGGCATCCCGAGGGAGACGAGACAGAGATTGAATCGGCTCTTAGGGAGCTGTTAGAAGAAACCAGCATTTCGGAAGTTAAGTTAGTGCCCGAGTGGAGTGCCACCGAAAATTATCAGTTCAGAGGCCACGGTACGGAGGGGATAATCCATAAAACGGTCAAATATTTCTTGGGTTGGGTAGGGGATCCAACGGTTAAAATTTTAGAGGAAGAGTTGCGAGATTATCGATGGGTAACCCCCGAAGAGGCGCGCAAATTGATCAGTTTTCCCGCTGCACAGCAGGTGTTAGATCAGGCTCTAACTTATTTGGGTCAAAACCCGGCCTCAGCTTGACCCAGTAGTAGAAATTAGCGTGATTTCATCGTGCGGCGTAGCCGCGCTAATTTTCACTACTGGGCTTGACTTTTTTAGCCCGTTCTGTATAGTATCGGTGGAGTAGGTAATCTCAACAGGTTAGAAAGTGTATAACGTTCGGCCGTGTGAGATGCGGACCGCCCTACGTATATTAAGTAAGTAAGGTTTAGATCTCACATGGATAACAACAAGAAATTGTTTGTCGGTGGATTGAACTATGCTACTACGGACGATAACCTCCGCGAGTTTTTTGCTGGCGTTGGTACCGTGGAATCCGCGACTGTGATCATCGATCGCATGTCCGGTCGTTCCAAGGGCTTTGGTTTCGTCGAGATGGCTACCGAAGAAGAAGCTCAGAAGGCTATTGATGAACTCAATGGCAAAGAGCTCGACGGTCGCACTATCTCGGTGAACATTGCTCGTCCCAAGGTTGATCGCCCCGGTTTCGGTGGTGGCAGCCGTGGTGGCAATGGCGGCGGCTACGGCCGTCGGTAATCGCCCCGACAGATTAATTGATTAACTTCAATTAAAACCTAAACCCGAGCCCCTCAAGGCTCGGGTTTTTGGTTATATCCATATTGTCATTCCCACGCCCCTTTTGTCATCCTGAAAACACTTCGCTGCCGTAGGCCTATAAATAACTTATTCAGGATCCAGGCAAGAAAAATAAAACTTTCTGTTATTTTCTGGATCCCCGAGTAGGCAGGGATGACGTTATCTTGGGGTATGGTAATATACAAGGTCAATCTTGCCTGCCCGCCTGCCGGTAGGCAGACCTGCGGGGGTTGATAATTAGGAAACTTAAAGGAGGCGCTATCATGGGTAGCGATGGTTTAATAACTGCCGGTAGCCTTGAAGTGGTGTCCCAAATTATGCGCCCCGGCCGGGTTAAGATCTTTTTATTGCCCGGCGGAGCCATGCCGAAATATGCCACTCCGGACGC
>JBAZHL010000031.1:0-7106 GCA_041652335.1 Patescibacteria group bacterium | reverse complement strand
CGCTAACTGGTGAGGACGTTCAGGAGGGTTTGGTGGCCGTGATTAGCGTTAAACTCCCCGATCCGCAGTTCGAAGGCCAGACCAAGTCCAAACTCGGTAATACCGAGATCAGAACGATGGTCGAAGGCGTCATGAACGACTACTTTGGTAGCTACTTAGAGGAGAACCCCACTCAGGCCCGGCGGATCTTGGCCAAGGTGCTGTTAGCCGCCCGAGCGCGGTTAGCCGCCAGAGCGGCCCGGGATACCGTTATCCGTAAAGGTGCGCTCGAAGGCATGACCTTGCCGGGTAAATTAGCCGATTGCTCCGAGAGAGATCCTTCTCGTAGCGAACTTTACATCGTCGAGGGTGATTCTGCCGGCGGCTCGGCTAAGCAGGGCCGGGACAGAAATTTCCAGGCCATACTCCCCCTTCGTGGAAAAATTTTAAACGTGGAGCGTTCACAATTAGATAAGATGATCGCCAACAATGAGGTTAAATCCCTGGTGATCGCTCTGGGCGGAGGCATTGGTGAGCAGTTTGACGCCGATAAGATTCGTTACCACCGAATCATTATTATGACCGATGCGGACGTAGACGGCGCCCATATTCGCGTACTATTGTTAACCTTCTTCTACCGCTTTATGCGCGATGTTATTGATCGCGGTTATCTCTATATCGCTCAGCCGCCGCTCTACTCGATTAAGAAGGGCAAGGAACAGTGGTACGTCTATAGCGACGAAGAAAAAGAAACCATCCTAGAAAAATTACGGGCAGCCGATCTGGAAAAGAGGTCGACCAAGGCTGGTAAAAAGGCCGCCGAAGCCGAAGAGGCCGCCGCTACGGCCGATGGTGAAGTAGCCGAGATGGTAGAGGGCGAGGGGGCAGCGGCAGAAGGTGGCCCCAAAAAGATCGCCGATATTCAACGGTATAAAGGTTTGGGTGAGATGAACCCCGAACAGCTTTGGAGCACTACTATGGATCCCGAACGTCGCACAATATTACAGGTGACGGTCAATGACGCTGTCCAGGCGGACGCAATATTTAGTACACTAATGGGTGATGACGTTGCTCCCCGCAAAAAGTTTATTCAAGATAACGCCGCCGCCGTTGCCAATCTGGATATTTAAGTAAAATTTAGCGCTCGTTGGGTAACGAACGCTTAGAAGGTATCACTTAGGAGGTGAAAAAGTGAAAGCGCCGCTGGCATGGATCAATATTGATCTACGTGCGATTGATCATAATATCAAGCAGATTAAACGACTCCAGCGGTCCGATACCAAGATCATCGCCGTCGTTAAGTCCAATGCCTACGGGCACGGGATCTTGCCTGTGGCGCTACAAGCCATCAAAAGCGGCGCGGATATGTTGGGAGTAGTCTCGGCTGCTGAAGCTCTTCAGCTACGCAAGAAGGGGGTAATTAGACCAATCGTAGTAATGGGAGCGGTCGCCAAAGAAGATATGGTCGATCTGGCTCGCAATAAGATAAGCTTTGTGGTGCACAACCGCCGCTCATTGTTAGACGCTGTTGCTGTGGCTAATATTGTCCGGCAGCGGATTAATCTGCACGTTAAATTGGAGACGGGGATCAATCGGTTAGGTTTTTTGCTCGATGAAGCGATAGCTGCTATTCGTACCATTGGACAGCATCGGCACTTGTCGTTGGAGGGCATCTGGACGCATTTAGCGAGTGTGGAGGAGCTGAATAAAAGCTACACCAAATCTCAACTGTTCCAGTTTGAAAAATTGTTGATGAAGCTAACAAAGATTGGGGTAAAGGTTGATAAAATCCCCTATATCTCCACTGCCGCTTCGGCCGCCGCTATTTTATTACCGGAGTCGAGATTCAATGCAGTTAGATTAGGAATTAGTATGTACGGCTTATGGCCATCACGAGGAGTTCAGGCGTGGGCCAAAAAAGAGCCACACGCTAAAAAGATTCATCTTAAACCAGCTCTGCGCTATCGAACACGATTAGTGTCGGTTCGCCGCATCTCGGCTGGTAGCTATGTTGGTTACGGTTGCAGCTTTCAGGCGCCCAAGCCGATGACGATTGGAGTGGTGCCGGTAGGTTACGCCGAAGGATTGCCCAGAACACTATCCAATATGGGGTTTATGTTGCTTAAAGGATCGGTGGTACCGATGGTGGGGCGAATTTGTATGAACATGACGATGTTAGATATTAGCAAGCGGCCCAAATCCAAACCGGGCGATGAGGTAGTAATTATTGGTCGCAGCAAATCAAAAGAGATCACGGCCACGGATATTGCGGACTGGGCCGGCACTATTAACTACGAGGTGATCACCCGTTTGCCGGAAAGCGTCCAACGAGTTTACACTAATTAGTAATGGTCGAACAAAATAGAAAATACATCTTTGTAACCGGTGGCGTACTGTCGGGCTTGGGTAAGGGGATCACGGCCGCCTCGATCGGTAATATCCTAAAGGCTCGTGGCTATAAAATTTTCTTGCAAAAATTAGATCCTTACTTAAACTATGATGCTGGCACTTTAAATCCGGGCGAACACGGCGAAGTGTTTGTTACAGACGATGGCGCCGAAACCGATTTAGATTTAGGCCACTACGAAAGATTTACCGACGAGAGTTTCTCACAAGCCAGTTCGATTATGACGGGCCGAGTTTATAGTGAAGTGATCGCTAAAGAACGCCGCGGAGATTTTTTGGGCAAGACAGTGCAGATTATTCCCCACATTACTAACCAAGTAAAAGAGATGGTTAGGGCTGGTGGCGAACAGGCTGATGTGGATGTGGTTATTACTGAAGTTGGTGGCACGGTCGGGGACTACGAAGCTATGCATTTTTTGGAAGCTATTCGACAGATCAAGACCGATGTTGGCTACAACAATGTGATGTATGTTCATGTTGTCTTCTTGCCGTGGTTAGAGGTAACCAAGGAGTTAAAAACTCGCCCCGCCCAATACAGTGTGCGGGATCTTCAGGGCACAGGTATCCAGCCTGATGCAATTATGTGCCGCAGTGATCATCCGATCCCTCGCAATGGTGTCGAAAAGATCGCTCTGGCGGCCAATTTGACCTCCAGTGCCGTAGTGCCGTTAGAAACATCAAAAACCGTTTATGATGTTCCATTAACATTGGAAAACTATGGGTTTGGTGATCTGATAACTGAGCGGTTAAGGTTAACTAACAAGAAGATCGACCTATCCGAGTGGCGCGACTTAGTGATGAAGATCCTCTCCGATAAGCCAAAAGTTACGGTTGGGTTGATCGCCAAATACACCACGATGGAGGATACCTATCTGAGCGTGTTTGAAGCACTTAAGGCTGCTGGATGGTATCACAACGTCGATGTGAATATTAAATGGATCGACGCAGAAAGTTTAGAATCAAAAGAAGCACCGATCAATGAGCTGTTGTCGGTCTGCGATGGCATTGTGGTACCGGGCGGATTTGGTGCTCGCGGGATCGAGGGCAAGATCAAGGCAGCCCAGTACGCCCGCGAACACCAGCTACCGTATTTGGGACTCTGTCTGGGGATGCAGATCGCTTCCATTGAATTTGCTCGTAATATCTTAGGTTGGACCGATGCTAACAGTACTGAGTTTAACGAAAACTCCAAACACCCGGTGATCCATATTATGGAGTATCAAAAAAAGATCACGCAAAAAGGTGGCACGATGCGTCTGGGCGCTTATCCGTGTTTGCTAATGCGAGGCACTAAAGCCTATGAGGCTTATAAAAAACCAGATATCTCGGAGCGCCATCGTCATCGGTTCGAATTTAACAACGAATATCGTAAAGATTTTGAAAAGCAGGGGATGATTCTTTCTGGTATTTCGCCGGATCGAGAATTGGTAGAGATCGTAGAGCTAAAGGATCACCCTTGGTTTGTTGCCTCCCAGTTTCACCCGGAATTTAAGTCCCGACCCAATCGGCCACATCCTCTGTTCCGCGATTTTATTGGTGCGGTCATCAAAAACTCATCCCTGATCTGATTCGATTGACTGGGGGCGAAAAATTAGAGACACTGAACTCTCCGTTCCTTAACATCAAGAGTGATCTTTTTGTGCGGAACGAGACTGTATCCTGGAGGCCGAGATGTCGGCTATGCGTTTTTTGATCTCCACTCTGTGGATTGCGATCGGAGGGCTTTATGGCGCTGCTATTCTCTGGCTGCCGGGTTTCTCCGATATCTCATCGTGGTGGTGGTTACTCTGCCTGATAGTGACGGCCGTCCTATTCGACCTCTTTCCCAACTGGTGGGCCCCCGACGCATCCGGCCTTCTCTACTTTTTGGGAACCTGGGCAGTTGGGGGAGTGGTCACCTATGTCTGGGCCGTCTATCAGGAGCCAATAGGTAGGTGGTACGCTCAAGGGCCAACCAATAGCCTGTGGGCAGCGTTGGTCGTGCTCCTTACGGTGGTGGGATGGGTGATCGCTTCTTTGTATCTGCCACTTGAGCACGCTCTTAGCTCGGATGAGTTCCGGGACGACGTTCACGGGTATCAGCTTCGAGGAGCCACGCCGTTAGAGACTATAACGGTGCTGATCATGGCGTTTATCACCCTCTGCGGCTGGTCGATGTTGCTGTTGCCGCTGAGTTATGCCCACGATACTCAAACCATTGATAGGGCGGTCTATGCCCTGTTGTTCGCCTACATCATGGTGTGGCTGGGAAAACTCCGTGCCACTCTCCGATATCTGCACAACCGCGATTTACTAAACCCCGATTACGACAACGCGGTTAAGCAGAACAAACGTTGGAGCGATGTACGGAGCAATCAGCCCCGTTCTGGGTTTTAGATCCGTGAGATGTCGCGGTGTGTGCATCGTTATCGTCACCTTGGTTATAGTTGGTTGCTATAGCCTCCATTAATTAAAGTGAGTGCGGATTGACCATCCGCCGACACAACGTTATTCGCAGGAGAATGAAAATGTCCCGCGATCCAGATGTTCTACATACAGCCCGGGGTATCGGTACTGCTATCATTGTGACGGCATTGCTGGCCCTCCTCGTCTATGTGTGTTGGCGCTATGGCCTCTGTCAAGGCGTAGGCGAGGTATTCCAACTTCTGATTCGCTAAGTCACATCCGCCTCAGTATATGAGGCTAATCAGATATCACCGCGGAGGCGGATCCACATGAACTGGTTGCATCCGCTAATCGTTATCGTCGTGTCACTGTTCTTGGGCGCTGGGATAACTGCTTTGGGTGGAGGCTTGCCTCTGTCCTCGTTGGCCAAAGAGCAGATGACTACAATCGAGAGAGCCCGTCAGATCTTCGTCGGCAAAACCATCCTGTTTGGGATGTTTATTGCACCGTTTGTCTGGTGGGTGGTAACGGTTACTTGTCGTTGATCTGACTGTACAGTTGTTTGGAGGTGAGTATGGGGAATCACAATCACAATCGAATTGGCGGTTCGGGAAAGAAAGGAGCCAAGAAAGAACGACCGACAGATCAACCTACCTCAAACTGCCGATTTTTCACCCCGCCCTCCGATTGCGTTCGGATCGGATATGGGCACTACCAAGATAACGTGCGGCCAAAGCGCCGCACATCCTGGCTTCTGACTTGCTTCGGCTACCTACTGTTGGGTGGACTACTGCTATCCATCGCAGTTCTTTTCTCGATGTGTATGACCATTGGACTGAATGAGATCCAAACCACGCCTTAGGAGGTGCAATGTATGGGGAAAAGAAAACGTGACCGTAATGGCAGTCTGCCAAAACGGTTTCCACCAACATCGTTGCGGTTACGCCATCGTAGCGATGTTTACTGTAGGGCGTGCAGGGAGGACAAGAGGGTAACGATCACACTCGCTCACATCCACTACTGACCGGTATCATAAGTTTGTGGTCAGAAGGAGAGACCCGGTATGTGTAACAACCAGGAAGCAAAACCGGCGGAAGGCGGCAACCTGTGGCAGAACGTTATGATCGTCATACTACTGATAGCCGTCTGTGTTGCTACGGGATTCGCAGTGTGGTGGGTGGCGCAGCAGATGGCGGATCTTTCCGTTTGGCTGCATTCCGCTGGTAGCCCTTAGCGAGCCAGGGCAAGTAGGAGCCATGCTCCGCTAACATCCAGTATGAGGCTCGAAAAGAGAGCAACCTCACATGAAGATTCGAAAGTTTGTCAGCGGGCTATTTTTTGCCTGACTATCTAAACCGCCGGGAGGGGAGTGTTACAACATTCCTTGAGGGGTTCTGTCCCCCCATCCCGCGCGGTTTTTTCTTTATAAAAGTCATCCCCGCGGAGGCGGGGATCCAGAAAGGAAAACAAATTATTTTTTATGTCTGGATTCCCGACCCGGAGTGTCTGCCATTCGGCAGAATCCGATCGGGAATGACGACGTTGGGTTTAGACGACGTGGATAAAGGTGACTGTCTTTAGCTTAGTGCGGGCAGTACTGCGATGTTGTTTCTGGGCAAATTTAACCTTACCGTCTTTTAACGCAAACAGAGTGTGGTCTTTACCCATACCTACGTTATCGCCAGCCCGATACTTTTGACCACGCTGACGTACGATGATCTGACCGGTCTTGATCTTCTGTTCACCGTAGATCTTGACCCCCAGCATTTTGGGCTTAGAGTCCTTTAGGTTTTTGGCTGTACCAGCCGCTTTTACGTGTGCCATTGTTCAACCTTTCCTTATTATCTGTCCCGCTCGAAGACGAAGATCTCTCTTAAAACCAGTTGGTCTGGCCTCGAGTAGAGGAAGCCGCCGCGGGGGCTTACCCCGGCATCCTTCTTGGTTACCTCGGGGGGCAAAATTACTTTCCGAGTGTAACCTGTAGCCGCAACTTCGTCAAGGATGTTTAGATACTTTAGGCCGTCGCGGCTCCGGATAACCGGGAAGACTATCCCCACCTTTTTGATATGGGGAAAATGGCTATTTAGGTTCTGGAAAAATCTAAGATACAGCTCAGATAGCTCCTTTAGGATAGTCTGGGCTTGGGGGGCAAATGGCGCCATCCTTAGAGGGGGGCCTAAATAGGGCTCGGCTACCACCACCACCTCGGAGTTATCCAACACCTTCCAATCGATGCTGGTGGCATCGGCTGTCTTAATGTGAGCGCTGATCTTGCCGGCGGATATCTTCTTTAGCTTGGCTAACCATTCTAAGTTGTTGATGGTGTTTTTAACCGC
>JBAZHL010000030.1:0-7524 GCA_041652335.1 Patescibacteria group bacterium | reverse complement strand
CCGTGAGTGGTCAGCGATCCATCGATCTGTTGGGGGGTTAATGCCCCAGTTGCGAGATCAAATTCCTTGGCTAACCCGTGAACCTTGCCTCCGGCGCCGTGGATCAAAATTAGGCGTTGGGGCGATCTAATTAGGGCTTGTTTGATCTCTCCCGCTAATCGATTAGCGGTGCTGGCATCAAACCCGCCCCCATCGTATTTGTGGGTAAGAATGCTGCCGCCGAGTTTTAAGATAGTTAGTTCCATCAGTCCAATTATAATCCCCTCAAGGGAACTAAAGATTATAAATTAAAAATGAAAAAAGTACATGGTTAGCTTATAATGGTTATATGGCGAAGAAAAAAATAGAGAATAATCTATCATTATGGTGGACGCTGGCGATCATTCCGCTGGTATTATTAGGCATCTGGATTTACACCACCACGATGCAGTTAAAACATAATCCAGTCGTTTCGTCGAACACCCAATCGGTTTTGGTCTATTACGCTATTTCTACCGAAACCGATTTTGAGTTTGTAGGGGTTGAGCGGATGGTGCCAAAAACAGATAACGTTAACGAGCTATCTTTGGCGGCTATTAGAGAATGGATCAAGGGGCCAACCGAAGGTCAGAAATCTCAGGGGATGAGTAATGTGTTAAACGAGGGCGTGGTAGTAAATTTGGTAGAGATAAAAGACGGCCAGGCTACTATCGACTTCAACGATAAGTTTGATACCCCAATGGGTGGCTCCGCCCGAGTAATGGTGATCGCCCAATCGCTCCAAAGAATAATGAAGCAGTTTGGGGTAGACGGGATGACTAACATCAAGCTGACCATAAATAATGGTGAGCGGGCAGCGGTATTGGAGCCGTAGTTTAGGTCTATTTTAGTTTTATCTTCTAACGGGGCAGATCAGATCTGGCCCTCTTGGAAGGTGCCTCTTGGTATAGTACAATCAGAAGCAATACTTAGGATGGAAGAGGCAACAACAGGGGACCACATTATCAGTGCTCCTACTGAGGAACCAATAGAAAGTTCCGGCGATCTTTCGGTCACCCCGGAACATAATGGTGGGTCGCTTGATCGGATTGTGGATATTGCATCCCATGATCTAAAGCTGCCCCCGAATCAGGTGCGTCAGATTATTACTGACGAACTGCTGCGTCATCCGGATAGCTATGATCCATTAACCAGGAAGACATTGGGGGACGAAATAGCCCGGGCACGGAAAGAGACCCTGGCGGCTTTTAATGATGATGGTTTATCGCCAGCCAGCGAAACGCCGGCAGAAACTATACCTGGTTTAGAGTTGGTGGAGACAGATGAGCTAATGGTGGATGTGCCGGCAGTTGATCCATTAGAACCGACATCCGTGAACGAAGGGGATCTTCTATCACCATTAAAACGGCAGGATTTTCCGGATGCGGAGATGTTGCCGGATGATGAGGAGTGGGCGTCGTTGGATGAGATATACCAAGCTTTAAAAATAGATCATCCAGAATTGCGTCGTGAAGACATGTCGGCGTTACTCCATACGGCCTTACGGGAACGACCAGCCGATCATCATATCTATCGGCGTCCATACAGCAGACACCCAAGTCGGTTTTTTACAATCCATGTTTACAATGCTGCCCTCGATATATTGAATGAGCTCGGCGAGGCAAAGGTAATCGACAAATCAGGCCAGACTCAACGGCCAGAGGTCTTGGAATTGACTGAAACAAGCGATGAGAAAAAGGAGAGCGATACTGGATCTGCCCAAGGAGCCTCGATAGAAACAACTCCGGTTATCCCGGGGTTAAAATTAGTGCGCGCTGGCCGAATAGTTATTAGGGGAGCCATGGAGAGTCCCCGTCCACAGAAATTAGCTGCCGACGAGGGTTGGCTAACTGAAGGGCAGATGTTGGGTAGGTTAAACGTAAGCTCCAGATGGTTGAGCCGTGCCCTGGATGCCTATCGGTTGCTTTATCCGGAACACGTATCGTGTTCGGACATTGAAAATAACCGAGGTGAGTATCAATACGATCGAGAAGCACTCAGATTCATTATCGATAACTTGGATAGCGCAGAGAAATTGGCTGTAACTGGTGGTCACGTAATAATGCAGCCAGGGGTTGAATACTCGGTGAGGAGCCAGCTACGGCCAAAGAGCCGAACTTCCTATAACGGGTTAAAGTTAACCCATCACATTCGTATGGGGCGATTAGAGAAGCAAGGGCAAAAGGAACAGATCGCCTTAGCTAAAGCTGAGCAAAGAGAACAAGAGAAACAGCTTGCTGCTTTGGCTAAGGCTGAACGCACGAAGAAGATTAACAGAATTGAAAACCCAGCACCAGCAGGTTGGAACAGCGCCTGTGGGATAGCTGCCGAGCATAAATTGACGCAAAAGACCATCCAAAAATTCCTAAATGAATTTTTAGAGAGTAATGACCCGAAATTGCACCGGATGCGCGCCCGGAAATTTAAAGGTGAAGAAACAGATTTCTTTAGCCCGGAAGCCATTAGTTACGCAGTTGCTAAGTGCCAGGAACTTCGACTTCAGCGAGCATTGGGGATCAGACCCAAGAGAAAGAGCCTCCAGTCCAGAACTAAAAAGACTAAACTTTATGGTGGGTTAAAGTTAACCCACTACATTCGTATGGGGCGATTAGAGAAGCAAGGGCAAAAGGAACAGATCGCCTTAGCTAAAGCTGAACAAAAACAACAAGAGAAACAGCTGGCGTTAGAGTTGAAGCAGGTAAACCAACAAGAGAAGCTGGCGGCGGTAAAGAAGAAAAAACCGCCACTGGAAAAAGGATTAAAGCCTGAAGGTTGGGAGGAGGGGTGGCTTAGTCTTGGGGAGCTGTGTCAAAAAGCTGGGCAAAAGAACAGGGCAATCCACGGCAAAATACAAGAATTCCTAAAAACTCATGTTCAGGCGGAGAATGTTCGCAGTCTTCGCAGTCGCTACAATGGCCAAGATCATGATTACTACAGCCCCGAGTTAGTGGATTGGGTGGTGGAGCAGTGCACAGAAGATCTGCAGGAGGCGAAAGAAAGACAACGAGAAAAGGAAAATAAGCCAAAACTTAAAGATTGGAAAGAAGGGTGGCTTTATTTTGGAGAACTGTGTCAAAAGACTGGCCACAGCCGCAAGATGGTAGGCGAAAAAATACGTGAGTTCTTTGAACAACACCCTATGAGTGAGCCACTCCATACGAGTAGGTTGCGTAAACCCGGTAGCCTCCGAAGCCTTTATTACTACAGTCCCGAGTTAGTGGATTGGGTAGTACAAGAATGCCAAAATGCTCCCAAGCAGGTAAAGGTAGCCAAAGAAAAGCGACCCGTAGAAAAAAGATTGAAGCCCGAAGGCTGGGAAGAAGGGTGGCTGACTATTGGCGAGCTACGCGTAAAAACTGGACGAGGGGCTGGAGTGATCTACAGAGAGATACAAGAATTTTTAAAAACTCATGTCCAGTCAGAGCATGTGCAAAGTCTTCGCAGTCGTTACAACAGCAAGAGTGGCGATTACTACAGCCCCGAGTTAGTGGATTGGGCGGTGGAGCGATGCAAAGAGGCCCCCAAGAGGATTAAGACAACGCAAAGAAGGCGACCTATAGAGAAGGGGCTAAAGCCTGATGGCTGGGAGGAGGGATGGCTAACTTTTAGTGAACTACACGTAAAGGCTAAGCGGTCATCCAATGTGGTCAGGGGTAAGATACAAGAATTTATTGATCAGAATGGACAGACGGGGCGTGTCCGTACTCTTCGTAATCCATATAGTAAGCAGGATTGTGATTACTATAGCCCCGAGTTAGTGGATTGGGTAGCACAAGAGTGCCAAAATGCTCCCAAAAGAGTTAAAAAAAGCAGCGGTGGATCCAAGCCGGTTAGACAACGAGTGGCGCGAGAGGCTAAAACGGGGAAGGAGATAGAAAGGGCACATAGCGCTGAAGATAGGGCTTGGGAGGAGTGTGAGAAGGTGGCGCGGGGAGGGTTGGAAGAGGAAGATACCGACCAAGAAGAAATTAACGAGTGGCAGAAGATAGCGCTTGACGATAGCGTTAAGTTATATTTAAAAACGATTGGTAATATCCCATTGCTTACGCCAAAAGAAGAGATCTACTACGCCACGGTGTATCGCGATGGTCGAAGCGCGCCAATTGATACTCCGCTATGGAAAAAAGCGGAGGCGGCTAAACAGAAATTGATCGAGGCTAACCTACGATTAGTGGTCTCAATCGCCAAAAAATATTTAAACCGTGGTATGGGTTTCCTGGATCTGATCCAAGAAGGAAACATTGGATTGATCCGAGCAATAGAGAAATACGATCTTGACCACCGTGTGTACAATAAAAAAACTGGAAAAATGATTGGGGAGGATCAGCCATTTAAAATAAGCACCTACGCCACCTGGTGGATCAGGCAGGCCGTATCTCGGGCGTTGGCAGATCAGGCTGATCTAATCCGCAAACCGGTGCATATGGTAGAGACTATCACAAAATTGGGGCGAGCGAGCAGAGATATCCAAGTTGAAGAGGGGCGTCCGGCTACCAACCAGGAGATCGCCGAAAGCATGGGTATAACGGAGGACGATGTTCTTAAAATATTAAAGGCGGCTCAGAAGCCAATTAGTTTAGAAAAACCGATTGGCAACGATAAGGATAGTTTGTTTGGCGATTTTCAAGAAGATAAGACCGTTGATTTACCGGAAACTGAAGTGATGCAGAGATTGGCTCGTCGGAGGATCGATAAAATTCTATCAACGCTCTCAGTGAGAGAACAGCGGGTGATTCGTTTGCGATATGGTTTAGATGATGGAGTCTCGCGTACCTTAGAAGAGATAGGCAGAGAGTTTAATGTAACTCGGGAACGAATCCGACAGATAGAGGTAAAAGCTCTCAGGAAGTTGAAGCACCCGTCGCGCAGAAGAAAATTTGTTGGGCTGCTTGGGTTGGTCGACGGGTCAGACCCTCTACAGGGATAAACGTAGGCTACCTGATAAAAAAGCTTGACTGAGAGCCGAAAAATTGATACCATAAAACCTGCGGCTAAGCCGCAGGTTGAGCTTTCTCTTTGAAATAAATATAGACCCTGGCACGGGTCGCAAAAGATAGTGCTCATCTCGGGGTTGAGATGAAAAGGCAAACCCATGAGCTACAAGCAACTATTTTGTCTACAGGCCAGTCTGCCGGTTGACAAGATTGCTCAGTCTCGCTTGGGCGAGATCGTGGCCGAGCTAAAAGAAAGAGAGCTGGAGTTTTATAGCGGTCGGTCCATTATTGTGGATCTACCGTCACGAACCGAAGGTGATGGGCGGTTGGTCTATCTGATCCCGCCTAAGATGCGCTATTCCGATCTGCCGATTTTGATCAAATGTGCCGAGGGCATGTTTGGTCCCACCCGTAAGGAGGCGGTGGTGGTCTGTGGCGCCAATGTCGGCAAGCAGTTAAAGCCGTTCTGGCGATTTGATCATCATCGCGTGGCGACTTCGCCCAGGGACTGCGAGGTTCACGCCATGTTCAGTGTTCAAGACTCTGTTGTTTCGATCCGGGCCTATCCGGATAAACGGATTTTAGTAGTCCGACACGAAGTGCTGTTTCCCAACACCCCCCGCAAGTTAGAGGAGGTGGGGATAAGCAGTGTCACGATCTTTAACGGGAGTCTCCAAGACCTCCCATCCAACCTTGGCCACTTCAGCATTCCGGCTCGGATTGCAGTTACCAAAGCCACCACAAACCCCTACGAGCTGTTTGCTGGTGAGTAACCCAAGTTCGGGAAATTTGATGCGTAGGCTCTGCTTTCGGGCGGAGCTTTTTTATATGGTTTTAGATTCTCCCATCGTGGGGATGATGGTTTTTAGTTTGAGTTTGGTGGAGATTTTTTTAGATAGCGCTTCACGAGCTGGCTCCTCGCCGTGAGTTAAAAAGACGATAGGTTTAGTGGTAAAACCAGATAGCCAAGTGATCAGTCCTGCCTGATCGGCGTGAGCAGAAAAAGCGCCCGCCTCTTTGATCTGTGCTTTAACAGTTATCCGATGGCGCATAATGCTAACCAGTTTATCGCCGTTGATCAACCTGCGACCCAGAGTACCGGGGGTTTGAAAACCAACAAACAGTACCTGGGTTTTTGGTTCGTCTAAATGGTGGAGCAGATGATGTTGTACCCGACCGGCATCAGCCATCCCGCTGCCGGCGATGATCACGGCTGCTCCCGACATCTCGTTAATGGCTTTGGATTGAGGCACGGTTCGGGTCTGTTTAAATCCAGGGAAATCGAATAGATCTTTATCGGTCTTTAAATATTTTTGGAAGTCCGCGTCGAATAGTTTGGTGTAGCGTTTGTAGATATCGGTGATCTCAGAAGCTAATGGGCTATCTAATATCACCGGAATATTGGGGAGTACTCCACTATTACGAAAATTGTTGAGAGTATAGAGTAAATCTTGGCTGCGTTCTAAGGCAAACGAGGGGATGATCAGCTTGGCATTATCGCGAGCCGCTTGTTTGATAGCGGATAGTAGATTTTTTTCGCGAGTGGTGGGTGCTTCGTGTAATCTATTGCCATAAGTAGATTCGCAGATCACATAATTTGCTTCTTTAATGATGGTCGGATCTTTCATAATTGGCACCGGACTATTACCCAGATCACCAGAGAAAACTATTTTTTGCCCTGCCCGCCCCGTAGTCCCAGTTTGCCGGGACGAAGGAGGGTTGCCGATCCAAACCTCAACGATAGCAGCTCCCAAGATGTGGCCGGCATCATTAAATTTAATTTTAATGTTGGGTGCTGGCGAAAATGTTTTGCCGTATTCGTATGTCTCAAAAAGTTTAAACGAATTAGTAGCGTCTCGCCTAATAAACAGCGCTTCTAACTGCTTATCGGTTACGCCATGTTCTTGGATCTGAGCGGCGTTGGTTAAAATTGCTTTGGCCAGATCAAAGGTGGCGGGGGTCGCAAAGATCTTGCCCCGGAAGCCATCGCGATAGAGTTTGGGGATCAGCCCACAGTGGTCTAAGTGCGAGTGAGTGAGAATCAGAAAATTGATTTTCTTAACATCATAGGGAAATGGGCGATAGTTTTTTCTATCCGCTGCCGCTTCACCTTGGAATAATCCGCAATCTACCAAAAATTTAACCGAATCGGTTGATACTAAATAACTGGAACCGGTTACTACTTCTGTTGCGCCTAAAAATTGAATTGTATTCATGTATCCATTATAACTACTCTACCTCTTTCGTCATTCCTGCGAAGGCAGGAATCTTACAATTATTATCTTTTTCGCTACCATTTTGCTCGTCCAAATACTGTTCTGTTACTTTCCGCTTGAGGAAAGTAACCAAAGTCGCCCGCCAGTCGTCGGAACTATCAATTGGCTAAATCCCTGGGTACTCCCGGCACAACTCGTCCCGGTAAACCGGGACTCAAACAAGTGCCTCCGCCCAACCAGGATTTAGCTCAATTGAGGACGTTCCTCCTCCAATGGCGATAAAAATAAAGCGCAATTTGCTCAATGGGACAAGAAAGGCAGAGCTTAAATATGCAAATTGGGTAAAAAAATACCCC
>JBAZHL010000029.1:0-7555 GCA_041652335.1 Patescibacteria group bacterium | reverse complement strand
AGCTACAACCCGTTGTAGTCCCGCACTCTCTGCAAGAGAAACACGTCCCTCCTCTCACCATTAACGCCCCACAAGTCGGACACGGTGGCGCATATTTGATTCCATCGGAAGAACTACTTTCTTCGGGATTAATCGCCAATACGGGCTGCTCTATAGTTGGCTCACTATGATGATTACTTTCTTCCTGCAGCAACTTAGCTGAAACATCCACTAATCCCATCGCCACTTGACGATCCAGCGGCAAGAATTCTTTGCCTAACCACCTGGCGATATAATCCGGCATCGATTTTGCCATCGGGATATCTGGGTTATCGGTAATTCCCCACGGGTCAAAGCGTAAGTTCAGTAACGAATCGATGATCGTATCGGCCGAGACACCCTCTTGCAGCATCTTAGAAGATAACCGTGCAATGGTGCCCAACAAACCATTAACGATCGATCCCTCTTTACCGGCAGTTAAGAATACCTCGCCCACACTCCCGTCTTCGAATCGATTGGCAGTAATGTAAACTTTATGCCCGCCGATCGAGAACTTATGGGTCAGCCCAGATCTGGTTTTGGGCATCTCTCGCGTCCGAGATGGAATCTGTAGGGGACTAATGCCACTATCTTTTTTGGTAGTGAGCGGCTGGGACGATTTGCTACCATCCCGATAGATCGCCAGCGCCTTTAAGCCCTTGCGCCACGCCTCTATGTACATCTCTTCGATCTCGTCCACCGTGGCTTCGTTTGGCATATTAACCGTCTTGCTGATAGCACCACTAATAAACGGCTGAATCGCTGCCATCATCTCCACATGCGCCATTGGTCGGATAAATCTCTCACCATCGCCGCACTTATTAGCGCAATCAAAGATGGCTAAATGTTCGGTATGCAGGTTAGGAGCACCCTCAATCTTGCCGTTGTCTAACACATATTGGTTGATAACGGCAATGTCGTCCGAGCCATACCCTAAATTGCTCAAAGCTGATTCAATCGATTGATTAACGATCGAGTACCCACCACCACCAGCCAATTTTTTGTATTTTACCAAAGCAAAGTCTGGCTCTACCCCAGTAGTGTCCACATCCATTAACGGACCAATCGTTCCCGTTGGCGCCAACACCGTTACCTGGGCGTTTCTAAACCCGTGATCGCGACCTAAGGCCAAAGCATCATTCCAATCATCCATCGCTGCCTGCTTGATGTAGCTGGGCGCTCCAGCAATGTTCTCCGAGGCCTGCTGATGCATTTTGATTACCTCCAACATGCTGTCGCGATTCTTCTGGTACTCCGAAAAAGTTCCCAATCGCTCAGCGATCCGAGATGATACAGCGTATGCGTGGCCGGTCATAATCGCGCTAATAGCCGCTGCCAATCCCCGGCCTTCGTCGCTATCATAAGGCAAGCCTCTCTGCATCAAGTAGGCTCCCAGATCAGCATAACCAAGGCCCAAGGTTCTAAACTGATGTGATCTTAGCGCCATCTCTGGATAAGGGAAGGAAGCCATATCAATGCTGATCTCTTGCGCCAAGATAAAGATATCGATCGCGTGACGAAAAGCTTCAACATTAAACTCACCGTCTTCTTTAACAAATTTGGTTAACCGGATCGAAGCCAAATTACACGCCGTATCATTTAAGAACATATATTCGCTGCAAGGGTTGCTGGCGTTGATCCGACCAGAGACCTTGCAGGTGTGCCACCGATTGATCACGGTATCGTACTGCATGCCAGGATCAGCGCAGCGCCAGGCCGATTCAGCGATCATCCGCATCAGATCCTTTGCCTGATAAGTACGGTGCACCTCTCCATTAGTCCTGAACTTTGTTTGCCAAGTGCCGCCGGTTAAATAGGCCTGCATAAACTCATCAGTTACCCGCACCGAGTTGTTGGCGTTCTGGCCGGTCACCGTATGGTAAGCCTCACCGTTAAAATCCGAATCGTACCCTGCTTGAATCAGCGCCAACGCCTTGTCTTCTTCCTTGGCCTTTAATTTAATGAAGTCCTCGATCTCCGGATGGTCGATATCCAAGATCACCATCTTGGCCGCTCGCCTGGTTGTGCCACCAGATTTGGTTGATCCAGCACTGGCGTCAAACACTCTCAAGAACGATAGCAGCCCGGAGGATGTTCCGCCATTAGAAAGATGCTCGTATTTGGAGCGTAGCGGCGAGAAATTACTACCGGTGCCTGAACCGTATTTAAATAAACGAGCCTCACGCTTAACTAACTCAAAGATTCCTTCCAACGAATCATCCACCGATTGGATAAAGCAAGCACTACACTGCGGGTACTGATAAGCCCCCGGGGATAGTTCTACTGTTTGTGTTTCGATATTGTAGTGGAAATTTTGGGTTGGCTTGTCGATGCCGTATTTGTGCCACAAACCAACGTTAAACCACACCGGCGAATTAAACGCACCGTGTTGATGCAACAAGATGTAGGCTAATTCATCACGAAAAGCCTGTGACTCTTCTACGTTCTCGAAATAACCCAGCTCCTCTCCCACTTGGGCATAGGTATCCGCCACTCTGGAGACAAGCTGGCGAATACTGGTCTCCCGCCCCTCAGGGGTGGGCACTCCACGCTTTCTCAAATATTTATAAGCTGCAATGTTAATCGCAGTGTCCGACCAAAAATCTGGAGCCTCCACCTCGACATCGATCAGCGCCATTTCCTCTTTAGCATCATAAATATAGGCACGGCGTTTGCCCCATTTAACCCCCGCAAAGACATCATCACCATCTTTGGTAAAGTATCGTTTCACCAGTTCACGGCCAGTGCGGGTCTTGATCAGTGCCATCGTCCTTTCTCCTTACAATAATTAAGCTAATAAGATTTTGATTCTTTTTGTTGTCTCCACCGCCTCGCGTCATTCCCGCGAAGGCGGGAATCCAGCCTGCCCGCGGACGCGGGACGCGGCCAGGGACATAAAACAAATTTTTATTTTCTTTCTGGATCCCCGATGTCGACGCGCTAACGCTGTCGGCTCGAGGACGACAAAAGTCGATTATTGATTGACTAACTTTTTGATCTCGGCTTGAAAATCAGTAATATCCACAAATTCACGATAAACAGAGGCAAACCGAATATAAGCCACCTTGTCTACTTTTTTGATCCCAGCCAACACGATCTCGCCAACCTGTTGGCTGGTGACTTCAGAATCGTACTGCTCCATGATCTCTCGCACGATTTTATCCACCAACGATTCGATCACATTTTGACTAATGCTCAATTTTTCGAATGCTTTGTAAACTCCGCGTGCTAATTTGTCGCGATCAAATGTTTCACGCGATCCATCTTTTTTTACCACTAACAAATTCGGCGATTCAATTCGCTCGTAGGTAGTAAATCGATGATTGCATTTTTCACACTCGCGTCGACGTCTAATACTCAACACATCTTCGCTTTCTCGCGAATCAATTACGCTCGTCTCCCCTTTTTTACAAGCCGGACATTTCATAGTGAAAACGCAATATGTTGTGTTGCAATTAACAACTTAACACAAAATATAGTGTCTACCAAATTTCCATTAAAATCCGCTTCCACACTTTATAAAGCCCAAAATTATCCACCTGACGTCTCAAAAACACCCCCGGTTGGGGGTGTTTTTGTCTAAATTATCTTTAAATTAGCTCTTAATCTTTTTGCGGATAAAGGCCGGAACGTCCAACTCGGACTTGCCCTCTTCGATCTCCTCCTTCTTGCGCTGTTCTGGGCGCTTTCTACTGCTCCCCACCCCGTAGGTAGCATCGTCGAAGCCAGTTGCCACCACCGTGATCTTTACCTCACCCTGCATCGCCTCATCGATCACTGCGCCAAAGATGATATTGGCATCAGGATCGGCTGCCTCGGTGATGATCCGAGCCGCTTCATCGATCTCATACATACCGAGATCTGGGCCACCAGTGATGTTGAACAAAATGCCCTTAGCCCCATCGATGGACAGTTCAAGCAACGGGCTATCGATGGCCTGCTTAGCAGCCTCCAGGGTACGACTATCACCAGTACCCCGACCGATACCCATCAAAGCAGATCCAGAGTTGGCCATGATCGCCTTTACATCAGCAAAGTCGACGTTGATCATCCCGTGTTGAGTAATCAGGTCAGAGATACCCTGAACACCTTGGCGCAATACATCGTCTACTACCGAGAAGGCATCATAGAGCGAAGTCTTCTTATCGATCACCTGCAACAGGCGGTCATTCGGGATCACAATTAGGGTGTCTACCCGGCTTCTTAGCTCTTCGATCCCTTCCTCGGCGATCTTCTTGCGGCGTAACCCTTCAAACGAGAATGGCTTGGTAACCACCGCCACGGTTAAGGCGCCCAATTCACGGGCGATCTCCGCCACGATCGGGCCAGCTCCAGTGCCGGTGCCGCCGCCCGCGCCGTAAGTAACAAATACCATGTCCGCGTCCTTTAACGCGTTGTAAACATCTTCCTTGTTTTCCTCGGCTGCCTTTTTACCCAAATCAGGATCGGCACCAGCGCCTAAACCCCGAGTCGTTGTCTGGCCAATATGTACCTTGGCGGGAGCATCGCAGAAATGCAAGTCTTGTGCGTCAGTATTGACCGCTACAAACTCAACTCCCTTGATCTTTGATTCGACCATGCGATTAACCGCATGCGAACCGGAACCACCAACGCCCACAACTTTAATCCGCGCAAATACATCATCCCCCAGAAAATCACGAACTGCTGCTCTTCTTTGTGCCGGCATTTTCTGTACCTCCTAAGTACTTATGGCCTTTAATAATCCCCAATCACTCCACACTTTATCCACCCAAATTTGACTTCTCATTATAGCCGGGGGTTATCGGGAAGTCAAAAATCTTTTACTCTTTCAAATTGTATGCTCTCACAAAACAAAAACTGCCAAGCCCCCTTAAGTTATCCACCTACCATCGATTGTGGATAAGCCTACTTGAACCAGCCTTTAATACGCGACAGCACTGGGCCAAGATTTAACTCACGAGAAGAATAGTTGGGGACGTTCTGTCTTTCGTCCATCCCCCACATCATTAAGCCAATGCCAGTTGCAAATCTTGGATCGTCTAACCGATCAACTACACCACGAAGCTCAATCGGGAAACCAATGCTGGCCGGCAAGCTTAAATGATCCTTGGCCGCTTCCGCAATACCGGGCAGCTTAGCCCCACCCCCCACCAACACAGCACCACACGGCAACATACCGTCACGCCCCACCTTCCGCAGTTCGGTCTTAACTAACAAAAATATCTCTGCCAGTCGATCTTGAATGATCTCGGCCACGTATCGACGTGACACCGTCTGATCTTCCGATTTATCAAACTTGGATAGATCGATCTGATCGCGCTCCGATAAGGTGACCGGACTGGCCATCCCGTACTCCAACTTAACCGCCTCTGCCACCTCTAACGAAGCCCGGAGGCCAATGGCGATATCGGAGGTAATGTGGTTGGAACCGATCGGTAAGACGGCCGAATGGTAGACATCGCCATCTTCAAACACCACCATCCCAGTGGTACCGGCCCCGATATCGATCACTACCACCCCTAACTGTTTCTGTTTTTTGCTTAGGATAGCCGTGCTGGCCGCCAAAGGAGCCAACACAAAGCTGTTGATCCGCACTCCGGCTTGTTCAACTGTCTTTTGGAGATTCTTAATAAACGGGGTGGAACCAGTCACGACATGAGCATCTACCTCTAACCGCACACCGGTCATGCCAACTGGATCCTTAATATTATCCTGACCATCTACCATAAACATCCGCGGGATAACATGAATGATCTCTCGGTTGGGTGGCATAGCGACCGCTTGGGCGCTCTCGATCGCCCGCATCACATCATCGTGAGTCACCTCGCCCCGAGCAATCGAAACCACTCCCCTCGTATTGGAGGCTTGGATATGCTCACCGTTAACACTAATATAGACGTTATCGATGGGGACCCCAGCCATCCGCTCCGCCTCTTGGAGCGAAGCCGAGATCGCTGCTACAGTCTCCTCCACATCAGTAACTACGCCCTTCCGAAGACCGCTCCCTTCCCGAACACCCACTCCAATAATATTGGGGTAGACCTCTCCTTCTTGGCGATGCCCAACTATGGTCACCACCTCCGAGCTCCCCACATCTATACCAACAGCGATCTTCTCTTTCATGCGATAATTTGCCCTGTCATCCTGTTAAATTCTGCACTTATTATAGATAAGAAGACCCGGTAAGACAAATCGACGTTTTAGATAATACTGGTAACGATCTTGTCCTCTAACTGCTCCATCACACCGGCATCGGCTGGATCCTCATGATCAAATCCCAAAAGGTGCAACACCCCATGGACAAACAACTGCGCAAACCTCTCCCGCGATGTCTCGTGAAGATCATGCGCCTCGCGCATCAAGGTAGGATACGATATATAGATATCGCCCAGGTAGTTTTTGTCTGCCTTGCTATCAACCGAAACAAAATCTTTTATCTCATCATTAGCAAAAGATAAAACATTGGTGGCCTTGTCTTTGTTCCGATAACGATGGTTAAGACTGCGGATCTGCTCGTCCGAGGTGATCACTAACCCCACCTCCGAATTTTGGCCACCAGCTGCGTGCGCCAACGTCATATCAAAAATAAAGTGGATGAAACTTTCATCCACTCCCTCTATCCCGTAGGTATCGTACCCGATAAATACCTGAGACATACCCTTTTGCTTACCCTTTGAGTTTCTGATTAACCAACTTGGCGACCACCGTACCATCGGCCTGTCCGGCTGTTCTTTTAATCACTGCACCTATGATCTGACCCAGCTGAGCGCCGGGGTTGGCCGCGATCTCTTCCTCTACGATCTTTGCCACTGCCGCTTCATCCATCAGCTGTGGCAGGTACACTTCCAATATCTTGCCCTCGGCCTCTTCCTTATCACCTTGTTCCGCTCTCCCGCCAGCGCGAAAGCTTTCGGCTGCCTCTTTACGTTTTTTCACCTCTCGTCGAATTACCGCATGAGTGGCCGCTTCATCTAACTCACCACCCTTAGCGATCTCCTCATTATGTAAAGCGGCGGATAGCATCCGCAGAGTCTGCAATTTAAGATCCTCCCGAGCTTTTAAGGCTGCGGTTAGATCAGCTTGGATTTGCTCCTTTAAGCTCATTAATAGAGTTCTTTCTTCTTCTGCGCTTTGATCCGTTCTTTGCGCACCGCCGAAGCCCGACGTTTGCTCTTGGTGATCGGCTTGGTCTTAAACCGACGCTCTTTAGCCTCAGTCAGCACCTTACTCATGATCACCAACCGGTTAAACCGGCGCATCATCGCCTCAAAACTCTCTTTTTCTTTCCTTTTGACGTTGCTGGACATAATCGAATAATAAACTCCAGGACTGCTTTAGTCAACCCCGTTGAGGGCTACCTTCTACTCCTTAGCCAACAGTACTGCGGTCTTGGTATAGCTGCTCAGTCGATCGGTTAACGGGGCACCCCCCAAGAGGTGAAAGTGAAGGTGCGATACTACCTGGCCACCCCATTTACCTACATTAACCGTTACTCGATACCCGCTGTCGGCGATGTTAAGCTTCTTAGCCAATTCTTTGCACCGATAGACGATCT
>JBAZHL010000028.1:0-7726 GCA_041652335.1 Patescibacteria group bacterium | reverse complement strand
GAGGCCGCGGCTGGGTAAAAATCAAAGCCCACAACGAACAGGAGCTGGTGATTGGCGGATATACCAAAGGCTACGGTAAGGTGGCCAAAACCTTTGGAGCGCTGATGGTCGGTTACTATGCTCGCGGCAAACTGAAGTTTGCTGGACAAGTTGGAACCGGTTTTACCACGTTGGAACGCCACCAATTGAAGCAGGTGATGAAGCAGCTCGCTACTGCCTGCTCACCTTTTGTCGATAACTTAAATGACAGCAAGGCAACTTGGATCAGGCCAAAGCTGGTTGCACAAATCAAATTCGTCGAATGGACCAACGCCAATATCCTCCGGGCTCCAGTCTACCTCGGCCTGCGAGACGATAAACCCGCTCGATTAGTCAAAAAGGAAATCTAAAAAGTATAATAATCTCATATGCTTATCGGATACCACGTATCAGCTGCTGGCGGGTTGCATAAGGCCATCGCAGAAGCCGAGACCATCGGTTGTAATGTAATACAACTATTTGTGGGTAGCCCACAGGTTTGGCAGACGCCCGAGGTGGATACTGTTGCTGTCAAAAAGTTCAAAACGGCGCTGTCTAAATCGTCCGTACAGAAAGTTTTGGTTCACTCTGCGTATCTACCCAATCCGGCCAGCCATAAAGAGACCCTGCGTCGGGTCAGCCTCAAAAAAATGAAAGAAGAGATCAGAATTGCCTACGCCATTGGCGCCGATGGTTATAATTTCCACTGTGGCAGTAACCAAAATAGCAACACCGAAGGAGTAAAACTGGCCACCGAAACATTGGATCGACTGGCAGAACTCAGCAACGAAAAATACCCCATCCCGCTGATTATCGAGAACGATGCGGGAGCCGGCCATCGAATCGGCGATACGGTCGAAGAGTTGGCCAAGATCTGGCGGGGGCTAAAAAACAAGAAGAGATTTGGTTTTTGTTTAGATACCTGCCATCTGTTTGTCTCCGGCATTGATCTGCGGACCAAAAAGGATATCGATGCGTTGGTCAACAAGTTTGATAAATTGATCGGCCTAAAGCATTTAAAATTCATCCATACCAACGACGCTATGTTCGCGTTGGGCTCAAAAAAAGACCGCCACGCCTTAATCGGTCAAGGACACATCGGCAGTGCCGGCTTTAAAGCATTATTTCACCATCGTAAACTTCGCTCACTCCCGTTTATTATGGAGACTCCTTACGGTGGTGACTCTAAAGGAGCGATCCCGGGTCGGATCAAAGAACTAAAATTAGTTAAGAAACTATCTCAATGATCGACCCAAAGGATCCGTCTGATATGCGTTCGATGATCCAAGGATACCCGCAGCAGTTTGCCAAAGGTATCGCTTTAGCCAAGGATATTAAACTCTCTCCTAATATAGACGAGATCATAGTGGCTGGGATTGGCGGAAGCGCCTTAGCTCCAGACCTGGTTTACGCCCTCTTTAAACACGACCTACATGTGCCTTTTTCGGTACATCGGAGCTACGACTTGCCCAAAGTCGTCTCGTCAAAGACTCTGATAATTGGCATCTCTTTTTCCGGCAATACCGAGGAGACCCTTTCTGCGGTTGAGGTAGCTCATCAACAAGGTGCTCAGATCGTAACCATTACCTCTGGCGGCAAATTGGCGGAATTTGCCCAAACCAACTCTTTACCATTGGTCCTGCTAATTAAAGAATCCGCTAATTTTCAACCACGGATGTCTTCTGGTTATGTTATCGCCGTGTTAATCCAACTCTTGGTCAACGCGGGTGTTTTACCAATCTCTGCCACGAAAGATCTAATCACCACCGCCGAAGCGCTGAGTCAGATCAATACGGAAGAGGCTGGCAAACAGATCGCTCACCAGCTGGTGGGTAAAACCCCTCTCATCTATGCTTCGGATAGCTACTGGCCGGTAGCTCGGATCGCTAAGATCAAGATCAATGAAAATAGTAAGATTCCTTGCTTCTGGAATGTTTTGCCAGAGATGAATCATAACGAGATGGTCGGCTTTACTGACCGACAGGGAGTCGATTACTTTGTGCTAATGCTGAGAGATAAAGATGACCATCTGCGCGTCAATCATCGCATGGAGGTTTTGGCCGAAGTCTTGAAAGAGCAGGGGATAGAGAATCAAATTGTAGATATGGTGGGGCAAGATTACCCGACCAAGACACTTAGCACGCTAATGTTGATGGACTGGATTTCTTACTGGTTAGCCCTGGAGCTGGGTATCGACCCTACCCCAGTGGACATGGTGGAGAAATTTAAGGCCGCTATGGTAAAATAATAGTGATATGGGGAACGAGCTCACTAATACTATCGCCAACAAAGTAACCGAGCAGGCCACTACCGGTTTCTTTGAGCGAATCTTTAATATCTACAATCAATTTATCGGCATCTTCCCAGAGAAGTACCAATGGGTGGTATCGATCATTATTATCCTGGCTCTGGCAGCTTGTCTGTGGAATCTGATCAAAAAGAATTGGATGTGGTTGGTGTTGATCGTAGTACTCTTCCCGGGGATTGTACCTATTTTGCAAAACGTCTTCAACTCGCTGGCCAAGCTGATGATCGGCAAATAGAAAAAATTTAGCAATTAGCCGCTCTCAGGGCGGTTTTTTAATTAATATGATATGATGTGGGGGTAAAACTATCAGATTCATCCCGTTAGAGATCACCTAACGGCAACCCTATCAAGTGAAAATCGTTAAGCTTAATGGAAATTATACACGTTCATATCATTAATAGCTCAAGGGCAACACTAGGTTGCCTATCTCTAACGGGATGAAACGAAGTTTAGCACTGGAAGCGACAAAACAGATCGGCAAACCGGTAACGCTTAAAGGGTGGGTGCACAGCATTCGCAATATGGGCGGTATCGTGTTTATGGATCTTAGGGACATCTCTGGCATCATCCAGGTGGTATTTGACGACACCAAATCACATCTAACCAAAGACCTTGGACCCGAGTATGTCATAGAGGTTACCGGTAAAGTAGTTGAGCGTGGTGAGAAATACCGTAACCCTCGTATTCCCACTGGTGGTGTAGAGATCACTGCAGAAGATCTTAAGGTAATCAACACCGCGAAGACGCCACCATTTGAGATCGACAAGGAAAAAGCTACCGATGAAGAGCTGCGATTAAAATATCGCTACTTAGACATTAGGCATGAGCGAATTAAAAATAATCTAATAGCCCGTCACAAACTGATCGGGCATATTCGCACTTTTTTGGATAAAGAGGGCTTTGTTGAAGTAGAGACTCCTCTATTATCCGCCCCAACCCCCGAGGGCGCCCGAGATTTTTTGGTTCCCAGCCGCAAATATCCCGGAAGTTTTTATGCGCTTCCACAGGCTCCCCAACAATACAAACAGTTGCTAATGACAGCGGGGTTGGAGCGCTACTATCAAATCGCCAAGTGCCTGCGTGATGAAGATAGTAGGGGAGATCGTCAACCCGAGTTCACCCAGCTCGATCTCGAGATGTCGTTTGTCGACCGCGAAGAGGTGATGGCACTAAATGAAAAGTTACTGATCGAATTAGTCAAAACTCTGTATCCGCAAAAGCGGATTCAAACCGTTCCTTTTCCGCGAATGACCTACGCCGAGGCAATCAAGAAATACAAGACCGATCGACCAGATCTGCGCGAGGACAAAAAAGATCCTGATCTGTTAGCTTTCTGCTGGATCGTCGATTTTCCTTTCTTCGAAAAAGATAAAACCGGAGGATGGACATTTACCCATAACCCTTTCTCCGCCCCCATGCCCGAGAGCATGGCGGATCTGTTAGCCCAAAAAAATGTCGAGAAGATCGTAGCCGCTCAATACGATATAGTACTGAACGGATTTGAAATTGGCGGCGGCAGCATTCGTAACCACGAACCCAAAGCCCTCAAATCTGCTCTGAGCATTATGGGGTACTCCGATAGCCAGATCGAGGCAGACTTTGGTCATATGTTAGAAGCCTTCTCGTATGGTGCACCACCCCATGGTGGGATTGCTTGGGGATTAGATCGTTTAGTTATGATCCTTCAGAAAGAGCCAAATATTAGAGAGGTGATCGCTTTTCCTAAAACCGACAAAGCCCGCGATCCGATGATGGGGTCTCCTCGGGCAGCCAACCCAGAACAACTTAAAGAGTTGGGGATCTCATTCAAAAAGAAATAACACCTACGGTGTCATTCTGAACGAAGTGAAGAATCTAGCGATAGCGTTCTGCCGCACAGCAGAACTAGATCCTTCGACTACGCTAACGCTTCGCTCAGGATGACAAAGGGCAAGATAAAATATGAAAACAGTCGCAATATTCCTGATCGTCATCAATTTTTTTACCGGGTCCTTAAACAACATTAAGGACGGTTTAATGAGTTCCCTCACCGATCCGGCTAAAAATCCATTACAAACCCTGGCCACTACTCTTAAACCAGAACCAGTCAAAAACCCTCTGTACAAAGATCCCGATGTCAGCGCTACCTCGGCTATTGTGATGGATGCGGATACTGGCAAAATCCTGTTGGCAAAAAATGCAGATGAACGGTTAGCCATAGCCAGCATTACCAAGATTATGACCGCTATGGTCGTGCTACGCTACAAGACCAACCTCGAAGAAACCATTACCGTATCCGGGGCGGCAGCGGGAGTGGGTGGTTCTCAGATGCATCTCCTTGAGAATGAAACTATGACGATCCACAATTTGATGAAAGGGATGCTAATTGATTCCGCCAACGACGCCGCTTACGCCTTAGCCGAAGGAACATTTGGCAATGTCGACCGATTTGTGGATGCTATGGATCGGCAGGCGATAAGTTTTGGGCTCACCAACACTCACTTTACCAACACCTACGGCGCAGACGATGATGCGCATTTTTCTACGGCCAGAGAGTTAGCGATCTTAACTGCCTACGCTATGCAGAACGAGGTTTTTCGCTCGATCGTTAGCGTCCAAAAAACCACCGTTACCGATGTAACTGGTAAGTTTAAACACAATTTAGAGAACACCAATAAATTAGTTGGGAAGTATCTTAACGTCATTGGGGTTAAAACCGGGACTACCGAAGAGGCGGGTGCTTCGTTAGTGGCTGCCGCCAAAGGCAGTTCTGGACAAACCGTGATTGCAGTACTACTCAACAGCCCAGAGCGGTTTACGGAAGGAAAGAGATTATTAGACTGGGCACTGCGAGCGTTTACCTGGGTCCAGCCTCTGTAGTATTTGGATAAAAAAAGGGGGTCAACCGATCAACAGAGTTGGTGACACAGATAATATCTTCTTTTGGATATATCTATGGCACGCCATCGCGTTTTTGAGTGAAAAATGATCGCAGAGCGACATTTCCATGTTTTTGCGATGATACAACTCTTAGCGGAAACAATTCCGCTAAATCGATTAACCCCATAATTGCCCTCTCGTATGTGCATCGTTCGCCCATGCGTTCATCATCTGTTCCTAAACAGCTATCACACAAAGCGATAAGTATGACGAACCAGGCAAACTAAGAAGAGGTTCGGCTATCGCCTGCACCTCCAGGTGTTGAGCCTCAGTCACCGCCATGCTGTCACCACGGCGTAACAGGATCGTTCCGTTCCGTGAACAAAAAATAATGACTGACCAGCTACCCGGTTCCACCGGGCGTAATTGGAGGATGACTTGCGGCGATAACCGCGTTACGTCGGACAGTAAAGGAGTACTCTTGGCGGGTGTTAGCTGATGCTAACCTGATAATTGAACATCAGACCTCCAAGTGTTTTGCCCATGCTGACCTGCTTTTCAGGGCAAGGATAGTAAAGCAGGCTTCTTGCTATGACAACGATGTCAAACAGCTGATCGATCCGCGCACAGGAGTGTGGGAATCGCCGAATAGGGGTATCGCAGACGTCTTTGCCTCCTCGTCGCGCAGAGATCTACCATCAACATATATGCCGCTCCAGAAAAGTCAAATCCCCAGGCGTGGTAAGATAGACCTATGGAAAAGACAGGTAAATATCTGGTCGCCATTGTGGGCAGGCCTAATGTTGGCAAGTCTACCTTGTTTAACCGCTTGGTTGGCTCCCGGCAGGCGATTTTATCGGAGATCCCCGGCACTACCAGAGATGTCTTGTTTGGCAACGTTACTTGGGGTAAAACATCTTTTGCTATCGCTGATACGGCTGGTATCGAATCTGAGGTTCAAACCGAATTAGAAAAAGACATCCTCGCCCAGACCCAGCTGGCCGTCGATTCCGCCGACCTGATCTTGTTTTTGGCAGATGCCAGAACCGGTCTCCAGCCAGACGATAAAGCCGCAGCAGCGTTAATTCGAAAACTAAGCAAACCTGTGATATTGGTAATCAACAAAGCCGAAGGCACTAAATACGATCAATTAGTTTACGAATTTCACCAGTTGGGCTTAGGCGAGCCTCAGTTAGTATCGGCTATCCAAGGTCGAGGTGTGGGCGATGTTTTAGATGAATTGGTTAAAAAATTAAAAAAAATCCGCAAGATTATTAAGGTGACTAAACTCGCCAAGGATGCTAAACCGGTTGTTCGTGTATCTATTTTGGGTCGACCCAATGTCGGCAAATCAACTTTATTTAACCAGCTGACTGGCAGCAAGCGAGCGATAGTCAGCAATCAACCAGGAACTACCAGGGACGCCCTTACTGGAAAAATTATCGAAGATGATGTGGAGATCGAGATCACCGATACTGCTGGACTGCGCCGACCCGGCAAGATCGAGAAGGGGATAGAGTATTTTAGCTCACTTAGAGCCTTAAGGTCACTTCAAAACGTCGATATTGCCTTGCTCCTAATGGAAGCCGATGAAGGAGTGATCTCCCAAGATATGCGAGTGGCCCAGATGATCCTCTCGGAAGACAAGGGGCTGATCTTAGTGATCAACAAATGGGATGCGGTGGAGAAAGATGACAAGTTGATGGCCGAATACGAAAGATACTTGGCTCAAAAGTTTCCGTTTGTGCCGTGGGCACCCCGAGTATATGTATCGGCTTTAACCGGCCAGCGCGCCGATAAGATAATTTCTACCATCAAAACCGTTTGGCATTCGATGAACGAAAAGATCCCCACCAGACATCTTAACCAAATTATTAGCAGTGCGATTGCCGCCAAAGCTCCTAAGGGCCCTCGCAAAATGCCTAAGATCTATTTCTCCAGCATCAAACGGGTTAATCCGCCCACTATCACGCTAAAAGTTAACTATCCGGAAGAGATTCACTTTTCTTACTTAAGATATTTAGAGAAAAAAGTGCGTGACCACTACCCACTGATCGGAGCCCCGATCCGCTGGGAGATTATTAAAAGTTCTAACAAAACCGAATGATCAAGCCGTTCAGCGACAATTTAGTGTTTATGGACGCGGAGTTCTCGTCAATCAACCCATCTACGGGCGAAATTATTTCAATTGCTTTTATAAAACCTACCGGCGAAGAACTGTATTTAGAAATAGCCTACGATTCCAGTACGCTGGATGACTGGGTAAAAGAACATGTGGTACCTAAACTTTCTGGTGCTGCCCTACCCAAGGCAGAGGCCAAACAACGCATCGATGAGTTCTTGGGTCAGGATCATCCATACGTAGTGAGCCACATCAATCATTTTGACGTTACCTTCTTTTGGCGAACATTTGGTTTGCCAGCCAAGCTTCCCACTTACGATTATTGGTTCCCATTAGATTTTGCCACGCTGTTATTCTTTAGCGGCATCGACCCAAGACATTATGGCCGTGAGCATAAAACAGATGCCCATAGCGCTTTA
>JBAZHL010000027.1:0-7881 GCA_041652335.1 Patescibacteria group bacterium | reverse complement strand
TATTCTAAACCGGTTAGTAAAACACGCGGCGATGTATAACTTGGGTGGAATAGATTTTTTGGCCAACATCCCGGGGAGTGTGGGCGGAGCTATCGTGGGTAACGCCGGTTGTTATGGCAAGGTGATCGCCGACACACTGCTGGATATAGATCTGTTCAACGTCAAAACCGGAGAGATCACTACGATCAGCCCTGACGAATTGGGTTTTGCTTATCGCGGCTCATCCTTGAAGGCTAAGCCGCACCTGATTGTTTTAAGCGCCAGATTTAAATTGGTGCCGGATAGTAAGAGTCGTATCTTAAAGGCTATCGAAGAGGAGAAAAAGTCGCGGTGGGGCAAGCATCCACACTCCGCCTGCGCTGGTAGCTTTTTTAAGAACCCATCGGGCGAGCAGGCCTGGAAGGTGGTTGAAGAAGCGGGGATGCGAGGAGCAACGGTCGGCGGAGCCCGCATTTCTACTAAACACACTAATTTTCTGATCAATATCGGTGGGGCGAAGTCCAGGGATGTCAAAAAACTGGCTGATAAAGTGATCGCTGCGGCCAAAAAGCGGATGGGCATCACCTTAGAGCCAGAGATTCGTTATGTTAGTGCCAAGTAGCTCGATCCGCCAAAATATGTGTTAGATTGGGCTGTTGACATCACGGGATTAAGGAGGTGAGACTAATTGTCCATCAATGGGCAGACAGCGTGTCCGCGCTGCAGAACGGGCAGGATAGTGGTAGATCCGGTGATGGGAGGTGGCTACTGTGCTAACTGTGGGGTTAGCCTGAGCGCCTACCGAGAAACCATCAAAAACCGCCAGGAACGAGAACGGGAACAGCAGCTCCACTGCCAGCAGACAAGCAGGCGTTTAGAAGCCAGTCGACCTCGTCATCTGGACGATTTCGGGGTGCCACTGGGTCTTGGCCATTGCTGGAGTTGGCCGGCCTTTCTTTTCGGGTGGTGGTGGTGTTTGTGCCATCGTTTGCCTGGGTGGGGCCTGCTTAGTTTGATCGGTGGTCCGATCGTTAGCATTATCCTCGGCCTTAATGGCAATCGCTATGCCTATCGAGTAGGCCGTTACTCCAGCATCGCCAGCTACCGTCGTTCTCAACGACGGTGGGAGCTTTTGGCTCGAATTGTTCTTTGGACATTAGCGTTACTGGGTATCGCTGCCCTGGCTATCTGGGGCGAACAAGATTATAACTCAGGGCGCGCTATCCTTGACCCTTCCCTTTACTATTAATCCGGCTCTACCCCACTATGAGCCGGCTTTTTTATGGGGCAGTTATCAGGTATAACCCCGTTAGAAGTCCGACGGATTTGGATTATCAGTCTAATGCTGATTTCCACGAATGACGCTTCGCTAAATGATTACTATCCTGGGAGCTATCCGGGTAACTTCTAACGGGGTATAATGAGTATATAAAGGAGGCGCAGACCATGACTCTTAGAGACCTGCCCAATCAGGGTTCGGATGAGGTTATCTATGAAGAAGTAGAAAAGATCCGCCGGGCGACAAGGCCTCGAGCTTTAACGATTTTGGCTACCGTTTTTGTTGGCATCTTGATCGTGATGATCGGGGGATTAGCTTCTTATTACTATTACACCGTCCAGAACCAGAGTGGGGCGGGCTCCCAAAATATTAGCGAACAATGGAACACGGTAGTAACTGCCACAAACCAATTAACTGATAGTTTCGCTGGCCTCAGTAAATTTGAAGATATGACGCTGGAGGGCAACGATAGTTTTGAGACCACTTTGAATAAAACTAATGGACAATTGCGAGATGTACTGTATGGCTTAGATAACACTGCGACATATTCTCTCTCTGGCAATGTGTTTAATAGTCGGTTAACCAATTTTTTGGACGATTACATCGCCTATCTCAGGGAGATGGGTCGAGTGATCGAAAAAGGGAGGGGCACTCTTCTAACGGAGATCAGCGATATCGACACGCTCAAAAATTTGAGCGACACCATGAGTGAGTCATACGACAATTTATTAGTAGCGGACAAGGGCAAGGTGATTACCGCCACGCTATCTCGCGACCTGTTTGCTATCGCTGGTGAAGTAGAAGATTTTGCCCAGACTTATCTGGACGAGCAGAAAACTAAAGGAGAAGCAGACGATGCTGAAAAGACTGCGGCCAATGAGGTAACCACCAAGTTTATGCAAGCCTATATGAATAAGGATGTCGTGGCGATGCGTCTTTACCTGACTAAAGCGGAGGAGGCTCAGTTTAACCCGGGTGCGATCCAGGAAGAAACCTCGGAGATTAAAAAATACAAGATCACCGATACCAGAAAGTTATCCGATACTAAGATCGAGATAAATGCGGAGCTTTCGAAGGAGACCCCGGACGGGGTAGCCGTTACAGATAAGCGATTATTTGTTATGCTCAAGCAGTCTGACGGGAAATGGCTGATCGATTCGTATAAGTCAGTTTAGCGAGCTATATAATTAAGAATTAGATTTTTAAAGTAGTCCGTTAGCGTTAACGGAAGAGGTGTCGACTTAGGTATGAAAAGGGACGAGGAAGAAAAAGATCGGGTAGGTAGGGTTGAGTCGCGGATCTTGGAAGAAGAGATCCAGCAATCCTATTTGAGTTATGCCATGAGCGTAATTGTGGCTCGGGCTTTGCCAGATGTCCGCGACGGACTTAAGCCGGTACATCGTCGGGTATTGTACGCCATGAACGAGATGGGGTTACACCCTACCGCCAAGTACAGAAAGTCCGCTACCGTGGTGGGTGAGGTATTGGGTAAATATCATCCGCATGGCGATCTGGCGGCTTATGATACGTTGGTGCGTTTAGCCCAAGATTTTTCGATGCGTTACCCGTTAGTTGATGGCCAAGGTAACTTTGGTTCGGTAGATGGCGACGGCGCGGCGGCTATGCGTTATACCGAGGCCAAGATGACCAAGATGGCCGAAGAGATGCTCTCGGATATTGACCGGGATACGGTCGATTTTATGGATAACTATGATGGTACCCGCCAAGAGCCCAAGGTATTGCCGGCTAAGGTGCCTCAACTTTTGTTAAACGGAACGATGGGTATCGCGGTAGGTATGGCCACATCCGTACCGCCTCATAATTTGGGCGAGCTGATGGATGCCATCGCTCATTTAGTGGATGACCCGGATAGTTCATCGGAAGATTTGATGGAGTATATCAAGGGTCCCGATTTTCCAACGGGCGGGATAATCTATAATCCAGGTGAGATCAAACAGGCTTACCTGACGGGTAAGGGTAGTATTATTATGCGAGCGGTGGCGGAGATCGAGGAGACCAACCGTGGTTTCAGGATCTTAGTGACTGAACTACCGTACCAAGTTAATAAATCCACTTTGGTTGAGAAGATCGCTGAATTGGTTAAGACCAAAAAGTTGATCGGTGTTTCTGATCTGCGAGATGAATCGGATCGGGATGGCATTAGGATCGTGGTTGAGCTCAAAAAAGACGCTTATCCCAAAAAAGTTTTGAATCAGCTGTTTAAGCAGACAGCGATGCAATCATCTTTTCATGTTAATAATTTGGCGTTAGTGGACGGGATCCAGCCGCAGGTGCTTGATTTAAAATCAACTCTGCAATACTTTATCGATCATCGTCGGATCGTGGTTACTCGTCGGACTCAATACGATTTAGCGAAGGCGCAGGAGCGCGCCCATATCTTAGAAGGATTAAAGATCGCTCTGGATAATTTGGATGCGGTCATTAAAACCATTAAGCAATCGGCTACCAAGGAAGAAGCGCACGCCAATTTGATGAAGAAGTTTAAGCTGTCTGATGTCCAATCGACAGCGATCTTGGAGATGCGCTTGCAGGCTTTAGCTGGTTTGGAGCGCAAAAAAGTTGAGGATGAGTATAAAGAAAAGAAGACATTGATCAAAGAGCTTAAAGATATTTTGGCCTCCGACAAGCGAATTATGGAGATCATCAAAACGGAATCGCTGGAGTTAAAAGACAAATATGGCGACGAGCGACGGACCAAGGTAATGAATAAGACCTTAGGCCAGTTTAGCGAAGAAGACTTGGTGCCGAACGAAGAGGTGGTAATTACTATTACTAAGGGTGGCTACATCAAACGCCAGCCCGTGACGGCCTACAAAGCCCAGAAGCGCGGCGGTAAGGGGATTATTGGTATGACCACCAAGGATGAAGACCAGATCGAGCGGATCCAGGTGGCTAAAAATCACGACGATATCCTATTCTTTACCAACCGCGGTCGGGTATTCAGACAACGGGTCTACGAGATCCCGCAGGCCTCCCGTATCGCTAAAGGCTCGGCGATGGTCAACGTAATTCAGTTAGGCCCAGAAGAGATCGTTACCAGTATTTTGACTATGCAGAAATACGAGCCAGCCGATAACTTTTTCATGATCACTACGCGTGGTGTAATTAAAAAAACCGAAGCGGCTAAATACGCCAATATCCGCGCCAATGGTTTGATCGCTATTAAATTAGATGAAGGCGACGAACTCAAGTGGGTCAGTAAATCACGTAAAGGTGACTCGATCGTAATTGTAACTCGCGAAGGCCAAGCTGTTCATTTTGCCGAAGTCGATGCGAGACTGTTGGGTCGTAGCACGCGGGGTGTGCGTGGGATCAGATTACGTCCCAAAGACGAGGTAGTAGCTGCAGATGTGGCGGTCAAGGATGGCGACTACGGTATGTTAACTATTTCCGAAAAAGGTTTAGGTAAACGTACCAGCTTAACTCAGTATCCGTTGCAACATCGTGGCGGTATCGGCGTTAAAACCTTTAATGTTAGCGATAAAACTGGTCGGGTAATTGGCGGTCGATTGGTGCCTCGGAGTTTAGAGGCCGACCTGATCATTACCTCTAAAAATGGCCAAGTGATTCGGATGCCGCTAAAGGGCGTGCCGATGTTGGGACGGATCACCCAGGGCGTTACTCTAATGCGGTTTAAATCATCAGACAGAGGTGATCGAGTGGTTTCCTTTACAGTGATGGCCAAAGAAGAAGATGAGCTAATTCCCGAGACTCCTCCGGTAGTAGTCAAGGGTAATGGCAGCGCTCCCAAAGTGGAGGCGGAGAAAGAGGTAAAAGCCACTATTCGCGTAAGGAAGTTAGCTCCGGCTAAGGCGCCCGTTCATCCGGCTAAACTGCAGATCAAAAAGTCGATCACCAAAGTAGTGGCCAAGCTCTCCGAGCCTAACAGCTCTCAGAGCCGGAGGCCAGCTACGAGCTTTACTAAGCGCAAACTATCAGTTAAATTAGCGGCTAAGGGAGAATCACGGGTAGCAGCTAAGAAAAAGACTTCGGCAGGGTTTGTGAAGCGACAGGTTAGAGTGCAACCTAAAGGTAAGGTTAGTAGTCGTTTGAGCCAAAAAAGTAAGAAAGGTAGAAGATAATGTCTTTACTTCATCTATTTCAGATCAGCTATTATTTTGATCCAACGGTTGCGTATGACTTCCCAGGATTTTGGGTGGTAGTAATTTTATTGGCCATTGTATTGGTGGGTAGTATCTGGTTTGGCCGAACTATTCTGCATCGCAAGGATCTGTCTGGTCATCTGCGCGAATTCTGGCAAGGCTGGATCAGTTTAGGCTACACCACATCAATAGTGGGGCTGATCTACCTGTTTTTCCGATTTGAGAACTTGATGTACGTTAATTGGCGGTTATGGCCGGCGTTATTGGTGTTATGGGTGATCGGCCGGTCGATCTATCTTATCTACATATACAAAAAGGTGCTGCCCAAAAAGGCAGCGGAGAAGGAAAGTCGCAAGATGATGTCTTACTACTTCCGGCGTCGTCGCCAGCGGTAGTAGGGTTGACCCTCAGGGGATATTCTCCTATAGTTGGAGAGCATTTGGGGCCTGCCCACCGGAGGTGGGAGAAAGCGAAGGATTTAGATCTATGACGAAAGAAGTTAAAGAACAGACCAAAGACCAAAGTAAGATGGCAAAACTACTCGAGAAGGCCGAGACCTTGGGTGTCCCCAAGGAGAGGGATCTGATCGAGGGAGAGGTGATGGCCGTTACCGGTAACCGGGTCTGGGTAGATATCCAGCATGGTAAGTTTGTGGGAATCATCTCCAGTCGCGAGTTGGCCGAGGCCGGTCTCTCGATGCCGGACTACAAAAAGGGCGATAAGATCGCCGCTTCGGTAGTTGAACCAGAGAATGAAGAGGGGTTTGTGCTCCTTAGTGTTCGTGAGGCGTTGCGCAACCGAGGTTGGAGTGCTTTAGAAAAACAGTATGCCGACAACGTTACGGTCAAAGCCCGGGTGGTGGAGGCCAACCGTGGTGGTTTGATCATGGAGTCCGAAGGTATTCGCGGCTTCTTGCCAGTGTCTCAGCTTACTCCCGAGCACTACCCGCGGGTCGGTAATGATAAGGACGAGATCCTAAGCAAACTATCTAAATTCGAAAATCAACTGTTAGAAGTTAAGATCATTGGGTTTGATCAGTCACTGAACAAATTGATCTTCTCTGAGCGAGCAGCTCACCAAGCCGAATTTGATCAAGCCACTGCCAAGATCCAGGTGGGCGAAGTGCTGACCGGTAAGGTTAGCGGCGTGGTGGACTTTGGCGTCTTTGTCAGCCTGGGTAGCTTGGAGGGCTTGGTCCATATCTCTGAGATCAGTTGGGATAAAGTGGACGATCCGAGAAAGTTTGCCAAGGTAGGCGACAAGATCCAGGTTCAGGTAATTGGGATCGAAAATGATAAGATCTCCCTCTCCATGAAGCGCCTGACTGAGGACAAGTGGTTGCATTTAATCAAAGACTATCAAGTGGGACAGGTAGTTAAGGGTGAGGTAACCCAGATCATGCCGTTTGGCGTATTTGTTAAAGTTGACGATAAGATCGACGGCTTGATCCACATCTCCGAACTATCGTTTGATCACGTAGCTGACCCCTCTGATATCGTTAAGGTTGGCCAAACATTAGAGTTAAAGGTGATCGATATTGAGCCGGAGAGCCATCGGTTTGGTCTGAGCCTTAAGGCGATGCAAGCGCCAGCCGAAGGAGCTACTCCTGCTAAACCAAAAGCCAAATCTAAGAAGGGCGCTGGAGCGGAAGTAACTACTTTAGGCTTGAGTGATGCCTTAGCACGCAAGCTAAAAGCGGCCGGAATCGAGAGTGTGGCTGACCTAAAGGGCAAATCGGTTGACGAGATCAAGGCCATTCCTGGCATTGGCGAAAAGTCGGCCACCAAGATTATAGAAGTCTTAAGCCAACTCTAAAGCCACTTACTCACTATTAAATTTAGCCCATAGCAGTTACGATTAGAGTAACTCATGGGCGGTTAACTAATGGAAGAAGACCAAGTAGAAAAATCTAAGCCAAGTGTTACCATTCCACCGGTTGTTCGGGTGAGCGAGTTGGCGACCTTGTTAGATAGGCCGGTCACGGAAGTGATCCGCTATCTGCTAAAAAATGGGGTGTTGGCAACGATCAACGATAGTATCGATTTTGATACGGCCTCCATTGTGGCTGACGATTTTGGCTTTACGGCTGTTGCTGATGTGGCCGAAGCTGATCACCAAGTGGCCGAAGAAGAACACGAGCAGGGCGAAGTAAAAGAACGGCCACCGATCGTAACAGTGATGGGGCACGTTGATCACGGTAAAACTTCACTCTTGGACTACATCAGAAAGACCAAAGTAGCCGAAAAAGAATCTGGTGGTATTACTCAGCATATTGGTTCATACCAGGTGGAGTACAAGGGCAAGAAGATCACTTTTTTGGACACACCGGGGCACGAGGCGTTCTCGGCAATTCGGGCTCAGGGGACTAAAGTGACCGATGTGGTGGTGTTGGTGGTAGCGGCGGATGATGGAGTAAAACCTCAAACGATTGAGGCGATCGATTTAGCTAAGGCTGCCAATGTGCCAATGATCGTGGCGGTAACCAAGATCGATAAGCCG
>JBAZHL010000026.1:0-8145 GCA_041652335.1 Patescibacteria group bacterium | reverse complement strand
CATAGTGGCCTAGTGCGCTCGCTTGGAAAGCGGGTATACTCGCAAGGGTATCGAGGGTTCGAATCCCTCCCTCTCCGCCACGGTTTGGTAATCTCGCCATCGATGGGATTGGGCAAACCGTTAATTAGGACAGGAGATGGGATGAGAAGTTTATACCCGACTTGTAAAATATATATAGAAGGGTAAATCCCTCCCTCTCCGCCACGGTTGGTTATGGAATTAATAGATCTCGAAGCGGCGATCAAACCATCCTGGGGGAAGGACACCTGCTACCCGCCAGCAGTTCATTTATGGACACCAGAAAAACCGGAGATAGGACAGTGTGCTGTCACCTCTTTAGTGGTGCAGGATTATTTAGGTGGCGAAATACTCTACGATCAAGAGCATAACCATTACTGGAATCGATTGCCCAATGGGGCGGAGGTAGACCTTACTCGAGGCCAGTTTCCCGATGGTACTGTAATCACTATGGACGAGGTAAGAAGCCGCCAAGATATTTTTAATAGGGATTCAGCTATTCAAGCGAATACTCCAGGGCGATATGAATTGCTAAAGAGTCGGGTGGAGCAAATATTACAATCGCAGGCTCCGACTTAATTAAACGTATAGCCAAGATCTATAGTAGTTAACATAAGAGATATGGATGACCAAACTCAGAGTGATAAGGTGTGTTGCCCAAAGTTCGACTCAGCAAGATGGGACGAGAAGGTATTCAACTGGGAGAATAAGCCATTTATCAAAGAGACCATACCGACATTTTTCCATATGCCCCTTCCGTCGATGATCGGTAGCGCGATTACCAAGATGTGGAAGATGGTAGAGGATACCAAAATGGTGCCGGCCGATAAGGAAAGCGTCTTGATATTGTTCTCTGACCCAACGGCTTTTCGATCGGAGATTCATCTTTCAACGACCGGGGCAGTCCCGGGGGCTAACAATGTGACTATGTCCGGAACTTTTGTCGCTAAGGTTTTTGACGGCGGATACAATGCCATTCCGAAGTTTATAAAGCAGATGGACGAGTATCTGACCGGCAAAGGACAAAAGGCAAAAGGATATTACATCCACTACGCATATTGTCCCGGGTGTGCCAAAAAGTATGGGCATAACCATTTGATCCTTTTTGCCAAGGTCTAATCCAGGAGGTTTCGTGGAACCAAGGATTTTTGTAGCAACAAAAGCTTTCATCGTTTTTGGCGGTAAGATTTTGATTTTAAGGGAATCGACCAAGTACGAGGATGGAACAAATGTAGCTCGTTTTGATGTTCCGGGCGGTAGATTGCAGCCAGGACAAAGGTTTGACGAAAGCTTACTGCGCGAGATTAGTGAGGAAACTGGTTTGGGGGTAAGGGTGGGCAAACCGTTTTTTGTTAATGAGTGGCGACCGATGGTGAGAGGCGAACAGTGGCAGATCGTTGGGACTTTCTTTATTTGTGAAGCCACTTCGGATCAGGTAACTCTCAGTGAGGATCACGATGCCTTAGAGTGGATCCGGCCAGAGGAGTATCAAAACTACAATTTAATTCCCAATTTATTGCCAGCGTTTGAGGCGTATTTAGCGGATAGAGTGATGGCATGACGGATTTAGATCTCATAAAATCCAAGGTAGATGTGGTCGAATTGATCGGCCAATATGTGCCGCTAAAAAAAGCGGGACGGAATTTTAAAGGCAACTGCCCATTTCATAGCGAAAAGACGGCGTCATTTATGGTTAGCCCAGACAAGCAGATCTGGCACTGTTTTGGGTGCGGCAAGGGCGGAGATGTGTTTCGGTTTTTGATGGAGAAAGAAGGGTTAGAGTTTCCGGAAGCTTTGTCGCAGTTGGCGGATAAGGCTGGGATCCAGTTGGAGTCGAGATCCAGCGGTGAGTGGGGGAATAAAAATACACTATTTAATATTAACGAGTTAGCCGCCAAGTTTTACGAGAAGGCGATGATGGATAGTACCGAGGGTCGCCAAGCGCTTAACTATTTGGTTACTCGCGGTCTCTCGCGGGAAACGGCCAAGGCTTTTCGAATCGGTTACGCGCCATCGGGCTGGGACTATCTGATTAGGTTCTTGGAGCGTCGGGGATATAAATTGGAAGATATCGAGAAGGCTGGGTTGGCTACCCAAAGGGCGCGCGGGTATAGCGATAAGTTTCATCATCGGTTGATGTTCCCGATTACCAATACCAGTGGCAAGGTGGTTGGTTTTACGGGTCGGGTATTAAACGTCGAAGATCAGCCAAAATATTTAAACTCACCGGAGACGGCCATCTTTGCCAAAGGGCGAATTTTGTATGGGCTATCTGCCACTAAAGAAGATATTCAGTCACAGAACTACGCCGTGTTAGTAGAAGGGCAGATGGATCTGCTGTCTTCTTACCAGGCAGGGGTCAAAAATGTAGTGGCTTCGTCTGGCACTGCTTTAACCATTGATCAGCTAAAGCTAATTCGCCGTTACGGTGAGGCGTTAGTGTTGGCGTTGGATGCCGATGCGGCTGGGGGGGAAGCGACCAAGCGGGCAATAGCACTATCGGCGGCAGAGGATCTGAATATTAAAGTAGCGATCTTGGGTGAGTATAAAGATCCTGATGATTGCATTAAGGCAGGGGTAGAGGTTTGGAAGCAAATAGTCGAAAGCGCTATCCCGGTGATCGATTTCTATTTAGACCACTCTATCAAAAAGTTTGGGGTCGATACCGTAGCTGGCAAAAAGAAGGTGGCGACCGAGGTGCTCTCGGTTATCAGTTTGTTGGTTGATCCAGTGGAGAAGGATCAGTACATCAAAAAACTGGCCGGCATGTTGGCCACCAGCACCGATAGCTTGTATGAGGCGATGGGAAGGCTAAAGGCCCCCAGATCGACAGATAGATCAGAAGAAAAGATCGTTGTACCAGATAAAGATCCAGACTGGTTAAGTAAGCGGATGCTTGGAATCGTGCTGTATCGCTCTAACTATTACCCTGATTTTAAGGAGAGATTGGACCAGGTAAAATGGCGGGGGTGGTCGGAAAGAGTTTACGATAGCTTGCAAAATTGTTATTCTAAGAGCGAATTTTCGTTAGACGACCTGCTGGGGGGCTTAGCCTACGATGACCGGGTGGCTCTATTGGAGCTACTGATGGTTATCGAGGAGCAGTACGCTCAGATGACGGAGGCGGATATTCGCGGGGAACTTAATTTTTATATCAACCTGATCCAGCGTCGGCAGGTCAAGCAGACCTTAGCTCGGCTCAAAGCCGAAGTATCGGCAGCTGAGCAAGCCGGGGATCAGGAGAAACTCTCTACTTTATTAGAACAGTTTAAGCATTTATAACGTGGCCAAGAAGAAACCTATTAAAAAGAAGGTAGTTAAGAAACCTGCTAAAAAGGCTAAGCCTAAAAAGCCGGTTAAAAAGAAACCGGCCAAGGCTAAGAAGCGGATTGTAAAAAAGTTGACTAAAAAGAAAGTTTCCAAAAAACGCGTGGTTAAGCAACCCCTGGCCGCGTCCCGCGTCCGCGGGCAGGCAAAGCGTAAGGTTTTGAAAAAGACAAAAATGGCTAAGCCCAAGAAAAAGGCAGCCAAAAAACCAACCAAGAAGGCGGCTAAGCCAAAGAAAAAATCCCTGAAAAAGATCGTAACAGTTGAAGAGTCAACAGAGGCTGAGATTGAAGAGCCGGTATTGGAAGATCTGGATGCCGAGGATATTGCCGAGATCAAAAAGAAGTATAAGAAGCACACCTTCCCGCCCGAAGTGGAGCATTTAGTGGCTAAGGGCCAGGATCAGGGGTTTGTAACTCAGCAGGAGATTGCTCAGTCTTTGCCTCATGTCGAAACCGACGTGGAGATGTTAGATAAACTCTACGAAGCCTTCTTTGATATGGGGATCGAAGTGGTGGATATGCGAGATGACCTGATCTGGCAGACTGGTGCGATGGGTAATAGCGATGCAGCGCCAGCAGCCAAGAAGCCCAAGAAGGGAGCCAGAGCAACCCGTGAACGGATGAGTGACGATGATGTGGAGGAGACCGTTGGCGAAGATTCTGTTCGGATGTACCTCAAAGAGATCGGGAAGATCGCGCTATTAAAGAAACACGAAGAGGTGGCTTTAGCCAAACGGGTAGCCGCTGGCGACAAGGTGGCCTCAAAACAGCTGGCCGAAGCTAACTTGCGGTTGGTAGTTTCTATTGCTAAAAAATATATTGGCCGCGGGTTATCTCTATTGGATCTGATCCAAGAGGGGAACATTGGTCTGATGAAGGCGGTAGAAAAATTTGATTACACTCGTGGATTCAAATTTTCGACTTATGCTACTTGGTGGATTCGGCAGGCCATTACCCGCGCTATCGCGGATCAAGCCAGAACCATTCGTATTCCAGTGCATATGGTGGAAACGATGAATCGATTAGCCAGAACCCAACGGCAGTTGGTACAAGAGTTGGGTCGTGATCCTTCACCCGAAGAGATCGCTAATGAAATGGGCCTGGAAGTCGAGAAGGTTAACCATATCTTAAAGATCTCTCAAGAAACGGTATCTCTTGAAAAGTCTGTAGGGGATGAAGATGATAGTCTGTTGGGTGACTTTATTAAAGATGAAGATAGCCTGACGCCAGAAGAGCAGTCGGCGTATGAGCTCTTGCGCGGGGATGTTGGCACGGTGTTGGATCTGCTGACCCCCCGTGAACAAAAGATCCTCAAATTACGTTTTGGCTTAGATGGCGAGTGGGCTCACACCTTGGAAGAAGTGGGACAGGAGTTTGGGGTAACCCGCGAACGTATCCGTCAGATCGAGGCCAAGGCTCTGGCCAAGCTTCGCAAATCCAAAGACAGCAAACGCTTGAAAGACTATTTAAAGTAGAATAAGATCGGTAAGTAATTTGTCGTTCCCGGGTAGCTCAATGGCAGAGCAATGCGCTGTTAACGCAAAGGTTGTCGGTTCGAGTCCGACCCCGGGAGCCAAATAAAAACGAGTAAAGTGACCGAGGTGCCCTAAAGCGCCTACTTCGGTCTGGGAGCCCAAAAATTCAAAGTATCCCAATAAAATGACCCCTTCGCAGGGGTTGTTTTTATGCTATGATGGTGGCGTCAACCCATGGCTTTTTCGTATATTTACAACTCCGAATTGTAGTACTTTTTTCTCCGTCATCACGGTTAGAGGTGGGCAGATGCTCTACTTACCGTGATGACTATTCTTCGGAGTAGAAGTCATGGGTTGACTAGGTGTGAGGTCTGCCCTCTTTTGATTAATCAATTAGAGGCCAGGGCGACTCACCGGAAAGGACAACCCTATGGCTATAATTGTTTCCAAATCAGGGAAGAATGCTCAGAAAGTTGAGCAATCTAAAATCGAACAAGAGGATTATCTCCAGCAATATACTTTGGATAATCCGGAGGTGATTCCGCTTTACGATATCAAAGAAGATATCAGGCTACTGATCCTTGCCCGTGAATTCTCAACTCATAGTGGTCCGATTGACGCCATCGGTATAGATAAGGATGGCGAGATTTATATTGTTGAAACCAAACTCTATAAGAATCCAGACAAACGAACGGTTGTAGCTCAGGCTTTGGATTATGGAGCGGCTCTTTGGCGGCACTCCAATGACTTTGATGCTTTTACCGCTACTCTGAACCAAAGTGTTCAGAAGGTATTCGGAATGACCTTGGGCGAAAAGATTGAAGCATTCTTCGGCTTAACCCCAGAAGAGATTGTCACGCTAATGGAGCGGGTAAAAACTAACCTAGCTGATGGAGTAATGCACTTTGTCGTCCTGATGGACTCATTGGATGATCGGCTGAAGGATCTAGTGCTCTATGTTAATCAAAACAGCCAATTTGATATTTATATTGTTGAGCTGGATTACTACAAGCACGAAGATTTTGAAATCATCATCCCCAAAATATATGGGACTGAGGTTAAAAAAGATGCTACCATCCAGAAAAGTAATGGGTCTCGGCGACAGTGGTCCGAAGAAGAATATCTGTCCAACGCAAAAGCTACTATAGATAGTAAGGCCTACCCGGCATTTATCAAGCTGTATGAATCATGCAAGGCTTCCGCTGATGGGATGCGGTTTGGCACTGGTACAGTGAGGGGCTCGGTCGGCCCATTCTATAATTCCATCTCCCAGAGAACTATCTTCACGCTCTATACCGATGGCAAACTGGCCTTCAACTTCGGCTGGTTAAATGAACCCAATTCGGCGATTGAGTTTAGGGATAAGTATTACCAACAACTAAAGGCTGTGGGTCTTGCGTTGAAAGAAGAGGACATTTCGGTCTTTCCGCATTTTCCAATCGATCAGTGGTCTCCTTTGGCAGATAAAATTATCCAAGTCATTAAAGAGGCTGCCGTATGAACGAAGTTCAATCTGTCGAGCAGTATGGTCAGTTGTATGTGAAGCGATTTTTGGGGGAGCAAATCAGTAATAAGGATACTGCCTACAACGATTGGCGGGAGGCCTTAGATTTTCTGTTTTCCAAGGTGTTCTATCGGGGTCGAAGAGATGAGTTATCGGAGCGATTTATGTGGGCGACTCTTAAGACACTAAAAGAAGCTAACTTAGATTCTACCTATGATAAGCAGATGCTCGATAATCATCTGCAATCCAATGGCGTGAATAACCACAAAGATCGCAAAATGGTTTGCGAAGTTCTTGATTTCATCTTCAATCTCCCGATTTCCTACGGCTACAATATCGTTAAATATACCGTTGAACGAATCAAGGAAGGAGGGATTGAAGATGTCTTTAATGAGCTGAATACGATTTATGCTATCGGGGACAAATTAGCATCGTTCTATTTGAGAGATGCAGTTCTGGTCTTTGGTCTGGAAGACAAGCTAGAGGTAGATGAATTTAAATATTGTCAGCCCATTGATACATGGGTCAAACAGGTGGCAACCAAGCTGGACATTATTACTCCGCAAGAAGGGGATGTGGAGACAGTTAAGTCAGCCATTATAGGTGCGTGTCGGGGTGAGAGTGTATCGCCGTTACTTTTTAACGCAGGGGCGTGGATGGTCGGAGCCAAATCTTTCGATTTGTTAATAGAGCAGATGTCTTCTACGCAATAGTTGTCTTGTTGTCTTGTAATGTGAGTTTCCCTTTATTAAGTAGCACTTGGCTTTGAATGTTTGCTAGTATCTCTCGTTTTTCTTCGTTGCGACCTTCTCGCAGGATGTACTTGGCGTACATTTTTAGATCTACTCGAGGCATCTTCTGAGTGGAAGGGTCCATCCCCAACACGCCTTGCGTAAACTTGTTGTAGCGGTCTATTTCTTCTTGTAACCTATCCTTCATCCCTATCCTGTCTAAGGTTAGCTTGTCTACTATTTCTACAAATTGTTCGATGAGATCTGCCTCCCTAACATAGGGTTGTTTACAGCCGAGTCTTTTGCCGTCGGTACAGTGGTAGTAAATATGGCGTATCATATCGCCATTCTTTAATCGCTTGAATTTTTCTTCGGCAGTAATTCCGGCTCCGCATTGGCCACAGGTCATCATTCTGGCGAAGGCGAAGCACTTCTCGCCATGACGGCCATGGGCGGGTTTGGAAATTCTGACTTGCACCTCATCAAATAGCTCTTTTGTGATAAGTGGTTCATGTTTGCCGTGGTAGGTTCCCTCGCCGTATGTGTACTCTCCGTAGTAGAAGCTATTTTTGAGAATCAGAAAAATTGTGCTCAAGGGCATTTTCTTACCCCCTCTAGTAATGAAGGAGGTCTCATTGTTGATCCAGTTGAAAATGTCGCGGCCTGAATCTCCCTGCTTGGCCACCTTATTGAATATTTCTTTGATGATGGGAGCTCTTTCCGGGTCTACCGTAATAGTGTTATCTGCGTAGTTGTTGAGATATCCTATGGGGGCGACTCCCGGTCGCCAGCCCATTTCACATTTGGTTCGCATGCCTCGCTTAACATTTACGCCTTTGTTGTCATTCTCCAACTTGGCTTGGCTACAGAGAATCATTAAGAGGAACTTCTCGTTAGGGGAGTTTCTGAATATCTGACCATGAGTTCTGATTTCATGTAGAAGCCCTTGGTCCATAAGGTCGACAAGGGAGCCGAGGTCTCCGGCGTTTCTACTTAAACGGTCTGGGGCCCAGGTCATAATACCGTTGAAATCGCCTTCTCGGATTCTCAGTAGAAGCTCGGTAAAGGCCGGCCGTTGGCCAGAGTCC
>JBAZHL010000025.1:0-8683 GCA_041652335.1 Patescibacteria group bacterium | reverse complement strand
GCTTTTGATAAAAGCCCTTCTTTAAAAAAGTCCTCGATCAGCCCCGGGAAGATTGTGATAAACGTCAGTTTCATAGTTTTATTGTATATTATTTGCCAGCCATTGGAGCTTGAGCGTACTGAATCAACAAAACCGCTACTGCCGAAGCTGTTGTCTGACCCCGACTTGTCGGGGGAGTTCAGCGAGAGGCGGAAAAGCGGTTTTGTTAGATGAATAGTGAAAGCGACTGGCTGGGACTTTTGTGCTACTTTTCTAGAAAAGTAGCCAAGAACTACTCTTCGTCGCTGAGATCTTTGAGATCGTCCTTAGTGGTAGTCTTGGGCGTGTTGTCATCATCATCTGACGCAACGTTAGCCATGCTGGCGCGACCCAAGCCACCTTCTGGTTCAATGATCTTCAAGTTGACCCGAGCATTAAGCTGGGCACCCAAAACCCGCAACAGCGTGCGAATGGCTTTAGCGGTACGACCTTCCTTACCGATGATCTTACCCATATCCGAAGGATCAACGGTCAGCTCCAACAATACGCCCATCTCGTCAACCTTCCGCTCAACCTTAACCTTGTCAGGATTCTCGACAATAGCCTTAACTACGTACTCTACGAATGCCTTGTCGTTGTCAGCCATAATCTGCTCCTCCCTAAACCTTAAACTTTATATAACTGATAAATTTCAGTACCTAAATTAAGCTTCTGAGCCCTTTTCCGATTCATCGGAGGCGGGGGTCGAGGCTTCTGGCTCGGTCGACTTTTCCTCCATGGCTGGGACCTCTTCCGCTACTGGGGCTTCTTCGGCAACGACAGCCGGCGCCTCCTCAGTGGTGCTAACTGGGGCCTCTACCGCAGGAGCAGGAACCGCCACCGGGGCAGCTTCCTCTACTTTGGGTTCGTGCTTCGGCTTACGATGTTTTTCCTCTACCAATAGATCAAAACCCGTCCGATTAAGTAATTTACTTACCGAATTAGTCGGTTGGGCGCCTTTAGATATCCAGTACTGTACCCTCTCTTTATTAACAGTAAGTGGTTGGTCTTTGGCAGTCGGGTTATAGTGACCCACAATCTCGACAAAACTGCCGTCGGTCGGCTTGCTGTTCTCAGCGACTAATAGCCGATACATCGGATGATTGCGACGACCTTTGCGGGATAATCTGATTACAAGCAACTTTTTCGCACCTTAGGGTTAATCTGTGTACAGAATAAAGGTTACCCTAAAGGGGTGCCCAGTGTCAACACTGGATCTATCTACCCCTGAAAATGGCAAAAACTTGCTCTAATCACCCAAAATCCCCTATACTCTATAAGTATGGCAGCACTACCTAAGAAAAAAATCAGTAGAGTTCGGGGTCGCACCCGGAGAGCTCACTCGGCCGTTAAGCTGTTAGGCTTGGTGCTTTGCACCAATTGCCAGCAGCCCAAGCCAACCCATATTGCCTGCCCGCACTGCGGTTTTTACGGCAATAAAAAGATCCTGACCACTAAGACGGATAAGCGGATCACCGCTCGTCTCAAGCGGGATCAGGCCGTAGCCGCCAGAAAGGCTAAGACGGAGGCGAAGAAAAAGGCTGCTCCTAAAAAGAGTACGCCGAAACAGAGCTCAACCCTGGCCGCGTCCCGCGACCGCGGGCAGGCCAAGCCAGCCCCAAAAGGGTCAGCCAAGCAGGGTAGCGACAAGAAGTAAGTCAGCTTAATTTTATAGCTATGGCTTCTAACCGGCACTTTGCGCGGATCATCCTAATGCAGAGCTTATACGAGCTTGCGAACCGCGGCGGAGTTGATCTTTCGTCTATTGTTGAACGCAATATCGCTCAACACGATTTTGAGGACAACAATCAAGATTTTATGCGCAAGATCGCCAATGGTATCGTTGGCCATTTAGAAGAGATTGATAAAATTATTGCTATCGCTGCCCCCGAATGGCCACTTTCTCAAATTGCTCAGGTTGATCTCTCCATCCTTCGCCTGGCCATGTTCGAGTTATTATTTGACGAGGAGGTACCCCCAAAAGCCGTGATCAACGAAGCGGTCGAGCTGGGTAAAGCCTTCGGTGGCGAGAATACGTCAAAATTTGTTAACGGTGTGTTAGGTACGGTCTATCGCAACTCGGCCAAGTATCAACCAGAGGAGGGCGACCAGGCAAAACCGGCTCCCGGAGAAGAAAAAGTTGTATCAGTTAAACCAACTAAAAAGACCACTAAACCCCTGGCCGCATCATCCCCAGCAGCGGACGGGCGCGTCCGCGGGCAGGCAAAAGCTGCCACCAAAAAAAAGAAGTAATGACTCCCCTTTCAACTCTCGAAAAACAATTGGATATCAAATTTAAGAAACCGATCCTGCTTGAGCAGGCTTTTGTTCATCGGTCATACTTAAACGAAAACGATTTTAAGCCTGGCCACAATGAGCGATTAGAGTTTTTGGGCGACGCCGTATTAGAGTTAGTAGTTACCGAATACCTATACAATAAATTCACCGAAAAGCCAGAAGGCGAACTAACCGCCCTACGTTCCGCGTTGGTCAAAAAAGAAACCTTAAAACAGATCTCTGATGAGCTAAAACTTTACCAATACTTAAAGCTCAGCAAAGGTGAGGCCAAAAGCGTTAGCAACCAAACCACCATCTTGGCCAACGTGGTCGAGGCATTGGTAGGCGCTATCTTTCTGGATGGTGGCATTAAGCCGGCCAAAGAATTTTTAGATAAATATCTTTTGCCAAAGTTGGATGTAATTATGGCCAATCAGGCCTACCTGGACGCCAAGAGTCAGTTTCAGGAAGTGGCTCAAGACAAAGACGGGATTACTCCCGTCTATAAAGTAGTAGCTGAATCTGGTCCCGATCATAGCAAGATATTTGAGGTAGCTGTTTGTTTGGGTGACAAAGAAATAGCCCGTGGCAGTGGCCCCTCCAAACAGGCCGCCGAGATGGCTGCGGCCGAAGCCGCCCTCGAACAGTACGACTAATAAGAACACCCATAGTCATTCCTGAGAAGGCAGGAATCTTAGAGTCGAAAAAGATCCCGGATCCTGATTTGTCTTACGACAATCCGGTCTGGGATGACGGAGAGGGTAAAAAAAGACCGCGCACACTCGCTGTCGTTTCGATATACCGGAACGATTTTGAATGTGTCGGCCTTGGAAAAGATTAAGCTGTTGGCTACTGGCTATTGATAGGCTAACCATATAACCCACGCCACCAGGACGATGCTTGAACCAAATATCGTCCAATCGAGCCAACCAAACTTTTCTTGGCTTCGAGGGACCCCGGTAAGATGCCGTGCTACCGTACCGGCGGCAAAGCCAAGGCAAAACACCATACAAAACAACCAGATAGACTTGGACATTTCCATCTGATACCGCCCTCCCGGCGGTTTGTCACTCTCTAACAGTCCAGCTCTTTGAGTCGCAAGGTTTTGCGTACAACTCCGCCGAGTCCCCCTACCTGTTGGGCGCATACCTGGCCGCTCTCACAATGAAAACGATGGCCAGGAAACCCGCGCCGACAATCGGAAGAAGTGACGGTAACGACCACCCCTCGGGTTTGCCCGTCAGCAGCCTCCCGGCCATTGACATAATAGTAGTTACGACCCAGAGGCACCCCGTGATCCAGTTGACCAGCTTGCTGTCGCGCGGCCCATCGAAAAGAAGGGCGATGATTGCCATCAACAACGTCGCACTCACCAGCGCGAAGAGAAGTATCCCGAACCATTGAATGGTTGCCATGTGACTCTACCTCACAGCACAGTTTGCAAAATGTCCACCGGCGGTTTCCCTGCCAGTGTTTTGCGTACAACTCCGCCGAGTGAGATTTACTTGCTGCTGTTCTATTCGGCTCGCGCCTTCTTGGCATCAGCTCTCTTCTTTCGCCGAGCCACTACCATCGCGCGCGTGACCTTATTTGCCTCTTCTTCCATCCGCCACAGAGGTGTATCGAGCGGCAGATCAATCACATTGGCGCCCAATAGAGACACTTCGATCTCTTTGCTGCCAAATTTAATGCGCGGATCACGCAGCATATCGCCAGGTTTGACCTCCCCCAGCAACTGCCGTACACCATTGCTAATCAGATAGACAGACAGAGGATGCGGCTTATCCGTATAGACATACCCGTCCCCCATCCTGTAGTCGCGGCCTGGTTTGGCCAATGCCCCACCCATGCTGTTAATTTCGCAGCACAGGCAGTCGTCACCCACCAGAAAATATCTGGCAGACTTTGAGAACCCTCTGGGCCTTCCGGTCTCCAGCGTTCTTCTATTAAACATAGATTAAACACTCCTACGAAGAATTCGGGTTGGACCAGAAAGCATCATCTCCCTCGCAACACCACACATATTGTCAAAGAGTTAACCCGTAAAACTACCCTGACAACCAGATCAACAGTAGGCTTTATTGTGCCACGCTTGTTGGCTCTACGTCAACGACTTTACTGCTCTGGAGGCCAATTTCAATTATATTTTCGGGTAAAAAAGACCGGCTATTCTTGGCGGTGTCTGTGATAGACACAACTTTGAATACCGGTCTCGATGCTAAACTGGGCGCTGCTGGAAAACAAGCCATGCAAGTACCAGCCATGCAAGTACCAGTCCCAGGACGATAATTGAGCCCAATATCGTCCAATCAAATTCTCTCCGTGTGCGATAGCCGTCGATAAGACAGTGGATCAACACCCCACAAACCAAACCAATCGCTGCACACGGCCAAGAGAAATGTACCTCCATTGATGCAACCGCCCTCCCGGCGGTTCGTCACTCTCTGACAGTCCGGCTCTTTGAGTCGCAAGGTTTTGCGTGTACTCCGACAAGTCGCAATACATGCCGATCGTTAGCAGGGGTTGTTCTGCTTGGCTCGGACGACGATAACTCCCAGCGTCATACAGACGACAGCTATAGTTATCCCCCCTGCTATCTGCCAACCACTCCAGCCAACTATCGGCCCATAGATAACCGCAGCTAAGAGAGCCGCAATCCCTATGCCGATCAGGCTGTAATCCAGGCTAAACAAAGCCTGGAGCAGGACATTCGTTGCAACCTTTTTCATTCGAATTACCTCATTTGCATTTCAGTACTTTATCGACCATGCACGTAGAAAGCTGCTCCCACTACCATGGGGAGCAGGATAGCCATCGTCGCGTTTAGCGACGCATCATTCAGGGTCAGGCAGATGAGCACCACCGACATAGCAATCAGGGAAAACCCGATTCCTTCAGAAGCTCTCACCGAATTATTTCCCTGCGGGGCCCTCCCCGCATTCCGATGCACACCCGGTTGTTTCCCGGTTGTTTTTATGTATCTCCGCCGAGATTATATCCTGCCGTTGATGTAGAGAATAGTGAACTCCGTAATTGCCACCAACCCCACGATCAGTTCGACGCTGCCTAACGACAGCCACTGCTTCGCTTTGGACTGGTAAACCGGATCACCAGCTTTGCTTCCCCACGTGCGCGCCCGGACTATGGCGCCTATGGAGAAGAAAAGCATGATTGCCGGGAAGATAAAGATTAGTAACGACACTGCACCACCCCCGGTGGCACTATTCGATGCCACTGACTTACGTCAGTGTTTTCAATCCCGCTGATAATCGCTCAACCAGAGACGGATTTCCGACACTGGTCAATAATCTCCGTCACCTCGGCGACACGCTCTTCCGGCACCATGGCCGAAATCAGTCCCGAGGAGTAGCTATCCAGGACCATGTCTCTGATCATGAAAGCATCCGAGAAGGAGTCGTTGATTGCCAACAACAGCATCATTGCAACACCATTGGCATACAGCTCCTCACCCGCATGGCGCAAGAGGGCAGGGAAAAGCTTCTCAACGACGTAATCGTCGCAACCGACTTCGCTTTCGCGCAGACGTTTTTCCATCTCTTCCCGCGACAACAGGGCAATTAGCCTAAGACCTATAACCATTGCTTTACTGCCCGCCTCCGGCGGGTTTGGGTTGAAAGTCCGGCGACTACGTCGCTCTAGCACCTCCCTATTTTGTCAAAGTCCACAACCCTTCGTCCCTTGACAACCGTTGACTGTTTATGTTGTTGTATTATACTGCTAAAACTGACCGTTGTCAATGATTTTCCGCTCTGGAGGCCGGTTTTCTCCTATAGGCCTATTCGTCGAGGGAGACATTAAAGCCGGCGGCCTTGATGTGCCCCCCACCGCCGAAGATGGCGGCTAATTTGCTGACATCCACATCGGGATCGTTAGTCCTCACACTCCCCTTTAAGGTGTCGCCTCGCTCGGACAACAAAAACGTTGCCTTAGTGTCTGGCACGGTATTCATTAGATCGATCACCCCTTCCAGATCGGCCAAGGTGGCACCACACTCTTCCAGATCCTCACGAGTAATAACTGACACCACTATCCCTAATGCCCGATCCTGCTGAATTTTATCCAACGTCCGCCCCCACAGTTTTAAACTTGATACGCTTTTGCCCAAATAGATGTGCTGGGTGATCTTGTTAATATTCGCCCCGGCCTCCATCAGATCCGCTGCCACTCTAAACACTTCCGGCGTGGTACTAATGTGCTTAAAACTGCCGGTGTCGGTAGAGAGGCCGGTCATCAGACAGTTAGCGGCATCAGAATTGATCTCTATCCCCCACTCGCGAAACACGTAATAGACCAACTGTGCAGTTGATGATAGATTCTCGTCCGCGATCACCAACCCCGGACTATAGCTCTGAGCATGATGATGATCGAGGACCACCAAATACTTGGGCCAATCGATCCGCAGCTCGTCATCCTCAAACCAACCCGTGCGGCTCCAACCGCCACAATCCGCCATCACCACCATATCGAAATGCTCTGGCCGATAATCCTCTTTGATCTTTAAAAAATACGGTAAAAATGAGAAAGCTTCCGGTGGCGTGTCCATTGTCGCCACTTCCGCCTCCTTGCCCAATTCCTTTAACAATATCCGCAAAGCCAAAACCGACCCGATAGCATCACCGTCTGGTTTAAAATGCGTAACTATTAAAATTTTAGTCGCAGCTTGTGCCTGCTCTCTAAACGTTTGAATCTTTATTTTTAGGTCGGTCGATATCATCTAAAAGTTGATCCATGCGATAAGCCCCAGCTGGGTCACGATCAAGTTCAAATACCAGTTTTGGCACCTTTCTAATCTGTAACCGGCGAAAAACAAAGGTCTGAATATCACGGCTGCACTTGATTAATCTTTTAAAGGCCGCTTCTGGATACTGCTCCCCAATAAAACTGACCAACACCTTCGCCTGCGATAGATCCGAACTAACCAATATACCATTAACCGACACCATCCCAATACCAAAACCTCTCCCCTCCTTTAGGAAGAAATCTCCCAAGATTCGCTCCAACTCGCTCTGAATCCGCGCGATCCGGTGACCCATCTAAATGATCTTAGCTTTGATGTACTCCACCTTAACAAATTCCACCCGATCCCCTTCTTTGATCTTGGCATTCAAATTAACAGAAAAACCATAATCGGCGCCAGCTTTGGCCTCGTCTACTTCTTGGGCCACCAACTGCACTTTCTCGATCGGTCCCTCACCAATAACTTCATCGTCGCGATATATCCGCAACAATTGACCTTTGCGAGCCAGCCCTTTAGTTACCTTGCAACCCACGATCTTGCTTTTGGCGGTAGAGAAAAATACTTTTAGGACCTTACCTTCGCCTTCGATCGTTTCTTTTTTCTGGAGACCAGTTGATTCCAATAACAAATTCTTAAGATCGGCAGTTAGCTCGTAGATGATGTCGTAGGTTAACAGCTTAACTCCATCTTTTTCGGCCATTTTAGTAGCGCCGGGTAAGATCCGGACTTTAAATCCCACCACAAAGGCATTACCACCTTGAGCAGCCAAGATATCCGATTCGGCGATATTACCCACGCCGTCGCTCACTATCTGGATGCTGCCGCCCCGATCAGTTCGGATCTTGGTTAATTGATCGCGAATCGCTTGCAACGAGCCCTGAACGTCCGCTTTTAATACAATATTTAAATTCTGCACTTGCTGTGCGCGGATCTGACTGGCTAATACATCCAAATCACTCTTGGTTACCGTGATCCGTCGCGCCGAGGCCACCGCGCTATCGGCCGCCTTGTTGCGAGCCTCTTTCTCGTTATCAATTTCGATCAGTTCTGCTCCGATCTGTGGTTCGCCCACAAATCCCACTACACTAACCGGCTGAGATGGAAAACCATCCTTAATTCGTTTACCGGTGTAATCGAACATCGCCTTAACCTTGCCATACGTACCGCCGGCTACAAAGTGATCACCAATCGAAAACTTTCCCGCCTTAACAATAATAGTGGCGATCTGCCCCATCTTGGGATCGCGCCGAGCTTCGATAATTATCCCGCGCGCCCTCCCGGTGTAGTTAGCGGTTAATTCACTCACTTCCGAGGTCAGGGCGATCAGCTCTAACAGGTCGTCCACCCCTTCACCAGTTTTGGATGAGACGCCAGCCAGTGGCACCTTGCCGCCCCAGGATTCAGTTAGAATTTGATGGACATTAAGCTCTTGTTTAACCTTCTCGATGTTAGCGCCCGGCTTATCGATCTTGGTTACCGCCACGATCATTGGCACATTGGCAGCCTTAGCTAAATCGATCGCCTCAATCGTTTGAGGTTTTACTCCATCATCCGCCGCTACCACCAACACCACCACATCGGTTACCTTAGTCCCCTGAGCCCGAATTGCCGAGAACGCCTCGTGCCCCG
>JBAZHL010000024.1:8688-9562 GCA_041652335.1 Patescibacteria group bacterium | reverse complement strand
ACCCAGACCACCGCCTACCAAACAGTAGGGGAACTAACCGACTCGCTATACCCGGATACTAACCAAGTTATAGGTGTGCTACCTGATCGTTCGACCAGGATCACTCCTAATCTAAATATTGCTATACGGGTTAAGCCCACCAAAGTTAGCCAAGCTATAGCTATTGGCTTGGCCAAAAGTCGGACACCAGAAGTCAAACCGATCACCGTAGCAGCTGCCCCCCGAATAGTTAAAGTAGAGCCAAAATCTCCCACTTATAGCGGAACTGCCACTTGGTATCGATTTGGCAACGGCCTTACCGCCGCCAGCACTCAGTTTCCCAAAGGTACTCACCTAAGAGTGATGGCCGACGCCACCGGTAAATATGTTGATGTAGAGATAAATGATTATGGCCCCACTGCCGAAACTGGCGTTAACTTAGATCTTAATAAGCCCGCTTTTCTTAAATTAGCCCCCCTGGGTGCTGGCCGCGTCAATGTTCGCTATTACGTAATTTAATGATTGATCTCACTGATACTGATCTGATCCGCCGGATCCTGCGGGAATACCAAGTATTTGCCCAAAAGAAATTAGGGCAACATTTTTTGATCGATAAAAACGCTCTGAAAGAGATCGTTCACGCCGCCAATCTTAAGCCAACCGATAGCGTGTTAGAGATCGGACCCGGCTTAGGTACATTAACCCGCGCTTTAGCGCCAAAGGTGAAACAAGTGGTAGCGGTGGAGAAGGACTACCAGATGATAAAGATCTTTCGCGAGATCAATCGGGATATTCACAACGTCAAAATTGTCGAAGCCAACGCACTAACCCTGGAGCCCATCTTCTTTCGGCAGAATTTTGGGAAAAGCTACAAGTTGGTAGCCAATCTGCCATA
>JBAZHL010000024.1:1990-8678 GCA_041652335.1 Patescibacteria group bacterium | reverse complement strand
ACTATGATGGCAGTGATGGTACAGCGTGAAGTAGCGGAGAGGATCATCGCCACTCCGCCTGAGGCCAATCTATTATCGGTAGCCGTGCAGCTTTACGGCCAACCAGAGATCATAGCCACCGTGCCTCGGTTCTCGTTCTGGCCTGCACCCAAGGTTGATTCAGCGATCCTGCAGATCACACCTTACAAAGTAAATCCATATGAGATCGGTGATGATGCCGCATTTTTTCGAGTGGTCAAAGCTGGCTTCGGCGAAAGAAGAAAACAGTTACACAACTCACTGGCTAATGGATTGCACCTGTCTTTATCGGCCGCTAAACAGCTTCTCTCGGATTGCGATATTCAAAGCACTCGTCGCGCCCAAACTCTTACAATTGCCGAATGGTTAAAACTATACGATAAGATTAAGACACTCTAATGGGAACTCTATATATAGTAGCTACCCCGATCGGGAACCTGGAGGACATTACCTTGCGAGCGATTCGGATACTTAAGGAAGTTGCGGCTGTGGCTTGCGAGGATTCCCGGGTGACCAGGACCCTGCTGAATAAGTATGAGATCAAAACACCGGTAATTACTTACCACCAACACAGTTCCAGCGCCGAGGTGCTAAAGCGATTAAAACAAGGTGAAGATATCGCGTTAGTAACCGATGCCGGCACGCCCGGAGTTCAGGACCCGGGTGGCAAGTTAGTGCGCGAGGCGATCGAGGCGGGGATAACGATAGTGCCGATCCCCGGAGCGTCAGCCGTGACTGCAGCGCTATCGGCTGCCGGAGTTAATGCGGACGCATTCTACTTCTTAGGTTTTCTGCCTAAAAAACAAGGGCGACAGACATTATTCTCAGAGATGGCTGGGTTAGACATCCCAGTGGTGATCTACGAATCTCCAATGCGAGTTAGCAAAACCCTTAAAGATATCGAGCAATATCTGGGCAATCGCCAAGTAGTGATCGCAAGAGAGCTAACCAAAAAGTTCGAGGAGATCAAAGAGGGGAGCGTAGAGGAGTTAACTGATAAGTTTAATAAACAAAAACCCAAGGGCGAATTTGTTCTAATTATCCTACCCGCCTGATGATAGGCCAACTGGCCATTACTCGTGCGTTATAATGGGAGCGAGGTAGACTGTGGCTAATAAGACTACAACATCAAAGTTGGATAAATTAAAATCGCTAATGCGTGAGCACAAGCGGTCGTTTATTATTCTAATCCCCGAAGAACGAGACGAGGCGCCACATTGGTTATTGTGGCTACTACTGATCTTGATACTGGTCTTCTTGGTTAGCTGGACCTGGGTTAATTGGGGTGGGTCGTCTGCGTTTATGTCGTATCTTTCGTAAATATAAAAATAACCGCCCAACAATCAGGGGATAGAACCCTAACTGGGGCGGTTTTGGTGGTTAGCTCGCGAGGTCGGCACAGTGTTGTTGGCGATAAGCAGTCTCCAATACCTGCTCATCAGTCGGTGGCCTGCGACCACAGTTAATGCAAGGAGCGTGGCTGTTCCGGCGATGGTGATCTTGGAAGCCGCAATGCGGGCACTCACCGACCGCCTCAGCTTCGCTGTCACCGCCCTTTATGGTGTAACCATCGTAGTAGGGACGGGCAGACAGACGAAGAACTGGTGACGGGGAGGGACGGGATTGGTCTGGGTCTTCTTTTGTCACCACCCGAGCAGTCGACCAAGCTGTTTTATTAACACCAGCTACCTCAGCCACACGCTCCTTGGCCAACCCGGGGTTCTTGGCAAAACACAGATGAGTTTTCCCCTTAGCCCGGATGAGATAGGCACCACCGTCAGCTTCTGGGTCAACCACTACCCAATGAAGCTGACTGGCAACTACCAACTTTGCCGCCCTTGGTGAAGCGGCCAAAATTCGCATCGGATTAGCGTGGCGCCAGCCACAATTGCTAATGCCAGGTTCTGAATACCACTGGTAAATAGTAGCCCAGTAGTATTTCTGCAACTTCTGTGGCACTTTGGCCACCTCCTCATACTAAAACTTCATCTCAACCCTAAATCTCAAAGACCTTCATGCGCAAATTCATCATAGACTAACACGGTCTACAGGTTTAGTCAATAGATTTCCCTTGACTGGGAGCCGATTTTTTGATATAATAAAAAAACACCAAAACATAAAAATAAATGAAGATCTTAAAAACTCTTGGGGTAACGTGGCTCGGCTTCAGTTTGGTAGCCGGGTTATTTGTATATGATGCCTTGGCCTTGTCGCCAGCTGAGCAGGTAGACAAGCCATACGCCTATCAACTGCTCGGCCAGAGCGATGACCTTAAATTAACCCCGGGAGCCCCAGGTTGGCTAAAGGTAACCATTAGAAATATTGGACAAGAGAGCTGGTCTACCGATCAACTTCGGTTAGGTGCCGTTTATTTTGAGGGGACATCCAGCCGAATCAGCCAGTTTGCCACCTCGGAGTGGGAGAACGGTTCGTTAATTAAATCAACTACCGAAGAGACTGTGATCGAACCTTTCGAGAAAGTAACCTTTGAGACCCCGGTAGTAGCGATCAGCGAGTCAGCAAAATTTAAAGAAGACTTTCGACCGGTGATCAACGGCAATTGGGCGGAGGGAGAAGCTATTAGTTATCTCATCCAAGTAGGGGATACTGTTGCGATTCAGGATGCCGACGAGGACGGCAAGCGAATCCGCGTTTCTTTAGACAAACAGCAACTCTGGGCAGTTGAAGATCATATAGTAGTAATGAGCATGCCGGTATCTACCGGTAAGTCTGGATACGGCACCCCTGAGGGAACGTTCACCATTGCTAATCGGGCGCCACGCGCTTACTCATCCGAATACAAACTATACATGAATAACTGGATGGGGTTAGCAGGCCCAGACGATAACAACCAACGAGGCTACGGTATCCACATGTTGCCATCTTGGCGCACTAACGCGGCTAAGTACAAAGGGATGGATGGCCAGTACATCGGTAGCCGTTACTATGAAAATGGTTGGATCTATGAGGACGCTACTCACTTAGGTAAAAAGATGTCCCACGGTTGTGTCCGCGTGGGTATCAAAGAAGCCCCTCTGTTGTATGACTGGGCAGAGAACGGTACGATCGTTCAGGTGAGCTAAAATCAGCCGATTGCGCGAATCGCTTTTTCGATACGGTCTGCAACCTTTGGGTTGCTCTTTAAATACTCCTTAGCAGCTTCCCGGCCCTGAGCAATCTTTTCGCCCTCGTATTCGTACCAAGCCCCCGATTTATTGATCACTCCGCGGTGCACACCCAGGTCAACCAACTCGCCAGTACGAGAGATACCTTCGTTAAACATTAGATCGAACTCGGCTTGACGGAACGGGGGAGCCACTTTGTTCTTTACCACCTTCACCCGCACCTTATTGCCAATATTGACCTCACCGTCCTTGATCGCCTCTACTCGTCTGATGTCTAACCGTACCGAAGCGTAATACTTTAAAGCGTTACCACCGGTGGTGGTTTCGGGGTTGCCAAACATCACACCGATCTTCATCCGCAGCTGGTTAATAAAGACCACCGTGGTTCGAGAGCGGCTAACATATGCCGTGATCTTTCTCATAGCCTGACTCATCAACCGCGCCTGTAAGCCCATATGCGAATCGCCCATCTCGCCCTCCAATTCAGCACGGGGGACTAATGCGGCGACTGAGTCCACCACTACCACCCCGACCGAGTTGGACTGTACTAATGCCTCGACGATGTCTAAAGCTTGCTCACCAGTATCCGGCTGAGAGATGAGGAGATTCTTAGTATCAACTCCAATCCGCTTGGCGTAGTCTGGATCTAATGCGTGCTCCGCATCAATAAAGGCCGCTGCCTCACCTCGCTTTTGAGCCTCCGCAATAATGTGTAGGGCCAACGTGGTCTTACCAGAGGACTCTGGGCCAAAGATCTCGATCACTCGACCCTTTGGAACTCCGCCCACCCCCAACGCCATGTCTAAAGTCAGTGAGCCAGTCGGAACCGCCTCGACCTCCACATGTTGGGCATCACCCAGGCGCATAATGGCGCCTTTGCCATAACGCTTCTCTAACTCGCTGAGGGTATCGGCGAGCTGGTTAGTTGTGGGTTGTTTAACGGGGGTCTTAGTAGTCATGGCTCTTTTAGATTAACAATAAAGCGAGGTTAACGATAGTTAGCAAATTGGAGGGGGAGCTTTACTTCGGGATCGCTTTTGAGCAACTGCATCACAGACTGTAGTTCATCTTTGCTCTTACTGCTGACCCTCAGCTCTTCGCCCTGAATGCTGGATTTAACTTTGGGGAATTTATCGCGGATCAGCTTATTAATAGTTTTGGCGTACTCGCCCGAGATGCCTTCGACCAGTTTAATAGTTACCCGCAATGTAGCATTGGCGGCATCTTCCCGCTTCTCTTCGCCCAATATCTTTAGATCCAATCCACGGCGGATCAGCTTAGACTTGATTATATCTAAGATGGCCGTGAACTTATATTCGTCGGCGGTATGAATAGTTAGGTTACTATCCGCCACTTTAATATCGGCCAAGACATCTTTAAAATCATAGCGGGCTACTATCTCTCGACGGGCCTGATCCAAAGCGTTGGCCAGCTCCTGCTGGTCGATCTTCGAAACAACATCAAAAGAATATTCGCTGGCCATTAGACTGCGTCGTCCTCAAAATCTTCATCGGCGCCACCGGGCAGGTCCGATTTACTCATCAAAATATCACGGGGCTTGGCGCCTTCGCCGGGACCCACCACGCCACCGGCCTCCAATAGATCAAGCAAACGAGCGGCCCTCGCATAACCAATCCTAAACCGACGCTGGAGGTAGCTGGCCGATGCTTTACCGGTGCGCACTACCAAATCGGTAGCTTCCTTTAATAGATCATCACCGCCCTCAACATTAGCACCACCAGTATCTTTGGTCTCAGCGATCAGCTCCTCGACATAGACAGGGGATTGAGTCTTAACAAAATCAGTAATCGCCTTGATCTCTTTGTCGCCCACATAGACGCCCTGAATCCGTCGCGGTTTGCTGGCGTCCGAAGGCAGGAACAACATATCTCCATTGCCTAACAACTTGTCGGCGCCCACAGTATCCAGGATAGTGCGCGAATCGGTGCCCGAAGTCACGGCAAAGGCTAATCTGGACGGGAAGTTGGCTTTGATCAAACCGGTAATAACATCGACGCTCGGCCGTTGGGTGGCCAAGACTAAATGAATACCCACTGCTCGAGCCATCTGAGCTAATCGACAGATATAGGCCTCAACTTCACGAGCCGATACGGCCATTAGATCCGCTAACTCATCAATTACCAGAACAATGTTGGGCATTTTAGAATCTGGATTGGCCTTATTAAATGCGTCGATAAATCGCACCTTATGATCGGCAAACAATCGATACCGGCGCTCCATCTCTGCCACCATCCATTTAAGCGCGTTGATGGTTTTGTATGGATCGACGATGACTGGTGCCAGCAAGTGGGGGATATCGTTGTAGGCGGTAAACTCGACCCGCTTAGGATCAACCAAGATCAGCCGCAGATCTGAGGGTGAATTCTGATAAATCAAACTAACTAACAATCCGTTGAGAAAAACACTTTTACCCATACCAGTGGCTCCGGCAATAAGTAAGTGTGGCATTCTAACTAAATCGGCGGCGATAGGATTACCGGCCACATCGCGACCTAATGGCATCCGCAATTGAGAGTTGATAGCCTTAAATGCGTCCGATTCCATAATCTCGCGCAAACGCACCAGAGAGGTTTTGCGATTAGGTACCTCCACACCAACCAGCGATCTTCCAGGGATAGGCGCTTCAATTCTAATCGGATGCGCCGCTAACGCCAGAGATAGATCGTTAGATAAGTTGCTAATGCGAGACAACCGTACACCGGCGGCCGGCTTGAGCGTGTACTGAGTAACGGTTGGGCCAACGTTAACTTCGGACATCTCTACTTCGACACCAAAATCCTCTAAGGTCTCCTGGATGGTGGTGATATTTTGACGAATATTACCACTATCAACTTTGGTAACTACATCGCTCAGGAGATCCAGTGGGGGAGCGGAGTAGTCGCCACCGGGCGTAATCTCGCGGGGGACAAACTCGGTATCGCGAGCGACTTTCTTTTTTGGCTTAGCGGTTCCTTCGGCTTCCTCATCCTCTTCGGCCACCGCTTTCCCTTTATGTTTAACCGGCTTGGCCTCTTCCTCTCCCTCGTCTTCGTAGCCATTGCCGTTAGCATCATTAATTACCACCCGCGGCAATTTCGGCATAGTGGGTAATTTAAACTTCATTTTGTAGTAAAGCTCCCTGAGTGGTTGGCCAAACACAAACATCAAAGAGATGATTAGCGCCACACCCACGATTAGCAGAGAAGCCCAAAAATCAACCATCCCGATCAAAGCTAATGAGATGACTAAGCCAACGTAGCCACCACCCGAGCCTTGATAGGCTGCTTCGGTACCCTGCTCGGGCGCGATAAATAGATGGAAGAGAGTTGAGATCGATAGTACTAACAAAACCAACCCAACTATGTTAGTGGCTGTAAATTTATATTTGACTGGGTAGAACAGCGCGATGCCCGCACCGACTAACAACACGGGGAGGACAAAACTGGTCCAACCCAAACCCATACGTAGCCCGCCATAAAAAACACTACCTACCCCACCAGCGGCACCCAAGATAGACAACAGTACAAAGTAACCTAAGCCGAACA
>JBAZHL010000024.1:0-1970 GCA_041652335.1 Patescibacteria group bacterium | reverse complement strand
GTCTGATAGGAGCGGTATTTGTATTTACGTTTCCGCTTTTTCTTTGCCATTCCGAGCTAAATTTCCTCTATACAACAGGTTAATTATATCACGGGGGAAGTTTTCCCCTGATAAATGACAGAAATGTGCTCTGGTATTGACTAAATCTGCGATCTGTGGTATAATGAAAAAACAGTAAATCTTATATTTTATGGCAGAACGAGAGCCCAACTTATCATCATCAACAGAGGGTGAATTCCCGGAGATGAGCCTCGCAGAAAAAGAGGCCGCTTTTCGCAGTCTACAAGAGATGGCGAAAGAGGGCATTGTAGCTGACTCAGATCTCGACGGCTTGATGGGAGTTTGGTTATTGAAAGAGGCCGGGGTGATCCCAGCCGATTTTGAACATATCCGCTACCCAAGCCACGACGAACTGAAAAAAAACGGGGAGGCGTACTGTCGGTTTCGAGCACTTAGTCCGGAGGCGCAGCAAAAAGCCGTAGCAGATGGCCTATTCCCGGATTTTTTCTACCGCAATGCAGGATTGATGGTAGATATTTCGCCAGACGAGATCGAGGGCGTTAGATTAGAGGACAGAGCAGATGGCCGGCCCCAGCGACCTCAACGAGACGGTTTGATCTCGTCGATCCGAATTGAAGGAGAAGGGAAACAAGCTAAGATAACTGGCCGCCAGATGTATTTTGATCACCATGGCCCCGACTCCCTTAGCACCTCCGGATCTTCGACCCGTAAAGTTTATCGTTGGCTATTAGCCTTGGGTAAGTTGCCGTCTCCAGATACTGAGGAGGGAAAACGGATACAGAACATCGTTGATTTCGTCGACGCCCACGACAATAAAACATACCACACCGACGACTTTGGCCCAGAACAACTTAAACTTACTGCCAGAAACGCATTTGGATTAGCCTACGCCCAAGAAAAAGGTAAAACATTAATGAGCTGGCATCAGGTGCCCGATGGTAAAACTCGCTTGCCAAATCCGACCATGGTTGAGCTAATGGCACTAACCGGTGGCGATCCCACAATTCAGCTATCAGACGAACAGTTAAGAGCGGCTGGGGTCGAAGAGCCGGCCAAGTTGGTTAGTGATACCAAACAGGCTATCGACAAAGGATTAGATTTTATGCGGGAATGGGTAAAACAACCCGGCAGAACAATGATGACGACTGATGGCCACAAGGTAGTAATCGATATCAGAAAAAGCAACTCGCCGGAAAACCTTAACCAACAACTATCGGGAGTGGATGTGGGCGATGTCTCGACAGCCTTGGGATTTGACACACATATGATCTATGGCGGGGTAACGGTGACCATATTTACTCACCACGAGGATATACGTAAACGTTTAATCGACTTGGAACGAAAATTCGGCGGAACATCAACCCGCAATATTTATGTTCACAATCGCGCGCATGCAGAAGTCGGCAAACCCACCTCCACCCTGAGACGACTAAAAGAAGCTCTAAGTGGCGTAGAGGCTGAACAGCCAGTTCGACCGACCACTGCCACCGAGACAACTCCGGCCACAGTCGAAGAGTTAGCTCGACGCGAGGGGGAGACCATTTTACAAGCAGCGGATCAGAGTTGCTTCTTGGCCGCATTAGCAAACATCGATAAATTATATGGTCGACCCAACCCGAACGAGGATGATTGGAGTTGGCGGGCAGGTGATACTGGCTTGCAACTCTACACTCCGGAAAAAGGAATTGATACCGGAAAATTAGCGGATCTGGCAAAGCAAGGCGGCTACGAGGTGATGGCAGTAGATAGTGTCGCCGGAGTTTTAAGCGAACTGTTAGACGGCAAGGCTATAGTTATTGCTATAGCTGGCAACAAGCCCAACCAACGCCATGCCATAGTCGCTCACTTGGATAGATCCCAAAGAAAGTTGATTCTGCGTGACCCGAGCAACAGGCCACTGTTGGGTAAGAACATCAACGAGCTGCCATTTAGTGAGGACCAATTGATCG
>JBAZHL010000023.1:0-10278 GCA_041652335.1 Patescibacteria group bacterium | reverse complement strand
GATCGAACTGGCAATGATGCGGCAGCACGGCCTGGTCATCATGGAAGTGATCGACCTGGACAGCGATACCGGCCGCCGGAGCGTTTTCGTCTTCGTCGACACGATAGAGCACAGTACGGACGAACCAGAATCTGCTACCCTGAGCGGATTCATCCCCAACTACCCGATAGTTGGGCAGTGCTTCCACTTCTCCAGGCTCTGCTACACCAACGGTCACAGTGTTGCCATTGGCCCCTGCGATTGGGGCTCCAAGCTGACCAAAGACGAACAAAAGCTGGCGGCCGCCGCCTCCACCTTGATCTTGATGAAGTAGCAGGGGACTATGGCTCTAATCAACAGCAAAACGTAGGCCTGGAATTGTGTAACTAACAAGTTGCACAAATCCGGGCCTAATTTTTATTTAAGTAGAACAATTTCCATTTCTGGATTCCCGCCTGCGCGGGAATGACGCGGGGAAAACTCACCAGGGGAGTTTCGATACAGAGTGTCGTACAATGTATCTTGTGCGACATTACCTCCTGGGAGCACCTAAGCCATCCAAAACCCTTATTAAGTAATAAAATACCGCGTATCTAATTAGTTGCATCAACTTTCGGTTGATTAAACTTACTAAATACGCGGTCGTTTTCAACGCTTTCTTCTTGCCAGAGCATCCCATCCCGCTGACCCATAGATAGCTGGCGTCAAGTTGCGCACTATTGGTCGCGCTATCCGCGCTCCAATCTGCTCTGCCTGCCACAAGCCATCGAACCAAGACGTGAACAACCGACACCGTAGAGGCCGCTGCGCTTGGTACAGCCATTGGGCAAAGGTACCAATGGGGTCAGTTAGCCATGGGTATGGGGGAAATTCGCCGTCGAGCCGATGCTGGTCTCCACACTCCTTCAGCCAGTGTTCGCGGATTATGGCCACATATGCGCAAAGATCGGATACTAGCACCGATCCCAACAGTAGGCCATACGGTTTAGCATGAAACTCCACTCCCTCCGGTGTCTGCACCAGCGGCCATACCATATCGAGCCGATCCTGTTCAATCTGTTCCTGCATATTGGCACAGTTTGGCCCAACGACTTTGTCCGCCAGCATCCGGGTGTCCCAAAATGTCACCACCCCCGATCGCCACGGAATTTTATCCAACCAAGACCCCAGCGCCCCAATAATCCCCAAGCCATAGCGCGAGACCGCTACATAATCCCACTCAGCGTGCAGCGCCGGTTGTATCTCTGCTGCTGCGTGATCAATCCGAGACAGGACCCAGCACTGATGGCGGGACCATCCCCTTTTTGACGTTATGGAGGAGACCGCCGATTCAACAGACTCTACTGTCGACCCATCGTCGACCAGTATTACAACATAGCCCGCCAAATTAGATCACCTCCTCTTGGCGAGATTACTACTTGTCAAAGAAATTACTGTGGCTGAATGACAGCGCTTTCAATGGCTGCCCATTCAGTGTCTTCCGCTTCGGGAATTAGAATAGTTAATTCATCACCGGCTGAAGCTTTAAAGTAGGTCACAGAGGCTAACAACACCTTATACGATTTGCCACCGGCCACTACCTTGTAGTCATCGCCTTCCTGGACTAAGGTGCCAATAACCTTTTTGCGAGCGATCGGCCCGATCTGCTTATAGATAAACGAGCCGTCTTCCATAATGGTCAGCTTCAACACATCGCCAGCCACTAACTTAGACTTGCTGGCATAGTTGGCAGGCACCGGGTATTTCTTGCCGTCTGTATCTACCATATATTGACCATCAAACACCCCCTCGACCACCTTGCCATCGCTGGAGAGCCCGGTAGCCTTACCCTGGTAGTCCAGAGAGCCTGCCGAAGTACCCAAAATACCCGCCAACAGCTGTTTGGCTGAGGCCAGGTTGGCAGAAGCGGTTTCTACTAAAGCGCGCAATTGTTCGAGTTGTTTGTTCTTGGTCATTTTCTTCTTATTTTATCTATTAATTTTATTGTTCCAGACTAAAGAATTATATCTGATGGCTGATTTTTATCAAGTGGGGGCGCTCCCCCGCCATCTCTTCCGGGGCCCACTCCCCTATACAAACGGATTTTTCGGCTCTGACGGCGGATTATTTGGTGCCTCCGTAATAAATCTGCCCCGCTCCCTGATCTCCGCATCTACGATCCTTCTATCCCGGCCATATTTAAGTCGAGAGAGCTTCTTTAGGGCATCCATTACCTTAGGGTTAGGCGTACCCATCGGAGACAAAGCGGTTAGGTTAAATGGCTTAGTGGCGGCTCCATCTACCATTAGCTTAATGTAGGCATTACGATTCTCAATATTTACTAAATCGTTTTCACTTACACCGGGCGCAAATTCTTTACCGATCACCTCAGTGTCTGGTGCGCCAATTCTAAAGCTGACCATAGTCCCAACGTTGCCTAACACCGCGTCACGAATTTTTTCTTCTAACTGCGCCACAAACTGATGTGCGACTACTAAGTTTAGGTGATACTTACGAGCCTCCGACAAGATAGTAGCGATTGAATCGGTGGTAACGTTCTGGAACTCATCGATATATAAATAAAAGTCTTTGCGCTCGTTCTCCGGCACATCAGCGCGAGATAAAGCCGCCATCTGAATCTTAGAGACCAAGATAAATCCAAGTAGGTTACTATTAATATCCCCCGTCAAACCTTTGGCTAAGTTAACCAATAAGATCTTACCCTCATCCATCACCTTTCTAATGTCAAAAGCCGAGCGGGACTGCCCCACGATATTTCGCATCATCTCATTGCTAAGGAAACGACCGATCTTGCTGATGACATAAGAGAGCATATCGGCCGACTGCTGGCCACGTTGTGATTGTGGGTACTCCTGCACCCAGAACTGACGCACCGCTGGATCGGTGATCTTGGACAGTTTATACTCCCGGAACTCTTTATCGGTAAACATTCGCGGGATCTCAATTAAAGTAGCGCCGGTCTCATCATCTGCTAACAGCGCCAACATGGCGTTGCGCATATAGTGCTCGAACATTGGACCGATCACCTGATTGCTGCCGGTCGGGTCAAACAGCTTATAGAAGATAGAGATCATCTCCGCCACTACCATATCTTTATGGGCGGCGGTTCCTCCCTCTAACATATTTAGACCCATTGGCCGATCGAGATCGGGCGGATAGAAATGAATAATATCGTCCACTCGTTCCTTCGGGATTCGCGCCATTAACCAATCGATCATGTCGCCATGGGGATCGATTACGCAGACTCCTTTGCCAGCTAAAATATCCTGCAGCGCTAAGTTCTGCATCCAGGTAGTTTTACCGGTACCAGTTTTACCAATGCAGTAGATGTGCCGGCGCCGATCGTCTTCTTTAACCCGAATCATATTCTCTACCCCACGATAAGTATTTTTACCGATAATTATCCCCTCTTTGGGCAGATTATCCGGCGGCGCCAATCGTTTGGCTCGCAACCAACGGATATTAGGAGTGTCTAAATGCACGTTGGGCAGATGCCACAAGGTAGCGATCTCTTCGGTATTCAAAATATACGGCTTGCCCAGACTAAACATTCTAAAGATAAACTGGGAGATAACCTGATGTTCCGAAACTTTGTCTAAAGTAAACCGGTTATTGGCCGAACTACCATACTGATGAAAACTGCTCAAGATGTTATTTAAGTTGATCTGAGCCTCTTCTCTGGTTGACGATGCTGTTACGATTCTCACTACCGCCTCGAACCCCGACTTAGAAGATTTCTCCCCAATCGCTTCGACCACCTTTTCCTGAGTAGGAGTCAATTTTTTGTCTTCTCTGGGGGCGTCCTCTTTTTTGCCAGTCCCCGGCGTGATCAACCCCTGCAGGCCCTCCATCACCCCGCCAGCAATAGTCTTGTTGGACTTACCCTGCTGCAAGGCGTTGGCGATCATCCTCCCCTTTTTCTGCCAGCGATCCCCCACTGGCCTAATCGAAATCTGGATCGCGGCCCCTTCGCTATCCTCATTTAACTTACTCAGGGTGTTGGTCAGCGCATTTAACGCCTCATTTTCAAATATCTTATAAGTCAGAATCGGATAAGCCGATTCCTTTTTTAGCTTTAGCTGAGCCGCGGCCACTTGCCCCTGCTCCGGGAAGATGTTTGGATCATCTACCTCTTCGATCACTGCTTCTGGATACTGAGCCGTGATCTGTTTTTCTATCAGCGTGCTTAATCTATCCGGCGCGCTAACGTAAAATCCGATCAGGCCACCTCTGGCCATGATCTCCAAAGTAATGTGCTCTCCCTTAAAACTATCTTGGATCGAATGAAGATTGCGTAGCAGGATCTCTGCGGGGGCGATCAGATCTTTGATCTCTTTATTCTTTTCTTCTTCTTTAACCTCTTTTGGCAAGGTGACTAAGAATAACCTCCGACCAACTGCGCTCCCCATCTGTTTGGCCAAATTACGTTTTTTGGTCGAGGCATAAAAAACATACCCTGCAACTGCAAGGCCAATAATAACTAAACTGATTACCACCCAAGTAAGAAACATTTTATTTTATTTTCCTATCTAACCCACACTACTGTACACAATTACTGCTCAGTCGCTCTTTTTAAATCAGTTAGAGCCCCATTAACTTTATGATACGCCAGTGCGGTCAAAACCACTTGTCCCCGATGAACCTGTTCCCATACCGCCTGAGCTCCGCCAATGGGGTCCAATTCAACTTTCTGAGCAACGGCCTGCTGAGCATCTTGCAAAAGCACAGAGACTGGCGCTACCTCTAACTCGTCCGGCAATAGTCTGCCTTCATCACCATCAGTCAAGCCAATCTCGACTCCAAATGATTTTGCCGGTTTTACTACTCCACCCTCAGGCAAAGAACCAGGCTGTTCTGGGCTAACCGGAGAGTTAGGACGCTCTAATTCGGGAAATTGCTTTTCCATAAAGACTTTTTACCGCATTAACCTATAATTCTACTCCGCCTCCCCTCCTTGCGTCAAACCCGAGGCTTCTTTCCATTATACCACGAGGGTATTATTTTGTCAATAGCTTATTTAACAGGTCTGAGACAGAGGTAGGATCTGCTCCTTTACCGGCCTGTTTCATAATTTGACCGGTTAAGAACCCAAACAGCTTGGTCTCCCCCGCCTGATATCGATTGGCCACCTCGGGGTTTTCGTCGAGTACCCGTTTAACAACCTTCTCTAAATCGGCAGCGCCCACCGTTTTGATACTACCGACCGCTTCAGCCAACGATTTACCGGACTTGGTTGCGTCAAACACTTGTCGCATAGTGCTGTTGGACGGCTTTTCTGCCATTAGCCACTGATAGAAATCCGACTGCGCGCCCGGATAGTTAGCAACCGTCACCGGGTCTATTCCCTCGTTTCCGTCTATCACCTTCAACACACTATCTAACTCACCCTTGTCTTGCAGCTCGTTAATCCGTTCGTAAGATAAACCTACCTCCTCGGCTCTGGCTCGCAGCACAGATGGCAGCTCTGCCGTTACCTCTTTCGACCAATTGTTAATTTGTTTGTCCTCCAATACGATCGGGGGTAGGTCCGGTTCTGGGAAATAACGATAATCAATCGATCCCTCCTTTACCCGCTGCAGTATCGTGGTGTTAGTTTTTGTGTCCCAGCCACGAGTTTCTTGCCGCAACTTTTCCCCTGCCTCTAAGGCTTTTGTCTGGCGCTCGATCTCATGTTTAAGCGCCTGCTCCATAAACTTAAACGAGTTCATGTTTTTTACTTCGATCTTGGTCCCCAACTCTTTGGTTCCCTTAGGCCTCACCGACACATTAGCGTCCACTCGCATATGGCCTTTCTCCATGTCCGCAAACGATACCCCTAAGCTGCGGACTATCCGCTGTAATTCCTGCATAAATGCCTTAGCCTCCTCAGGTGAATTGATATCCGGTTCGGTGACTATCTCCATCAATGGCGTACCACAACGATTGAAGTCCACGAGCGTTGCATCCTGAGTATGAATTAACTTGCCAGCATCTTCTTCTAAATGCACTCGGTTAATACCAACCTTAAATTCTTTTTTGGTTTTACGATCCGAACTTAAATAATCGATTGCAATTTTTCCATTTTCACCAACTGGGAAGAAAAATTGTGAGATCTGATAGGCCTTGGGTAGATCAGGATAAAAATAATTTTTTCTATCAAATCGTTGGAACTTATTGATCGTACAACCCAATGCCAGAGCGGTTTTTACCCCATATTCAACGGCGGTAGCATTAGCTACTGGCAGTACTCCCGGAAATCCCATACACAGTGGACAGACTACCGTATTCGGCTCTTTACCTTCTGCGTCATTATTGCAACGACAAAACATCTTACTAACCGTCCTTAACTGTACGTGGATCTCGAGTCCAATTGTAGGAATATATTCCGTCATAATGCGTTAAGTTTTTTTAGCGCGCGGCGAAAAGCATTGGTGGCCTCAACAGCTTTGCCACCAGTAATATCAAAATCGATATCGTGGACTAACTGATTTCTCATTTTGTGTGCCGCCCAAACTTCTTCTAATCGCCCAATTAACCCCTCGGCTTTTTTAAACCGTTTGGCAAACGTCTCTCCGGCAATATGCATCTGCCTCATCGCAAAATCTAAAGTTTTATCGGCCTCCAGCACTGCATCGCGATATTTATGCTCCTCCATCAGTGCCTCTACCTCTTTCCATTTACGCAAAATAATTGACCGGTCTTTTTCCGATATATTTTTTGTACGCGTAATCCACCACAGCACCAGCCAGGCCAACAGTAGAACTGGGAGTATCAGCCAAGTCGTCGTCATACCCTACTCCTTTCATAAGCGTAGGCCACCTGCAGCACCTGGCTCTCGCCTAACTGAGGACCCATAATCTGTAATCCCACCGGTAAATTATCTACCACTCCACAGGGAATAGAGATGGCGGGGATACCAGCGATATTAGCCGGCACAGTTAGTAGGTCGGACATATACATTTTAAGAGGATCATCTGTGTTGGCGCCCAATTTAAATGCTGTAGTCGGAGTAGTTGGAGTTACTATCACATCTACTTCTTTAAAAACTCGATCAAAATCCTGTTTGATCAACGTGGCTACCTTGCGAGCTCGATCGTAATAGGCATCTCTAAATCCGGCAGAGGTGGCATAAGTACCTAACATAATCCGGCGCTTAACTTCATCACCTAAATATTTGGCACGGGTTTTTCGATACATCTCCTCGATCGTTTCGATCTGATGATCAGATCCTTCTGAGGCACCATATTTAACACCGTCATAGCGCGCCAAATTAGCCGAGACCTCAGCCGGTTGAATAATATAGTAGGTGGCTAAGGCATACCGAGAGTTGGGCAAACTAACTTCTTTTACTTTGGCCCCTAAATCCTCCAACTGCTTGATGGCTGCTTTTACCTTTTCTACAACCTCTTTATCGATGCCCTCACCAAAAAATTCTTTTGGCACACCGATGGTTAGGCCTTTGATATCTTTTTTTATCTCTGCGACATAATCTGGCACTGGTACATCTAAGGAGGTGGCATCCAACGGATCCTTACCGGAGATTATTTTTAATACCAGCGCGCAGTCTTCAACCGTAGTCGTAATTGGGCCAATTTGATCAAGGGAGCTGGCCATGGCAACTAATCCGTACCGGCTAACGCGACCATAAGTCGGCTTCATCCCCACCACGCCGCAAAAAGCAGCCGGTTGACGAATCGAACCCCCTGTGTCGCTCCCTAAGCTAAACGGGGTGACACCAGCGGCAACCGCGGCAGCCGATCCGCCACTGCTTCCGCCTGGAACTCTACTTGGGTCGATTGGGTTTTTTGTAGCTCCAAAGGCGGAGTTCTCAGTCGAGGAGCCCATGGCAAACTCGTCCAAGTTGAGTTTGCCGGCAACCCAAGCCCCGGCCTGTTTTAACTTAGTAATTACTGTTGCTTCGTAAGGCGAATTAAAATCTTGCAGTATCTTTGACGCACAGGTCGTGGGATATTCTGTTGCAATAATGTTGTCTTTGATCAAACAGGGAACCGCTAACTCGCCTTTGCCCAACTTCCCCGGTTTATCAGCTATGGATAATAAAATATTAAATTTCTCGTGCGCTTGTTTGGCGTCCGTCAGAAATTTTTTGAGATCAACTTTTTTTGCCTCTTCGATATTCATCTAAGTTTCGCGGCCTAACACACTCTTTACCTGGATATAACCCTTTTCTACCATCGGCGCGTTATTTAATAGTTCAGTTCGAGATAGCTCGCAGCTCTTTATTTCATCCTGAGCTAATTGATTCTCCAAACCAGTGATCTGCCCCACATCGGGCGCATCTTTAATATCCAGTTTTTTTAGCTCGTCTACATACCCCAAGATCGCCGAGAGTTGATCGGCATACCTATCTTTTTCCGGCTCCGATAGTTCGATCCGAGCCAGTAGTGCGATGTGTTCCACCTCTGCTTTTGGGAGCTTCATATATAGCTATTATACCCGACCTCCACCTATGTGCCGAGAGAGCCCAAAAAATCAGGAAACCAGATTGTTGGAGCAACTTTTAGCTTCTTCTCTTAGCCAAAAAGGCCAACCTTTCCCGACAGTACCGTATACTGATGATATGAAAGCAACCACGGCCTACAAAAATATTCCCCCAAAAACCCAGAAAATCATCACCGATTTTTTGAGCGCTTTTTACGCTCGTCACCCCAAAGACAATATCAAGTTAGAGGGGTTACTAATCGCTGGGTCATTTCTCGACAAGAAAAAGGTCAGTCAGAATTCTGACCTTGATCTATTTATTGTCATCAAGTCCAACGGCAAGCGCTACCGAGGGATGAGCGTCTCTAACGGAATATATGTAGATTACTTTATTAACCCCATCAAGCAATACCGCCAAAATCTGTTACAGATAAAGGATAGCTCTGGCAACACCTTGGCCAATGCGTTAGCTTATGGCCATATTATCACCGACAAGAGCCATCAGCTCGCTAACTTGCAGAATGCCGCCAAAAAGATTATTACTAATACTCTTAGTCAATCACTCCCCCCGTTTCGCGTATCGTTAGCTAAGTACTTCATCGAGGATTATCTGCGAGATATTCAGGACAACTATCAGGACAAAAACGACTTCGCCTGGCAATACAATACGGCCTTGCTAAAAAATTATTTGATAGAAATATTTTGTCGAGTCAAACGCATTGCCTTAATAAAGCCTAAGTATCAACAAACCGCCATCAGTAAAAAATCACCCCAATTTGTGCGCCTCTATGACCAGATACTTACCGCCACCAACCGTCAACAAGAGATGCGTCACTTAGAAAAATTGGCCAACTATGTGTTAGACCAGTTAGGGGTAAGCTCCCGGACGAATGGGAAATCGAATCCGCTTCTAATTAGGCGAGTTCAGATACTTCTGGTACAGATCATCGTTCAGAAGATAAAAAGAGCGCCTCATCCCACTCATGATGGGGGCGCCCTATTCGATCTGGCAGTCTACCGCAAATCACACACAGCTTAGGCATATCGCTTAATCCGACTGGCGATCTCTTCCATCCAGGTGGGCGTTTGATCGTCCCCCAGACGAAAGGACTCGGGTGACCGTACCCGATCCCATGGGTCATCAACATATCGAGGATCGTCCGATCGGTCACGGATAACGCTCACGCCGATAGCCAGGAACAAAGGCTTGCCATAAATCCCCCGGATGTCCCACCGTAGCAACTTCAGCAACACCGATGCAAGCGCCACCGGGCTGGACAGACCCACAGCCACATCCGATAGGTGTCGCATCCGGATATTGACTCCGTCCTTGTCGTTCAGTTCGACCGGGATAGTGATCGGCGAGTGCCGACCAGGTCGATCTACCCGAACATCGATTACTACGCCCTGGCCATCGTTCGATCGTATCGTCACGTTTGGAAAACCGTCTGGCACAGTACACTCAAACCGGATGCCCGCATTTTCACTCTGGATCAGCACTCGGTGAAGACCCAGAGTCCTCAGTGGTAGCAACATTGCCAATCCGGGATCTCCTACCTCCGGCGATAGCAAGCCTTTTGCTGCAGACGCCAGGTCACGGTGTATCTCGATCAACCGCCGAGCGGATCCTTCCGGATCACCGGGATCCAGCCAATGCTCTAATTCCTCTGGCTGAGCCTTCAGGTCTGCGCCGCACTCCCGCAACAAACGAGCAGAAGCATTGTCATACAAAGTCGGATCAAATGCATTCCAATCATCCATACTCTATTTACCTCCACCACAACATACCAGTCTCTGTAGTCCTGTGTTAGGTGTCTTAGCTGGCAAAGATCAAAACCAACCATGCATGGTAACAGGCCCCATTTTTCCAGTCAATTT
>JBAZHL010000022.1:0-11164 GCA_041652335.1 Patescibacteria group bacterium | reverse complement strand
ACATAGAGCAGCTGAGCCTTAGGATCTTTTTTTAATATTTCCCGCGCGATCGAGAGCGCTGGTAAAACGTGCCCAGATGTTCCACCACCAACTAAGAGGATCTTCATCATTTCTATCTTGAATAGTTTGCCTCGAAACATTCAATAATACACCAGAAGCTATCAGAATAAACATCAACGAGGTTCCTCCCTGGCTAATAAACGGCAACGGCACCCCCGTTAACGGCAGTAGCCCAGAGATGGCACCAATGTTGATCACCGCCTGCCACCCGATCCAAGTAGTAATCCCTAAAGCAATTAACCGGCCAAATGCATCCGGAGCATGCTTGGCCGTTTTTAGCCCCCGCCAGACGATGATCGATAGAGGCAGAATGACTAACAGCGACACCCCGATCAGACCCAACTCCTCACCGATCACCGCAAAGATCGAATCCGATGAGGCCTCTGGCAAAAAGTCGAACTTCTGCCGGCTGTGACCAAACCCCAGCCCAAATAACCCACCAGAGCCCAGGGCGATCAAAGCCTGAGTAATATGGTAGCCCGCTCCTAACGGATCTCGTTCCGGGTTTAAAAAGGTTAAGAATCGAGATAGCCGATACGGCGCTGCCTTGATCAGCACCCAGACCATCGCGATACCACCAGCGATGATGGTCAGAAAATGGCTGAGGTGGGCGCCAGCAGCAAAATACAACGACAAGGCAATACCCATCACCACCATCGCCGTTCCCATATCCGGCTCGGCCATGATCAAAGCACCGATCACTCCGATCAAAACCACAAACGGCAAGAAAGTAGCGTACAGATCGCGCATCCGCGAACCCTTATTCTCAAACCAATAGGCCAGATAAAAGATCAGCGCCAACTTTAACGGCTCGGTTACCTGCAGAGTTAGGTTGCCCGCTCCGATCCATCGGCGTGATCCACCAGCCGAGAAACCCAATCCAGGGATAAAGACGATCAGTAGCAACAGTATCGATATGCCTAAACCGATGGTGGCAACTGGCCGAAACTTATGATAATCGAACCGTTGGATAAAGAGCCAAATCAGCAGACCCAAAAACGCAAAGATCAGCTGACGAACAAAATAATAAGTATTACTGCCGGTGGCCTGATACGATTCCATCACCGAAGCCGAAGATACCATTAATAAGCCAAACCCGACCAAGAGTAAGGTCGCAAGGATCAGCCACGGATCAGGCGCATGATAGCGTCGCATAAAAGCACCTCGTCATTCCCGCGTAGGCGGGAATCTATTATTTATATTTTATTATTAATTCTTTGACTAAGTGTTTAAACTGATCGCCCCGATCGTACGCATCTTTAAACATATCGAAACTGGCAAACGCAGGAGCTAATAATACTGTACCTTCGTTTTTAACGTAGCGATAGGCCGCCTCGACCGCTTCGGGAAAAGTTTTGGCCACGGTATACGGTGTCCGCAGTTTAGCTAATGTAAATTCCCGCTTAAATCTACTGGCGCTGATACCGATCAACACCACGCCATTGATTCGGCTGCTATTTAGCGCTGCGATCAATTCTGTAAGACTTTCTCGCTTGCTCACCCCACCAATAATTATCGATAGCTGATCTGGGATAGTATTGATGGCAGCAATAGTCGCTATCGGCGTGGTCGCTAACGAATCATTAATAAATTGGGTTTTATTTAATACCCCCACCAGCTCCAATCGGTGCGGCAGACTTTTAAACTTAATCAACCGTCTGGCCACCGCGCTTGGCTTAACCCCAGCCAATAGCGCCACCCCGATCGCTGCCAGAGCATTCTCAAAATTATGCTCTCCCAGTAAAGGAATTTGGTCGCGCCGGCATAACACTACCCGCCGCTTGGTCTTGGGATGACGATAGATCACCTCTCCGTCCACCGCATAGAGCCCTTTGGGCAAGATCTTGCGAATAGAATAAGCAAAGGTTTTGCCTTTGGCGTGGTGCAGCGCCGCGCGAGTCAGCGAATGATCACTACTTCCTATCAACCAATCTTTTTTACTTTGATGCGCAAAGATATTACTTTTGGCCTCTAAATATTTTTTAAACTGATGGTGCCGATCTAAATGTTCCGGAGAAACATTTAACATCACTGCCACATCGGGGCTAACCCTCAGATCTTCCAGTTGAAAACTGGAGAGCTCCAAAATCACCCAATCTTTTTTGGTTAACTTGGGCAATAATTGCAAAACCGGCTTGCCCACATTCCCACCCAAATAAATTCGTCCAGATAGCTGCCCTTTTAGTAGGTGATGAATTAAATTGACCGTAGTGCTTTTACCTTTTGTGCCGGTCACCCCAATTATCTTGGCCGGACACAACTCAAAAAATATCTGCATCAAGGAGCTTGTCACCAACCCCTTGCGTCTCGCCTTTTTTAATTGTGGCAGATCAGCGGGCACGCCTGGACTGCGAAAAACAATATCTAACTCCCCCACCAGGTTAAGATAATCTTTACCCAAATATAGACCAGATGTTAACCGCCTAAGCTGACGAACTAATTTGGGCGGCATCTCAGACAAGGGTTTGCTATCTAAACCAACCGGCTTGATCCCGGCCGCATTCAAAAATTTAAGGGTATCTAACCCCTCACGCCCCAGCCCCAATACCCCCACTCGATACGCCACGCTTACACCTTTTCCCATACTCCTATTCTATCCTATCTGTCATTCCTGCGAAGGCAGGAATCCAGCCTGCCCGCGCGACGCGGGACGCGGTCAGGGACATAAACAAAAAATCGGCTTCTGGTCAATAAAAACCCACCTTCTTCTGATTTACAAAACCACGCCTATCTGGTAGCCTGAGCTGTCTTATACTGTCACGCAATCCCACATTGACAAGGAGGCATATCGTGTACACCGACCAGATATTAGATATCATCGGTTCGATCATAAAATCAGTGTTTATGACACTGATGGTGTCCGCATACAACGGACTAATGCTGGTCGTCTACAAGTATCGGGAGGGTCTCTCCGCGGTACGCAACAAAACCATCATCCGGTGGGCACTCGACGCCGGACTGGCTGGAAACGCTAAGGCTAAGGCGCGTTACGATCGATCGCGCATTCTGTGCAGATCCGACGTACCCGGTTGGACGATGAAGTGGATCCAAGAGATGATAGTCACACTTGAACGAGAGCCGATCGTTGATAGCTCTTCTGACTTTATCTCCGTTCCACTGATAGCTAAGCTATCACACCAAAACCTCGTTCGTCAGATCAAGAGGATAGATAGGCACCTAAAGAAGTTGCTATGGGCGCCTGCTTCTCACACCCCTAAGGTCAAGTCGTGGAAACTGGAATACGCCAGGGCCACACAAATAATCCAAAGCCGAATCGATCGATATGAGAGCAAAGGCCAGTTACTAATGATCGCCAGGATGCATTACGACCTACTCGTCGCCATCCAGCATAGGCTAATGCTGTTTGGGAACCTGTTCGATAAGTTCATACCGATGCTCTGTGCCAGCATTTGGCTGGAGGATTTTTTATCCTTGCACCCCTGCCTGCTGGAAGATCACGAGAAGTTGGCGATAATCTACAATTGCTCGGACGATCCATGGCAACTGCATGGGCATCCCAACATCCAGCTAATCCTGGAAGCTGAAGGCGAGCTGAGAGAACTATTCCAACGCTACGGAATAACTACCGAAGAACGCTCCAAAGCGGTTCGCAGACTGATGCGAAGCACGATCACCAAGAGCAGTCTGAGGAAGGTTAGTGAATGGGTAATCTCTCTACGACCACCAGTGCCATCAGCTAAACCAAAGATTACCCCTCTCTCGCCCCCGCCTGCGCCGACCATTACTGGCGTCAAACCAAGTCCAACCGCCCAGCCGCTTAATCGACGCGACCTAATTAGATCGTTCGTCAGGAGCAGATCTTCACTGAGCCACCCTGAACAAAATCAGATTATGTGGCTAATCCTCAGGTTAGACAACGAAGGTTTGGCCAACGCCAGTGAGTTGATCGACCAGTTAGCTAATCACCCAGAGGATGATCTACTTGCCTACCTCGAGTTGCGATACCACGAGCTAACCGCTACCGTCATCGAGCTGGAAGAGCCCGCCAAAGTAATTCGGCCGACCGTTCTCCCCAAGCTCCCACCAGAAGAGACATCGGAAGAATTTCTCGACAGGTTATCGTCCGCAAAGCAAATCTGCCGCCCAGACATACTTAGGCTAAGGATACTGATTAGCCGCAACCAGATCCCCAGCCCTCGCCTGGAAGAGGCCCTAACTCACATCATCTGCTCCCGTTTAGCTTACGGCGGGAGCCCCAGCGGGATACATCGGCCTTACCGCATTCGGTTAGACAGCTTGTCTAAGCTATATTCGCCACCCGGGTTAAAATCGGCCTGCGATAGGGTTGTTGAACAGCTTATCGGCGAAGACATCATCATCCACCGGCAACATGCCGCTCGACGTCCTGAGCCCAAGAGCCCGGTTAGACTCTCGCCGCAAGCGATGCACAAATACCATTCATAAATAAGAGTGCATCACCCACCGCATCTGTCCCTCGGCAGATGCGGTATTTTTATACCTCAAAATCTGTCACTCAGCTAAAACTCGCTGAGCTTTTTCGACTAATCGCAAAACTTGTGGAGCCAAATCCAACCCCTTAATCTCATCCAACGTCAGCCACGCCACCGCCTGAGTTTCGTCGAGCGCCTTAGGCTCACCAGATTTGATTTGGCATAAAAATACAACCGTCAGCTTGCGATAATCCGCCCCCGCCCAATAGTGACTATCTAAATACCTTTCAATCTCGATCTCCACCCCCACCTCTTCGAGTGCCTCGCGCCTCAAATTTTCTTCCAAGGCATCTGGCTTTGGCTCATTCAAGGAACCATCAATCTCCAGGTGGCCGGCCGGGATCGCCCATCGACCCGGCTGATTCTCATCTTTAGCATGCCGTTGAGCCATCAAAAATTTGCCGTTTCCATCATGGATCACAGCCGCCGCCACTACTCTAAATAACTGATACGTACTCATGCCCCTATTTGACCCAGTTAGAGATAATTAGCTCCTAAAAGTTATCTACTAAATATTTTTATAACCTCAGAAGATCTTTACGAATCGTTTCATACCACTTCAGATTATCTTTTAGCACTCGCGTAGCCAGGTAATAATCCAAATCCAACAACTTTTTCCCACCATCGGAAAAATCTAATGACAGACCATCATAGCGTCCCGCTACCTGCTCCATAGCTAATCCACGCGACAACAGGCCACCCACCTGACCAGGGCTGAGTTTATCTGAATAACAGTCAACAAACAACTGTACAATTTCCCCTTTAACAATGTATATACCACGCGTCACCAACAGAGCTCTCAGCAGATATGACAGTGAGTTGTAAATAGCTTTGGCCGCCTCACTTTTTACAATCACTCTTTGTTCCATCAACTGGCTGGCCGCCCTTAGAGCCTCGTCAGATCTTTTTAACAAAAATTTTCGCTCCTCTTTTTCTGCATTATTATGCTGTGGCTGATTTTTAATAATCTTTAGAAGACGATCGTGGTTGACAGCGTGCCTTTTTGCACTCAGTTTAACCTCCCTCATCCAGCCCTCACGATCATATAAGTCTACTAACCCGCCGATTACCCCAACTGCAAACCAGGGCCTTTCCTTGGCAATGTTCTTTATTTCTGTGGGCGTATAAAAATTGAGGGCTATTAACGCGGTTCCCTCACGCAGCACTTGTTTTGCCCCTCTCGACAAACGATCTCTGGCGATAGGATCAGCCGGTAAACCCGGCGCCGCAACTAGGTAGTCAACATCGGACCAGCGATTGCTCTCACCCCGAGCCACAGAACCAAAATAACCAACATAAACCAGTTTTGAACCAAATATCCCCCTGAGGTATCGGAGTACCGCCTGATTAGTTTTGCCTATCTCTTTGGTATTCATGGATAGCTTTTACCAAACGCTCAACCGCCTCTTTTATATCGCTTACCCCAATGCGGCTAATGCATAATCTGATATGGTTTATGCCGTGTTCATCATGGGGGAAATAATAAACATTGCCCGGCACAAAGCTCACGCCATATTTAAGGGCTATAGGCAAGAGGTGCTGGGTGTTGACGTTCCGAATCATAAGCCAAACGTAAAACCCCGAGTCATCAGATATGGTAGGCTGAAAAATATCAATTATGTCACCGGCTTTTTCTTCTAATTCCTTCAATAGGATCTGGCGCTTGTTCTTTAAATCAGTGATCAAGGCAGTAATGTGCTGGTCTAACCACGGACTAGCCAGAATCTGGTTAACTACCGCTTGAGCAAAACGGTTGGCGCTAGACTGGGTAAATTTATTTAATAACACAGACCGATTTACCAAACCAGCATCACCGATAATAAACCCTACGCGCAATCCTGGAGCAATGATCTTCGAAAACGATCCCAGATAAATAACCCGTTCCCCTCCAAACATCCTATACAAAGAGTTACTTGGCACCAGGCTATTTCCTAACAGCGGATAATAAGTCCCGTCTTCAATGATCCAAAAGTTGAATTTATTGGCCAATGCCAATAGTGCCCGGCTGTTCTGCTCCGTGTAAGTTACATTAGTGGGGTTGTGCATAACCGGACAGGTATACACAGCTTTGATCTTTTCTCCTGCATTTAGCCGCAGTTCTAACCCGGTAATGTCCAAGCCATCTTCATTAACCGGGATATCTATCATGTTTATCCTGCGCAGGCGAAAAAGATGCCTAGCCGTATCAAATGCGGGAAACTCACAGGCAATTTTGCTAGCCCTCTCTCCACAAATGGTTTGCATCACAATATCCAGTCCTTGAGTTGCGCCATTAGTTATCATCAAGTTCTCTCGCCGTATGATCGTATTTGAATCATTTTCCGATAAGATCTTGGTTAAAGTTGTTAATAATGGTTCATAGCCGCGCGCCTCACCGTATTGTAGAGCCGACTTGGTGGATGATAACTCTTTTTGCAACGATTCCACAAATAGATCGGTTGGCAGATCATCTAATCTAACATGGCCCCAATCTAAATGAATGAGATCACCGGATGATTCATAGTGGGATATTAACGATTCGTTGCCTGGCACTGGCATATCAATAGCCGAAGATATTAATTTGTCGACAATACGCAATTGTTCGTCCAAGGCCAACTCTTGATTATTAATCACCACCCCCCGCTCGTTGCCATCAGCGTCTATCGGCTCAAAATTGTTTTTAAAGTCATTGAATGTTTGCTGGTTAAACTCGCCTACAATTGATTGCGGTTGATCATGGTTAACCTGCCGATGAATTAGCCGGTTGACCAACACATTATCAGGTGCTTGTAGCTGGACAAACCTCACTCCAGCCATACTCTCCATTTGGTCAAGCAGCGCCCGACGATGAGCCTGCAAGGCGTTAGTAGAATCCAGAATAGTTCCGTAGCCCAAGCTAGCTATAGCCTCTATAGCTTGATAGATCCAACGATAGACTGCTTTATACTCGTCTGCGCTGCACTTATCCTTCTTGAATATGGCGTAGGCCACATTTTCACCCCCTATACAAAAGGCATCCCGCCGGTGTTGATACACGGCCTTCGCCAGTGTGGATTTGCCCGAACCAGGCAACCCAACCATAGCTAAAACATAAGCCGATTCCGGCTTAACTCGCGGAAGCCCAATTGTTTCCCATGGGCCAGGGCAGGTTAACATTATTTTTGCTATCTCTTCTTGGACAACCATGATACAAGTTCTTTACCAGGATAGGTATTAATTATACGTTCTCGGCCGATACCAGCGTGTGACATTTTCTGTAGTACCCGCGCCAAGGATACCCACCTAGACAAATTTACTTTATCCGACCCTGCTTCGATCTCCCTGAGTGAATGCAAATCTGATCCCAAGGATACGAAACAATTATACTGCGAGATTTTTGATAAGATAGCTTCATTCATTGTAGGCTCGAGAGTCGCGCCTTCAGATGGAAGGTCTTTGATCAAAGCCGATAAGTTAAGTTCAATCGCCGTATTGTGCACCACAGCTTCCCACAGAATCCTATCCCAGTCCAGCAGATCAGAGCCAGAATAGTGCCGACCGATGTGCCCAATTATATGCACATAAGGATTTCTGATGGCAGAGACGACCCGGCGCGTATAGTCTTCTGGGGGGCTATTTTTAATCCCCCTATGGATTGAGGCAATTACTAGATCTAATGATCGCAAAATTCGATCTGATGCGGTCAGTGATCCATCCTTATCAATACTGACCTCTGCTCCTAATAAAAGTGTCTTTTGGGGATATCTTTTTCTTAGGTCTTCCATTAGATATCTAGCCCTATCAATAATACCGAGATCATCAAACTCATAGTTATCCCGATAAAAATCACCATGGCCGGCCAATGATTCAATGTGATTGGTTAGCGCCAGGATTTCGGCCCCCAACCTTCCTTCATCCAAATAGAAACTAGCCACCTCATCCAGAAAATGCTTCTCATCATCCCGATGGTAGAGTTCGGGTAGCCTGGCATGCACATGCAAATCGGCTTTCACGTCTCGAACTGTCGCAGTTACAGTCGGACCAGCATCAAATTGACTAAGATCAAATTGGCTAATATCAGATAGGCTTCGCTTTAAAAATCTTAATGCCTTTTTGCGATCCTCGGGTAGGCCAATCCGGCAATAAAAATCAACAGTTAACAGCCCGTGAATTACCGAATATAAACCGCACTTTGCCTTTAAGCCCGCCTCATCATCACCAGAGAGACGACTATATTCTCGAATCAATACCCTAACCCCTGGATCACCTATCCCGTGCATATAACAAGCCACGGCCAGGTCATAAGCACGATCACCGATAATAGCGTTCTCGAGATCAATGAACTTAGGCCGGCCATTGGCGTCTTTAATGATATTGTCGGTATATAAATCGCCATGCAAAGTCCCTTTGGCGGGTTTCTGAGTAACCACTACCAAATGCGGCCAGAGAGCGATTAGTTTTTGGATGTCTTCGGGCACCAATAATCCAGAATTTAATAATCTTCGCGTAGAATTTATCGCTCGCCGGTTTAAAATATAATCTTGCCACGAAGGGAATCTGCCCGTCTTTGTCTCGGGGTCGATCCATCCCCACCCTTGATCGGCAATTTCTAAATCATGCAACTTGATCAACGATTCTGCGATCTGTGGACCATCTACGGAGAGATCCGCCGGCCGTGATCGATCTAAAAACTCCGTTACCAGATAACTGTTGCCAGTGGCTGTCACTCCATATTCGATACTCCTGGGAATAACTTCCAAGTTTTGGGCTTCGGCCTGTTTGGATATTAAGTAAGAGATCTTCGCAACATCCGCATAAGATCTGTGCCCATCAAAAATCTTTACAAAACAGGGGTCGCCCCCTTTTGTAATGGCTCGAAAAGAATTGTGTTTACCGGGTAATCTTTCTCGCAGTTGATAGCTCGGAACTTCAAAATCCGGGATATCCGGCAGATTGCTGCCGACCCTCTCCGGGCCAGACCTATCGAGTTCGTTTGGCTTTTCCATACAAAAAAGACATTTGGTAGAACCCGTACATATAAGAAAATTTTCTAACAAAATCTAAATAACAGTATGGAAGATATAGCCAAAAAGCTAAGTGATCCCGTTTAAATGATTTTACGCTTTTAGTAAATATCCTGTGTAACAGATAAAAACAGTAGCGGACTAATCCTAATTTGGTCGGCGGCATTAGGCTAAGATTGCTATACGGCACATCATTTTTGATACAAAAAACATAAGCTCCCTTGCCGTAGGCAATATGCTGATTGATCAGATCACGCAGGCTTTGCCTATGATTGTGTACTACAACAGCCTGATAATTTATGCCCAATCTATCATTTCCAAATCTACGCTTCACGCGATAGGTTAGATCAACATCCTCGGTGCCTATCGCCTTCCCAGCAAAAAAATAGTCATTGGTAAAACCACCGACGTCCAGCAGGCAGCTCTTGGTAAATGCCGCGTTCGCCGTCGTCAGATCGATAAACTCCCCATCGGCTCCCACGGATGGTTTGTGTAGCAGCTGTTTAAAACAAATGAACTTCTCAACAAACGTTTTTGGGGGGGCGCCATTGACTATCCCTCCTGCAGCCACCTTATTCGGATCGCCTTCAAAGTAACGAGCCCATTGGTCTACCCAATCGGGAGAAGCCTCGCAATCGTCATCGACAAAAGCGATGACATCGTACTTGGCCTGCTCTATCCCTTTATTCCGAGCTGGTCCGCATCCTCCATGTTCCACCGTCAGGAACCGCAGGTCTATGCCATAATCCTTGTTAAGTATGTCGTCTGGCAAAACCCAGTCCCTTCCGTCCTGAATCACAATGACCTCAAACTGATCCCTGGGGCATGTCTGACGAGACATAGAGGCTAAACAGCCCCTAAGCCGCTCCAGGCGTTTGTAGGTAGGAATGACTACCGAGATTCTCATACCCCCCATCATAGTCGGATTTTAAAGGATGTAAAGAATGATTTGGGCTAATTATCCGCTCTGATGGCCAAAATCACTCTTCGTGGGCATATAAGCTAACCTCTTCCGTTCAGATGGGATAGGTCGTTCCAACCCGCCAAGCTCCAGCTATCTTGGCCCCATAAATGACAGGTGGCAACCCCCGTGTTGTCTGCCCGCATAAAAAAGACAAATCTATAGGCCTCTGCTGGGGTCATTTCTTTGCCAAACAGCATATACGCCAGAATAAACCTGATAATTTCCCCATGCGCAACCACCAGCACCTGGGCGTGTTCGCCACAAGTTATAAGCTCAATGGTTCTGGCGGCTCGCTGCTTGCGTTCAGAAAAACTCTCCTCATCAGAATATTTCCAATCTTCTTCATGCCCATGCAAATCAAACTGGGCTAAAATAGCCTTCGCCTCAACGCCCTCCTTTTCTTTGCCGATTAGTTCGCTCGGCTTTCTTGTTTCTACCAATAGATCGCTGAACTCAATCGGTTTTTGCAACACATGATTAATGATCTCAGCCGTCTGGCGGGCTCTTTGAAGAGGGCTAGAAAAAATAATACCTATCGGTAAGCCCGCCATTTGCTTGGCCAACAGCTCAGCCTGTTTTATGCCGTTATCTGACAAGACCGCATCCAGATTTTGATGGACTCTCTCCGGTTTTTCGACACTCTCCCCATGCCTGACAAAATAAACCGTTTTAGTTATCTCCATACC
>JBAZHL010000021.1:0-11675 GCA_041652335.1 Patescibacteria group bacterium | reverse complement strand
GAAAGCGTTCGCATTAATAAATTAGAGTTTAAGATCATCGGCCTCACCGCTGCCAAAGGCGGCACCGGTTTTGGCAGCCAGGACGATATGATATTTGTTCCAATTACCACAGCTCAAAGACTATTAGCTGGGGCCAGCTATGTTAGCACCATTAATGTGCAGGCCATTGATGCTAAAAGTATGGAGACCCTGCAGCAAGACGTTACCGATCTGTTGTTAGACCGCCACAATATTAATGATCCGGATTCAGCTGATTTTAGCGTTATGAACCAGGCCGATCTGGTCGAAACCGCGTCGAGTGTGGCCACCACTCTCACCATGCTGTTAGCTGCTATCGCCGGTATCTCGTTGTTGGTTGGTGGTATCGGCATTATGAATATGATGTTAACTACCGTTACGGAGAGAACTAAAGAGATCGGCCTGCGCAAAGCCATTGGGGCTAAAAGCAAAGATATCAGTCTGCAGTTTTTGGCCGAAGCCGTTACCCTAACCTTCGTCGGTGGATTTATAGGGATCGTGCTGGGTTGGTTGATCGCTGTGACTCTTTCCGTCTTTGGAATTATCCAGGCGCAAGTTTCGTTAGTGTCTGTCCTGTTGGCGTTTAGCGTATCGGCCATTATCGGGATCGTGTTTGGCTATTATCCTGCCAGTCGTGCAGCCAAGCTAAATCCGATCACCGCCTTAAGGTATGAATAATAGATGAAATTATATTTTAAATTTTATGTCAGGAGGCGCAATGAAGTCCGGTAAGACAAAATTAATCGTTATGATCGTGGGGGTGTTAGTGATCGGTGGGGGTCTGTTCTTTGGCGGTTATCAAGTTGGTAAGAGCAGCAGTGGTCCGGGTGGTCGTCAGTTAGGTGGTCCCAACGGCCAGGTCGGTATGCGAGGCGATATTGCCGGCAGTAGTTTTGTCACTGGAGAAGTTATCTCCAAAGATGACACCAGCGTCACGGTAAAATTAGCCGATGGGGGATCGCAGATCATCTTTTTGTCAGATTCTACGCAGATTACCAAATCTGATAGCGGAGTAATTGACGATCTGGCGACTGGTATCAATATTAGTGCCAACGGTACCGAGAATACCGATGGTAGCATTAGTGCCAAAACCGTTCAGATCCGTCCGGCTGGGATGGCTACCCCAGAACAGATTTCGCCCGTATCCACCAAAACTCAGTAACCGTTTGCTTAAGCTCCCTCTCAGGGCGTAGCGATATATTTAGAGCGATATCAGTTAAGTGAAAGGAGTTAGATGGATTGGAAGAAAAAGTTTGTTTTGCCAGCCGTTATGGTAATGGCCTTGGGTCTGGCCTTGATGGGCGGCGTGTATGTTAACGCCCAAAGCGCCACCTCCGACTCGACACATAAAACTATCGTTCAACGACTGGTGGAGCGGTTTGGTTTGAAGGAATCGGATGTTCAATCCGTCTTCGACCAGGCACAAACTGATCGCCAAGCCGAGATGCAGGCCAAGGCAGAGGAACAGCTAACTAAATTAGTAACCGATGGTAAGATCACCGAAGCGCAGAAGCAATTAATCGTTGCTAAACGTGCGGAGATGAAAGCAGCTCAGCCAACCAGGCCCACTCAGGACAGTACTCTCACACCCGATCAGCGTAAAGCTGAAATGGAGGCTAATAAAACCGAACTGGAGACTTGGGCTAAAGCCAACGGTATTGATGTTAAATACCTAATGATGGGGGGCTTCGGCCGAGGCGGACACGGTGGCCCTAATGGTTTTTCGGGCGAGGACGGAGATCGTCCCGTTCCTCCGACCACCGATCAACCAGCTCCTACCCAACAATAAAATCTCGCTAAAAACCCTATCCTTCGCAAAATGCCCAGCCGCCCCGCTGGGTATTTTGTTACCTAACTAAAAATCTTGTCTGGGAGCCGTTTTTGTGTTAGGGTTTTCTCAGGTATCTCTCAGGTATTATCTGGCAAAATGTAGATATGAAGATATTAGTAGTCGAAGACGAACACAAAATAGCCAACTCAATTAAGAAAGGGTTGGAACAGGAGTCCTACGCTGTAGACGTCGAATACGACGCGGACGGCGGATTTGGCGCGGCCGTTAATGGCGATTACGATTGCATAATCTTGGATCGAATGTTGCCTGGCACAATGGAAGGGATGGGGGTCTGCAAAGCGCTGCGAGCCGAGAACGTTCACACTCCGATCATTATGCTAACCGCTAAAGATCAGATTCGCGATCGGGTGGAGGGTTTAAACGCTGGAGCAGACGACTACCTAATCAAGCCGTTCTCGTTTGAAGAGCTGCTGGCTCGGATCCGGGCCTTGCTTCGTCGTCCAAAAGCTGAGATCGGCACCGTGCTAAAAGTGAGCGACCTTACGCTTGATCCAGCTTCGTATCAAGTTAATCGTGGTGGCCACTCTATCACCCTATCCAGTAAAGAGTTTGCTTTATTGGAGTATATGATGCGCAACTCTGGCAAAGTGTTATCCAAAGACAACATCATTAATCACGTTTGGGATTTTGATGCCGATGTTTTGCCCAACACGGTCGAAGTTTACATAGGCTACCTTAGAAACAAGATCGACAAAGGCCCTCAGAACCCTAAGCTAATTAAGACTCTGCGAGGGTTTGGCTATAAACTGGAAGCGTAGATGAATATTATTCGTTCGGCAGTTTTTCAGCTAACTATCTGGTACTTGGCCATTATTATGGTTTTAAGCGTCGGCTTTAGCTACGCTTTGTATCGAATGTCAGATGCCGAACTTAATCGTGGTTTACGGCGTCAGCAGGATGTATTTTTAAACCAGACGTTTCCAAATTTTCCTGGTTTCGACGATCTGCGCGAACAGCAGATGAAAGAAACCAGAGATCGATTCCAATCTAATCTGATCCTGTTCAATCTGATAGTTTTGTTGGCAGGTGGAGCCGTTAGCTACCTGTTAGCCAGACGCACGCTTAAGCCGATCGATGAAGCCTTTGTAGCTCAGAGTCGATTTACCGCCGATGCCTCACACGAACTGCGCACTCCGTTAACCGCCATCCAAACAGAGATCGAAGTAGCTCTAAGAGATCCGGCCTTTACCAAAGAAGCGGCCACCAATCTGCTTAAAAGTAATTTAGAGGAGGTGGCTAAACTAAAAGCACTCTCCGATGGATTATTGCGATTGGCCAGAGATGATGCTGGGCGTGATATGTGGGAATCAGTTTCCTTAAAAGATGTGGCGACCGCGGCCGTTGAGCAAACCTCATCCGTTGCCGCTACTAAAGAGATTAGTATCGAAAATACCGTTGGCGATATTACTACTATCAAGGGTGATCAGGTTAGTTTAACTGAGCTGTTAACAATTCTGATCGATAACGCCATTAAATATAGCAATCCCAACACTTCCATTAAGCTCACCGCTAAGAAAAAAGAAGATACGGCCACACTATCGATAATCGATCACGGTTTAGGGATCAAGGCTTCGGATCTACCTCATATCTTCGACAGATTTTATCGAGCCGACCCTTCTCGTTCCAAAGAGAAGGTAGCCGGCTACGGCCTGGGTCTATCGATCGCTAAAAAAATTGCCGAACTGCATGGCGGTTCGATCACGGTCAAGAGCACGCCTGGCAATGGCTCTACTTTTACGATTAGATTGCCGCGCCACAATAAATAAAAATACCGCCGGGCAATGCCCGGCGGGTGTATATTTCGTATCAAGGTGACGCCAAACTAATTTGGCGATGTCGGTGGTTGCCAGATCACCTGGCCGTTGCAGTCGCGCACCTCTAACTTCTTGGGGTTGAGGATGTCCATCAGTTGTCCGCCGGTAATCAGCCGACGGTTAATTGGTGTAGTATCGATCGTCTGGCTGTTGCGGCCAATCCAGCGGATAACAATGTGGTGGGCGCTGTCAGAACTGCTCACTTCAATCCCGAGCAGTTTATTGCGTAACTCATAGTAGTGGCTTTGGTCCAGCCGGATCCAGGCACCACTCTCGGCTCCAGGGGAGCCATTTATCGAGAACGTCACCTTGATTAGGTGATTTTTCAGTTGACCTTGACCGTGTCGCTCTGTCTGTCTGGGGCCAAAGCACCACTGGCAGATGCGCAGGCCTACCAGCCCGCAAAAAGCTGGGTTGGAAAACATCTTCCGCAGGAAAGGTGTAGTAGCCCAGTCGGGGGCTATCTTCCAAATCCTCTTCCGCAGATCGACGATAGTGTGGATGTCCTGGTTTTTGGCGGATTGGGCGATGCCCCAAGCTGACTTAGCCCAAAAAGTCAAACAAACCAGAAACCACAACTTTTTTACAACACTAAGGCCAGACAAGTCAGCCATGATATCTCCTTTGCGAACCACTTTTGGTTCTTTTTAGTTAGTGTCCAGGTTGTAAACGTGCCCTCCGTGGCAGAGGTTAATTTAACCACAAAAAAACGAGCTCGTCAATAGAAACTGTGTCTGAGAGCCAGTTTCTACCTACAAGGCACCGCTGATCAGTAGGTAGATTAAAACCGTTGGGATCAGGTACCGATTTAACCACCTAAAGATAGATAGCCATCCATTGGTGGTTTTTACCTGTAAGGTTTGAGCTAAGATCTTTGCTGGTATCATCCATCCCACAAGCAGAGCTATGGCCAAGCCGCCCAAGATCAGCAAGTAACCGCCAGCTATCCGATCGACCACTGTAATATCATTGACCAGCCAGACCAGGCCAAATAGATAAATGGCAATAGCCGAGCCCCAAGTGGCTAAAGTTCGGTTTACCTTCCATTCATCTATTAAGTAGACTGTTACCACTTCCAACATTGATACAGCCGAAGTTAGCCCAGCAATCATTAGTAGAAAAAAGAACAGAATTCCCAGCACTTGTCCAGCGGGCATCGTGGATAATATTGGTGGCAGGGTAATAAAAGCGAGGCCGGTACCAGAATCGGGAGCCAGTCCAAAACTAAATACAATGGCAAAAATTGTGATGCCAGCCAGCAACGCCGTGCTTGTGTCGATGATAGTAGTAATGGCGGAGGCAAAGGGAATGGTAATTTTTTTGGGCAGATAACTACCATAGGCGACCATGATACCCTGTCCGAGACTTAGGCTAAAAAAGGTATGTCCGACTGCCAACATCGCCGCGGTCGAATTAAATTTACTTAGATCGAATGTAAACATAAATTTCAACGATTCGATCGCGCCCGGAAGATTTAATGAATAAACAAATAGCCCTATCAGTAGTATTAAAAATAGAAGCATTAAACTACGGCTGTATCGTTCGATGCCGGCTCGGATCCCTCGTGCGACTATGTTAGCCGCCAATAAAGAGAACAGCGTATACCAGATTATTTGGGGCCATGGCGAACCACTCAACTGGCTAAAAGCCGTAACGGCGGTGCTGGAATCGACCGGAAGGTTGCCGATTAGAGCCTGAGCCAAGTAATGTGTCACCCACCCACCGATCACCGCGTAATAACTTAAGGTAATAAAAGAGGCCACAACCCCGATCAAACCAATGCTCGACCACACCCCGGATCTATTAGTTAGCTTTCTAAACGCCCCCGCAATGCTTAATTTAGTTTTCTGCCCAATTAAAAACTCCGCCACCATAATTGGTATACCAATCACTATCACCGATGCTAAATAAACTAAGACAAAAGCCGCCCCGCCGTTCATTCCCACTAAATAGGCAAATCGCCAAAAATTACCAAAACCGATTGCCGATCCAGCGGACGCCAAAACAAATCCGGATTTACTCTGCCACTGCTCTCGATTTTGTGTAACTACCCCCGCCATTAGTTTTATTATAGTGGATATAGTTATTATTTTTTGTGGTACAATAATTAAGTTAAGAAATCAGATCTACCAGGTCATCTCTTCGGAGATGATTTTGGTATGATAGAACCATGAACGCTAAACAATGGATCTTTGTAGTGGTGTTAGTCATCCTGGTGTCCGGCGCTTTTATGGTTTGGCGATCTATTGGCACGCCCAAAGTAGCTGTAACGGATTTTAATAGTTGCGCAGCCGCTGGTCGGCCGATCTTAGAATCGTATCCCAGAAGGTGTCAGTACGGCAGCACTACATTTACCGAAAATATCGGCAACGCTTTAGATAAAACCGACCTGATCCAAGTAGCCGATCCCGTACCCAACCAAACCATTGGTAGCCCCTTAACTATTACTGGCCAAGCGGTGGGCAGTTGGTATTTCGAAGCTTCCTTCCCGGTTAAGTTATTTGATGCCAATAATAATCAATTAGCCGAAGGGATCGCCCAAGCTAACGGCGACTGGATGACTACTAATTTTGTGCCATTTAGCGCCACTCTTAATTTTGCTACTCAGCCAGCCGATTCTACTGGCACGTTGATCTTGTACAAAGATAATCCATCGGGGGATCCCGCCAACGATGACCAGTTGACTATCCCCGTTACATTCTAAGTTCCTCCTTTTGTCATTGCGAGCGACCCCTTCCGTCATTCCGGACCCTGGCCGCGTCCCGCGACCGCGGGCAGGCTTGATCTGGGATCCAGGCGAAAATGAAGCAGTATTACGTCTATATTCTGGCGAGTGATCGGAATGGCACTCTGTATGTCGGTGTAACTTCCGCATTGATTGAAAGGATCTACAATCATAAGGCCAACGTAGCGGATGGGTTCACCAAAGAACATCATGTACATAAATTAGTGCACTACGAAATAACTAACGATATTAACTCAGCTATCACCAGAGAAAAACAACTGAAATCGTGGAACCGGAAATGGAAGATAGACTTAATCGAGAAGAATAATCCACAATGGGAAGATCTGTATCTCAGTATTACCAGCCAAATTGATGGCCTGGATCCTCGGGTCAAGCCCGAGGATGACAAAAAGCATCTTTTATTTAATTTCTATTTATGAAGATCGGCGTATTTGATTCTGGCTTGGGCGGACTGATCCTGCTTAAAGCGATCGTAAAAAAACTGCCGCAATACGATTACGTTTACTTAGGCGATACGCAGCGGGTGCCTTACGGTAATCGTTCACAAGCTGCCATCTACGAGTTTACTCGCCAGGCGGTAGATTTTTTGTTCAAGAAAAACTGTCAGCTAATTATCTTGGCGTGTAATACCGCATCGGCAATGGCGCTTCGTAAAATTCAACGAGAGTATCTGCCCAAACACTATCCAGGTAGGCGAGTGTTGGGGGTTATTATCCCCACCGCAGAAGCCGCCGCCAAATTTCACAAGGTTGGAATATTGGCTACTCCCTCGACCGTAAACTCTGGCACTTTTACCGCAGAGCTCAAAAAGATTAATAAAAAGATGCGGATTTGGGAGCAGGCCGCCGCTCTGTTAGTGCCTTTGGTCGAAGACGGTTCGCTCAAGTGGGTCGAGCCGATATTGGCTGAATATCTTAATCCTCTGCTAATTCAAGATGTGGAAGCGATCATTTTGGGCTGTACTCATTATCCCTTGCTAAAGCGGCTGGTACGCCGATTAGCTCCTAAGGTTAAGATAATCTCCCAAGATGAGGTAATCCCTGCTAAATTAGCCGATTATCTAAGGCGCCACCCAGAGGTAGCTGGCAGACTTACCAGGGGAGGAAAGCGGGAGCTCTACGTTACCGATCTGACCAAAAACATCCAAACCAAGGCCAAAAGTTGGTTTGGGGCGACTATGCTTTTACTGACAAAACTGTCGTAGTGGGCGTAGTCCCAAACTCCTCCCAGCCATCCCTCAGGATTGACACTCCATATAATGTAAACTACACTAACCCCGTGGGTGGGGGTTTAAATCGGGAGCCAGACTTTCTATTTAAACTTAATTGGGGAACCGCTCTGGTATATTTATAAGCTTAGGAGCCATATGGATCGCATTTGTCGTTCCGGCATTTTGTTTGCCGGCCATCTTATCAAGGAGGCCGCGTTAGCTGCCTTCAAGCCGAAATATATCAAAAAAATTCTGCCTCTCTTTGTAACCGCGTCGTTAGTGATATCGACCATATCACCGGCTGCGGTTTTTGCAACCACGACTGAAGGGGATACATCGGGCGATTGTGGTAGCAATCTGATTGCTAATGGCAGTTTCGAATTACCAGTTGTTGGTACCCCAGAGTACTGGGATATCTACGCTGGTGATGGAGTGGCCGTGCCTGGCTGGCAAGCCAAGTGGATGAAAAAGCACGCCCCTGAGGATATAGCCAAAATCGAACTACAGTCTTACCCGCTTAACGATTGGACTGCTCAGGACGGTAATCAGTGGACGGAACTGGACACCGACTATCATCACCCCAGCGAACCAAGCACAGGGGATGATAAGGCTTCGATCAATCTTTTCCAGGATATAACTGGTTTGACGCCTGGCAGACAGTACACTTTTAGTTTCTATACCGCCCCACGTCCCGGACACGCTGATAACCATATTCAAGTGAAATGGGATGGTCACGCATTGGGCGCTGGTGATGGTGAAATAATGGCCGACGGTAGCAGCGACATAACCCCCCAATGGGAGAACCACACCTATACAGTAACAGCCAGCAGCGAAACGGTTCGCGTAGAATTTATGGAAAAGGGTGAGCCAGATTCATACGGGATGTTGCTGGACATGGTTTCTTTGCTTCCCGTCTGCCCACCAGCCGAATACTGTGATTTTAGAGAAGATTCTGGTTGGTATGGAGAGTACTTCAACTACCTGGCGAGTCATGAGGATATGAACATAGACTCGGATGATTGGCCAGACGCCACCCATGGCGATCCGCTCAACTGGACGGATGATACCGATTGGTACACCGAGCCTTACTTTAGATTTTCTCGGGTAGATGCCAATCTACTGTTTGGTGACAACTTCTTCCCGTTTGGTCACGGCGATGGGGCAACACCCATCGAAGAGGATAACTACAACGGCGAGGACTATCACTTTGGCGCCCACTGGTCTGCCAAAGTAACTGTTGCATCCGAAGCCACGGATCACAATTTTACTCTGACATCCGATGATGATGCTTGGGTCTATCTTGATGGCGTGTTGGTAGCCGACAACGCCGGCATTCATGAACCCAGCACGATCAACGGCAGTATGAACTTTGGCGGTACCCACATCGTGGATGTTTACTACGCCGAACGGCACACCGTTAGATCGCATATGTTCTTTGCCTTTACCGGTGACGAGCGGATGATTATCCAGCCATATAATTCTGATTGTGTACAACCGATTCCTGAATTAGTTGTCACCAAAACTGGTAAATACGATTCCGAAACCGGCCAGATCGCTTACGACATCAATTGGGAAGTAAACGGTGACGGCACACTCTATAGTGCGCAAGTAATTGATACGTTGCCGGCTGGCACTACCTTTGTTTCATCCGATTTCGATCCAGATTACACTGATGTAACTGGTGGAGTAGTCACCTGGAATTTGGGTGATATCACCGCCGAAGATGATGGCACAATTCGGCTGGTCGTATCTTTGGATTCTTACGATCCATGGGCTGATACGGTTGTCTCTTACAACCCCGGCACTCAAAAAGAAGGCGGTGGGGCATTGCCAGATGATCGAAATAAGCCAGACAAAGCTCTTCACTACGACGAAGATACCGATGCTGCCCCAATTAACTTTGTTAGCTTAGGCTTTGAAGGCGAATTGGTCTTATAGGCTTCGATAACTACATCATTAACGGTGACGGTGATGATGTGCATGTTATCGAGACCAGCTATGGCAATCCTTCGCCCGAATCGTACCCAGAGAGCGTAGAAGTTCTGGTATCGAAAGATGGCTCCATCTGGGATTCGTTAGGTGTCCAGATGCGTGGCTCAGTTACACCGGGTGATAACGATTTTGATCTTGCCTCTGGTGATCTGCAACTTGATTGGGCCAAATACGTCAAACTGATCGATCGGACTGATTCCGGCTTTAAAGGTTTCCCCAGAGAAGCAGATGGCTACGATGTAGCTGCTGTTAAGGCGCTCCACTCTGCTCCAAAAGAGTGCGAGATCAGCAACGCTGCTACCCTTCACGGTTACACCGAACAACAGTTTGCGATAGAGGCTATGGATGTTGATACCAACGATGACAAACTATCTGTTACCTCTGAGCCGATGGTTATTACTCTCAACGAGTTTGCTTGCCAGCCGGAAGAACCAGAGGAACCGGTGGTTACTATCATCGCTCACAAGATCATCTGTGATTCCGAAGAGCTGTTGCCCAACTGGGGCACCGGTGAGTACGCTCCGATCACAGCCACCACGGCTCAGGAGTTTGTTGATAGCCACAAAGGTTGCCGCTTTGCTGATGACTGGCAGTTCGAATGGGCACCAGAAGGCACCGCCAATCCTGGAGATGCATTAATCGGTCATGCAGAGGGATGGAACTCTTCCGACCTGACAGTGGACGGTATGACCACCATTACTCTGACCGACGAAGAGCTTGGTGATAACAGCTACGTTTGGATTCGCGAAGTGTTGCCAGAAGGGTATGTTCCGTTCAGTGGATGGACATCCAACGGCTCTAACGTACCAACCGAAGAAGAAGCGTTCTCAGCTGAACTCTACGCCACCACGGATGTACTTAACTACGATAACTACGATCGGGTTGAAGCGGACGGCGGACTGCAGATTGGTGAAACTTACTATGCTGTAGCGTTCAACGTCGCAACGGAAGAAGAACCCGAGGAGCCAGGCAGTGATACCCCTGGCACCATCACCGGGATGAAGTTTAACGACGTTGACGGAAACGGGGCCAAGGATGACAACGATAGCGGATTAGAGGGTTGGACGATCTACGCCGGTAAATTTGTTCAAGAGTTCGACGTAGATTCACATAACGACGATCCGTTATGGCACGAAGACTCCAACAACGACGGTAAATCAGTGTTTTCTGATCCGCTCGACGATCAGGCCGAATACATCATCCGCGCCACTGGCACCTTTGATGCCAACGACGGTATCACGGCAGATGCTCAGTACTCCAAAAGGTTATTTGCTGATGACCCCGAGGCCTGGACAGACACAGTTGATGGCTACGGTGGTTACGGAGAGCGTCTGTTAGATCTGTGGATAGGCAGCGCTTACGGACTGTGGGGAGACTTTAGCCCAAGCCATGTCTATTGGCACACCTTTGTCGGTAACGGCAACCAAGCGGAGTTCCACATTCACGATATCTGCGCCGAGAATAACAGTGGCTCTCTTCATGTAGAGATCTACAAAGTTGTCGCCAAGGATGTCACTGACGGTAACGGCGAATATCAGTTAGATATTCCGGCCGAGATCAATGGCGATTTGGTTGTCGCCGAGGAAGCTAAAACCGATTGGGTACAAACCCATCCAGACCCTTCAGTAAAGGATTACTACACCGTATCGGCTGATGTGGTAACGGAAGACATCGACTTCGGTAACCACGATATCACCATTCCCGAACCCACTGGTTCCATCTCTGGAATCAAGTGGAACGATCACGATAGCGACGGCAACAAAGATTCCGACGATGAAGTGCTATCTAACTGGACTATCTACCTCGATGCAAATGACAACGGCGCTTTAGATGGTGGCGAAAAATCATTTGTTACTCTTGGTGATGGTAGCTACACCTTCTCCGATCTTGATGCCGCTACCTACATTGTTCGGGAAGTGGGACAGAGCGGTTGGACACAGACACATCCTGTAGCTCCTACTGGCGGTCCCGCAGCCTATAGTCTACTTGTCGGCAGTGGTGACGGTGCCCAGTGGAATTGGACAGATATCGACTTTGGCAATC
>JBAZHL010000020.1:0-12440 GCA_041652335.1 Patescibacteria group bacterium | reverse complement strand
ACCTTGTCTAATACTATCGAATCCATTCCACTACCGTATGTGGTGGTGTTCGGGCGAGCTAAAAAGGCTTGAAAATAAAAGGTTCCGGAGGTTAACCCCAAGCTACTTAAAAATGTACTCCAGTTGGCTTGGCTAATCTCACTTAGTTGATTTGCTCCTGCTTGGCCGCTCGAGACCGCCCAGTCGCTGCCATCCCAGTAGTACCAACTGCCGGAGTTAACTGCTCTAAATCGGTAATCGATATTACTACCCTCACTGGTGGTGGGGTAGGAGTCGGTTACGCCAGTGATGGAAGTAAATGCCACCCCAGTTTTATTAGTAACCGATACCATGTCAGATGCTATCACGAATGTACCAGTGGATGACCCAATATATACGTCACCCTTACCGCCGACTTCCGTCCCGATCAAGTAGGCATGGTCACTCATTCGAATTATGCCCTCGGACGCCGAGATACTATCTGGAACGTCGGTAGTCTGTTCGGCAAAATCTGTTCCGCCGTCAAGGCATCGTATGATGGTGGCGGTGTTGATGATCGTAATGCCACCGTTTGCGTCCACGTATATAATCTTGGCATTAGCGGAACCACTAACCGCGATCTCGCTCCAAGTGGCACCATCATTAGTCGATTTGAGAACGTAGTTGCCGTTAGTGGTGGCATAGATATTACCAGTCACGGGGTCAGTGGCCATCGCCAATACAGCGCTGATCGATGAATTGCCAGAAATCGTGGCGGCCGCTCTCCAGGTTAAGCCATCAGTAGAATACATAATTGGTACTGCGCCGCCGGCGAGTGAGGAGGTGCTTATCCCGACCATGGCTGTTTTCACATCCTTGTCCAGCGCAAAATCATTGATGCCGGTGGCATTCCAGGTGAGAGTGTCAATAGTTATCCACGGTCCAGCTCCACCCTGATCTCGATCGACAAAAACCCGATCATCGTTGGTGTCATCACCAGTAGTACCAACCATCACCACATCACCAAACGTCTCAATCGCCGTCACCTTAGTTGTGTCGGGCAGAGTAACAGTGGCTGACCAATGATCGCCGGCGTCAGTGGTGTACCAAATAGCTCCATCCCCTGTGACATCTGATGCATACGAAGCACCACCGGCCACTACCCGGCCAGAGTGAGTACCATTTGTCCATTTGCTAAACTTGTAGTGTTTGTTTGATAGATCCGGTGTCGAATCAACTGGAATCGTCCAGGTGTGTCCGTAGTTGGTAGAGTAGGGGTTTGCGTCCAAAGTATCAACGGCAGCCAAGATTCGGCCAGCGGTGCTGGTTTCGATCACATCAGTGACTTTGCCATAGATGCCATCCATTGCATCGGATGATCCAGAGAACTGCATATCAGCTATGGCGTAGCCATCGATGATACTGGCGTAATCCCCCAAGGTATAATCCGAGGCTGTGGCAAAGTCCCAGTCCTGGGCTGCCAGGGCGAAGTTGGCTGGCCAACTAAATAAACCGCCGGGGACAATGGTCTGGATGACCAGCGCTACAGTGGCGGTTAAGCTAACTAATCTCTTGATTTTAGAGGAAGCAAAGCGGGGCATTGGGTTTGGTTTTTATTTTACTTTTCCCCTTGGGGGCTATCTGACCTGATTTTGAGCGGTTTGAGTCTCGCTCAACCTGTTTTCTTATTATACTACCAAAATACCCTTTTGTCAAGAGATACCTAAGTCTGGCCCCACTGAGCTAATAACCTAACTTTTGGCCCTTGCCGAGGAGCTAATTTCCGGGTAGGATAGGGGTCGTTATGGGGCTGTATAGCTTCGACAGGAACCTTAACTGCTTAGGTCTGCATATCGTTTCGCCTTCCAACGTTAAAGGAGGCAAACCATAAATGCCAACAAAGCATTTAGCGGGTCTTTTCGGCCCGCGCTCGCATTGGCCTAATTGCTGATGCCATCGCCGGGTAGGGGGCCCAAAGCTTACCCTATGGCGGTGTAATATTCTTTGGGATGCTCGTTGCCTGGTCACTGACAACGCTAAGACAAATGTGGCTTAACTACTTATTGCTTTGTTCGTTTGAGAATAAGTAGGGATACTTTCAAACGATCTAAATATGTAGATGGTCTAAGTGGTTGTTCTCTGGACGGGGGTGCGAATCCCCCCAGCTCCACCACGAAAAAATCCCCATCGGGGGATTTTGTCGTGGTTAAGTTTGGTGATTTCGCACCCCAGGGGTGCGCGACCAGAAGCGTTTCTTTAGAAGCGCATTCGGAAGTACCCTTGTGGTGAATCCCTGCCCGTCCATAGTCAGTCAGCTGACGGACGAAGGAGGGCTCCAGCTCCACCAGTAAAATCTCCTTTGTGGGACTGCTTTTTTATTTGACAGCAAGGTACTGTTGGCACTATACTCTGGTCAGTAAAAACTCACAAAGGGGCTCTGTGAGATGCCCCTTGAAGTAGGAGAAGTTAGTGTCATCAGCAGAGATGTTCGTGGTGCGGGAATGGACCGATTTCGTAAAGATGGTTCTGGGAGCTGTCGCCTGGGCGGTTGAAAGAGTCATCGTGATTGACGAATCGGATCGCAAGGGAGGGTACTTTACCCTCGTCGACTATGAGACGGGTGGAGTTCTCATCCCGCCTACTCTCATTGGCGAGGTCATCAACGGAAAGGGTGACAAGTACAAGAGCTATTGTCAGGAAAAGGCAGGTCGGCTTCTAAGTGTTGCCCCAGCTATGGCGCGGCTCATCGATGCGTCCCTTGTCCCTTTGCCCTTGCCTTATATCACCGATGGCGTGTGGGGTGGGCTTGCCAGCTCTGAGCTGCGCGACGAGCTACGTGAACAGTGGGGTGGAGCCGTTCTCACGCTCGGGATCAGTGGGCACCCACTCATCCTATCGTTCTCCGGCCTAACGGAGGCACAGGATGAAGCGGCAATGATGATTGCAGCCAACAAGGCGGATGTGGTCTCCAGGAGGGATATTCGTACTTTGGCAAGTCGCGCCAAAAATGAGATTGTGCTCCGCTTCTATCAGTAGGGCTGTCCATTCGACGCAGTCATCCACTAATCTCAAACTTACCTTATTGGTTCTGCTCACCAACCATTTCGGCTTAACATACACCGTCCAGGGCAGGGACGGTGCTTTCTTTTGCCCAATTACTCCCAAACTCCCTGATATAAGTTCCCACTTCCCTGGCCGCAGTCCGCGGCACGCGGGCAGGCATCCAGAATGCACCACCAGTTGAGATTATCCGCAGTGATTGCGATTTTTTCAGTTCCAGAGTAGGATAAAAGTACGATAACGGTATTCTAACGGGGGCAGGAATGTACCCCGAAATCGAGGTGACTAAATGTCGCAGACCGCCAGTCAACTGAAAGACTTGGGTTTTCTACCGAGTGAAATCCAAGACAGGATTTGTTGTCAGATTGGCAAGATACTACCACTGAAACCGCTACCGAGCGAAATAGTGGTGTATAGGTTGCCCAAAACCAAGGAAGTGCCACCCACATATCCTCATACTCCCAAGATGACCCGCAAGGTCATTCTCACCTTCACTTATGACACTCAAACAGAACACATCGTTGCCTCCGGTTTGAGAGAGCTTATTCGAGTGGAGGACAAAATGGAGCTTATCTACGCGGACGAGGCTGGTTATCCCAAAGAACAGGCCTATCACCAACAGTGTGTCGTGGATCTAAACCTGCATGGTGACGACTTGCTCTGGGTAGTAGTTCAGTGGTAGGAGTAACAAGTCATTCCGCCGCCGTTCCGCAGGATAATCAATCCCCCAGGGTTATGATTGCCGTCTGCTAAGCACCCATTACACCCTCCCGCTAAAATTGTTCAGGCTTTAGCGGGACGATATTTAAACTGAATACTATGGCTCCCGCCTATAGGGAGCCGTTTTCTTTACTTAAATCCCATCTGTTTTCTTTCGACCAGACTCCACTTTCCCGGTTCACTGGGACGCCATAACCCAAATCTCCTTTGTGGGACTACTTTTTTGATTGACACCAAAGTCCAGTTAGGACATACTACGATGTAATGGGGCTCTTTGAAAACTTAATAACCTAAGCTTTTAGGTCATGAGAATGGGTTGTTGACACGGCCTTAGTGGGGACGTTGAATGTCTAAGTACAACAAAAGAGAGGTGAGGTATGACTCCGTTGTCTGTTGTGTTTTACACACTGGCGACGGTAGCGTCGTTAGTGGTCATCGTCTGTCTATTTTGTATCTACCGGAACTATCGCTACGGCGATAGACAGCAGTGGAGAGAGTTTTGGCGGAAGCGGTTAGCCTGGTTAAAGCCGGACTATATCATCAATAGCCTGCCGCAGTTAGATATTGTCAGGCTATCGCACTATGGCTCGATCTATCTCATCCTGGATCTGGACAATACACTATGCTATCCAGGGTCAGAAGAGATTGATCCGAATGTAGTGGATATGATCAGAACGGCCAGAATCCGGGGGCTGATTGGTGGAGTGGTAATTCTCTCCAACATCATCTTCCCCAGCAAGAAGCGTGAGGGTCGAGTGGCGCGGGTGGCTCAGCTGCTAAGGGCTGAGTATGTCTGCGCGGTTCGTCCCTACACTAAGCCACACCCCAAAGCTTTTTTAGCTGCTATGGCTCAACTGCCTGGTGCTAATAAGCATAATACGGTGGTGGTAGGGGATCAGATTTTTACGGACATTCGGGGAGCGCGGCGATCCGGGATTAGATCGGTGTTGGTCAGGCCATTAGGTCGCGACGCGGTCTATATTGCCTATAAGCGTTGGCTGGAAGGCATTGTTTTCCGGCTAACTAAGTGGCGGTAACGACTTGGTTGGGTTAACTCCCGACCAGACGGTTGCCGTCTTTTTTTGTAAAACATTGGATGGGGTTATTTGATATACTATATAAGTAGCTATCATTTATATTCATCGTTTTGGGTAAGACTCGCTCCCGCAAAAAGAAACAGCCAGTCTCGTTATCGCCATTGGTGTGGCTGTTGGTCTGTTTGATTGGGTTGTTTTTGTTAGTACTTCCCAGCTTTAGTCGTCACTCACAAGCCCAAACCACTAACTCGTTAACCGACGGAGTCAATTTAGTATTGGTTCCTGATAAACGGGTGGTTGATATCACCAAGAGCGATGACAAGATCACTTTTACCGCAACTCTAACCAAAAATGGTCAGCCGTTAGCCAACTATCCGATCAAGGGGGTTAATGGTAGCGAACTATTTCCGGATAAAAATGGCAAGATCGGTGAGAAGGATTTAAAAACTGACGCCACTGGCAAGGCCACCTTTACCTATATAGCTGGTAATTCGGTGGAGGATATTGTAGATGTTAGCGCGGTGGCTAATTTAGCCCTATCGGCCGAGCAGCCTACTGCCCAAAGTTTGGTGGGTGTGGCGTATGCCCAGAGTGAATCAACCAAAGAATGGAATAAGGATGATACGGTGTCATCTACCAATGCCACCATTATTTGTGATAACCCCAACACTTCATTATATGGGGGAGTGTCCGCCCAGCCGTCTGATATGGATATGGAAGAGACGACCGAGACAGAAGATGGTACGCCATCAACTGGCGGAGATGGCTCGGGACAAACGGAGTCAAATTATCCAACGGTAGTCACCTTATCTGTCCCTGAGTATATCAACTCCGATGATCGTAGTTTTAAAGTCTCTGGCACTCTGACGTATAACGGTGACATGCAGTCTGGCAATGTAAAGATAACAGTGCAAGCTGATGATGGAACAAAGATCACTCCCGGGGAAGCAAAAGCGTCCGCTGGCAATACTGGTGACTCATCTTTTCTCCCGGTTAGTTTTACGGTACCGTCAGGTGATCGCTGGATCACCGTTACTGCCACCGGCCAGGTAACTTTGCCATCAGGTGGTGGTCGATCACGCGATAATACCAGTGAGACGGTGACCGCCAAATTTCAGCAGGGTATGCCGGGAGAAGAAACCCAGGAGGAAGATACTGGCGACGATGCTGGTGAGGAAAACGATAACGATGTTACCGGCGACTCGTCGGGGCAGAGCACTGGCTTGATCACTTTAGACATCAGCCGGTCGGATAGTGGGTCGGGCGACACTACCTTATTCCCGATCAAGATCGTAGCCAATTATAACGGTAACCCGGTTAGCGGTGCCCGCTTTAACAAGCCAACCGGATGTACTACTGTAACCGCCGTTAGCGGTTCAGAAGGGGAATACACCACCACCTTCCAGCCGGAGGCTAAGGGGGACAAAGTCAGTCTTTTGTTTGAGGCAACAGCTACCCTAAATGGTAAGTCACTATCTGGTACTCGGGTTTTCACCTTAAATACGGCTTACGATAATCCACTATCCAGCAACCGAGTGCAAAAAATGTCAGTTACCGCTGGGATAACCGAGCTTAATGCCCCGACTCGTAATGTGGGAGACCACACCTATTCGGGCGCGGCCAGCGATATGCGCGGCGGCAAGTCCGGTGATCGGGACGACATTACCATCATTAATAAGCTGGGTGATGAGGGAAATGGGTATACCTCCATTGATATATCTATCACTAGTGGAGACGGCGAACCAGTTCCCAATGCTGAAGTTATTGCTACGGTTAATAATGGTGGGACCATCGCCAAAACTGGATCAGTAGCTTGCGACCCAGGCGCCAGTAGCTACTGCTCAGGCAACGGGAAGGTCTATAAATCTATCACTGCCAATACCAATGAGCAAGGCATGCTGACGGTTTACTTTTTTATGGGGATCTCCAGCCGTAACCCGGTCACGGTTAGATTCCTCCATAAATTTTATAGTGATGTTAACGCTCGCGTCGACGCCGAAGGTAGTCCCACCGAGATAACGTTTACGGTTAAAGACACCACTGGTGGCAGCGTCGGCGGTGGGACTGGTAGTGGTAGCGGCTCCGGTTCTGGTAGCGGCAAAGGGTCTGGTAATGCGGAAAAAGATACCAAGGGTCGGGTGACTCTATCGGTTTCTCCAGTCGATGTTTCCCTGGCATCAGGAGATAGCAAGGTTGTATCTGTAGTTATTAAGAATACTTCACAGACAAGCTTGGAATTGTATAGCCAAGCAACGGTTACCCAAGGCCCCATTAAAATAGATCCCGGTACCAGTATCCAAGGGGCGGGCACCAAGGTTAGCCATGGCGATTTTACCCTTGCCGTGGGTGAAAGCTATGATTATAAGTTTGTTGTACAACTACCGACTACTCAAAAATCAGCCACCGGCGAGGGTGTAGTTTTGGTGGAAGTATTTGGGACTGATCAAACAGCGGAAAGTGTGGGCGCAAGAGATAAAGTCATTGCCAAGCTTACCCCGGACCAGGAGGTGGCTGAGGCTGCCAAACAAGTTTGGGATTCATTTAAATGTACTCCATCAGCCCGTATCTTTGAGTGTGAGTATGACACATCCATAAGGTTGGGTATTACGGCGATAGAGGTTCAGTTTACACGGGTGTCGGGTGGTGAGTTAGACACTATTAACTTCGGGGTGGATGGAAAGAATTATCAGAGTAGTCTAAAAAAAGATATTAAAAGTTCAGGGAGTGTGAGAGTGGGAGTTAGCGGTTATGGCTATTTTAACCTTCGGCGATATATGCGGTACGAAACTGGGATGGAGGAGTATAGCGGTACAGTGTCGCACGAAGTAAAAGAAGAAACCACAGAATATAAGGTAGAAAGCGACGACGCCGGTATTCAGTTGCGGAGCGCCAGTAGCTCCGAGGGAGACGATCAAGAAGAAGAGGACGACACCACCGCCCAGGAGTTTGAGTTCGACCCCAATAAATCTTTGGAAGCAACCGACATGGGCGCCGCATCGAGTAGCGCATGGAGCCGGCTTCAGGGCCTCTCGTTCCTAAGCAAAACCAACCAAGACAAGATCAAGGCCGAATTAGATAAGATCGCCAACCAGACTGGTTACGGTGATAAACAAGGGCTGGGTAATATCCGCAGCATTATCTACAATGCCTTACAGGGTTCGGGTAACAACCCTATTCCGTCGAGCGACCCGGAGTATCAAAAAGCTTACGACGTTTTAGGGGATCTGGCTATGGATATCTATATGGATAGCGTTTATCGCAGTGACAGCAAGAGTGAGCGAACTAAAAAATATGTGAAGCAGGCTGGCGAGGAGGCTAAGGATGGCAACTGGAGCGCGCTCGATGCCCTAATCGACGAGATGGGGTCTTATCAGCAGCCCGGTTCTGCCATTGGCTACTATCGCAGTGCGGGCGATTACGAAGTAACTAATATGGATGCGAGTGGAAATCGTCAGCAACGTGATTCCAGTGGTAAGCCGATTAGTGGCAGCTCTGGTGGCTCAAGTAGCGGCTCATCATCCGGTAGCTCGTCAGACACAAGTGATGGTACCGATTCCGGCCTCCGCTCATCTCTTAACTCATTAAGCTCTCTGTTCAATGTCGGCGGAGCCTTTGCCGATACCGGTCAAGCAGTAACCGCCACCGCAATAAATTTGATCACAATTCTGATCAACGGGGTTAGAAATATCTTCAACTAAAAACTATGGCCGAACCAATTAAAAAACCCAACGGCTCCGCAAAACCAATTCCCGCTTCGGTAGGGAACAACAAATTATTGCCAGTGGCCAGTCAGTTAAGCCAAGCCACCACTAACACCGTCAAAAAATTGACCAATGTTTTGTCACAATCAGTTAGCGCTACCAAATCAAGCTTGAGCGTGCCGCAACCAACTAATAAGACAGTCAAGAAGCGGAGCAAAAAATGGATAGGCTGGGCGCTGTTGTTGATAATCCTGGCCTTAGCGGCTGGCGGTTACTACTGGTATACTCATCGAACTATTACCACCGAGCCTTTGGCTGGCAAAGACATCAGGACTTTTTCGACCAGCATTGTTTATCGGTCATCCACTATCCCCAGTGGGGTAGCCAAGATCAGTGGGGGCAAGCTGACCTTCGAAGATATCCAGCTGCCCATTATTGACCCAGAGTTTTATGCGTACAGCATCCAATTGGCCAAGGTTGATAGTGATGGATTGAGTGAGGCAGTTGATGCCGCTCGGTTCTATTTAGACGCTGACGGATATCCGACTAATTTAGATGATGGGATGCCGGTTGCCAGTTTCAATTTAGGTAGTTATTCCGGTTATAACCGGTTGCAGATAGTATTGCGTCCGCTCCAAAGCGATATCAGCGGCTTAGGTGGGGTGGTGTTAGATGGCAAGCTTGGTGAGGGAGTCGCTGTATTAAAGTTCCCGTTAGATCTAAGCTCTACCACCGGTCAGGCTTCGTTTAGCCAAGGAGCCGATCAAGATACTACCAACATTAATATCTCCCTCTCTACCTTGGATGGTAGTGCCCTATCAACCTACGGTTGGCGCTTTGAGGGATGGTTGGCCAAGATGAATGGCCCAGTGGTATCCGACGTTACCTCGTTGGGGGTGTTCGACGCCGTAGGGGATGAAGCGCGCAGTAGCCTCACTACTAAACAAGACCTATCTGGTTACAATAAATTGATTGTTAGCCTGGTACCCACCAATAGCGCTGGCGGCAACTTAGTTCGCCTGTTGCCGTTCTCAGCCGAGCTAACGGTTGAATAAATACTTTGGGTAAATAAAAACCACTCGTTGCCCAAGCGAGTGGTTTGACGTTGGTGGAGTAATGGCTGGGGATTACTCTATCAAGATAACGGGGTTAGCGATGCCGCCAAATAACCAGATGTAGGGCCCCGCTGGGAGGTTGTCATAGGTGTAGGACCAATCCGAATTCTTGGGTGTCGATTTACTGGTTGGCGGGTATTGCTTGGCCACGTGACCGTCGGTATTGATCTGGTACTGGCGGGAATTGCCCGGCACTGCCACCAAAGGTATTGGTTGGCACTCCCAATCGCAGATGCCGTCATTAGTTGTCTGGTAGATGTTCATTAACATCTGCATGGCGGATTCGGTGCCATAGCCAGATCGTTTGGAGATCTTGGCCATCCTGTCAGACAGAGCCCCCGCTTCTCGGACGGAGAGGGTGATGGTCTCTCCCGTTTTAAAGCTGGGGTAGCCGTCGGGGATGGTGATGATCAGCTTCTCAGCATCGCAACTGATCTTTTCCAGGGGGATACGCTGATCGTTAATAAATATGTTACCCTTTGTTGGCTCAGCGCTAACATGGCAACTGGCCAAGAGCATCAGCATCAAGAGCGCTGCTCCAAATGGCAGCAGCAAGTTTTTAACGTTCGTCACTTAGCATCACCTCCAAAACAGTATGTGAAATCACCTGCAACCTACCACTTAAATGGCAGTTGGTCAATAACCTCGATTAGGTCGCCTGTCTAACTATTTTACTTTCTGGGAGCGCTTTTTTAGGCTCAACCAACTTAAGGCGGCTATCGTTAAGACGATTGCCCCGCCGACTACCCACAACCAAAAACGTAGTCTCAAATTAGTAGCCGATGTCCCGTTGTACTCTGGTTGAGTCAAGTTGGCAGCCGGAGGGATCACGGTGTTCTGAGTGGTTTCGTTTTGAGGTTGGTCGATTACTGACTCTTCTGATTCATAGGTGCCTAACTCAGTCATAGATTGGCGAGGTGCGTTATCGACTGGCAACGTGGCGATGGTAAAAACATGTTCGGCCATGGCATCATCGACCTGCCACTCTTTGTACAAGAAGTGGTGATTGGCCGGTTGGCGGGGGGTCTGCAAACTTAGGCGATAAGCTTTTGCCGATTGAATACCGGGCGCGATAGGCCAGGTAGTTGGTGTTACCATAAATCCGACATAATTATCATCGGCGGGGGTTTGAGTCAACGAGAAGCTAACCTCTGCTGTCCCATCGATCAGGTCAAAACTACTAACTGGTCGCATGCCAGCTGCCGTGACCACGTGCTGAATAGAATAGCCAGAAATCTGTTCGGCATAGATAGAGTTAGTGTTTTCTGAGAATGTGCCGGAGGGTGTCCAACTGGTATTGCCCGAGTCGGTCTTTGATACTCCTATCGGCAAGGCGGTTAGTTTTACTCGCTGGAAAGGGTTTTTATCTACCTCGCCCGTTTTTGTATTAATGGCGGTAACGGTAATTTTAAATCGTTTTTCCTTGCCTCGACTGATCTTATCGGTCGAAAAATCAATATCGTAATAGATCTCACCTTTAACCCGTCGGCTAACTTGTGAATCTAACATAGCCTCCGTCGCGGTAGGGGTTTGAGCTTCGGCGACACCTCCGATAATCATTTGGGTAGCCATCGATGAAACAATGACGATCCCAAATGTGGCTAAGCTAATAATTAGAGGTCTGTTCATTCGATTTAGCGATCAATGGGTAGATAGGTAATAGTTTGGATCCTCTGCTGTAGTTGTTTGAATCCAGCTTCGGTTAACCAATCACCGTAGAGCACTTTGGCTGCGGTGGTGGTTGGTGGTTTTGGAATGCAAAAATCATCTTCGTAACGATGATTACCAGCCGGAAGTAGACTACTGTACCACTCACCATCGCTGTCGCAGTAGGGGATCTTGCCGCCGGCACTGCCAAAGAAATTTTCTGGGCTAATCGTAAAGGTCACATAGGGAATTGCCCCGACATTGCCAGAATAGCGGAAATAAACTTCGCCAACACCATCTACCAGATCTAATTCGGCGTAATTAACGTGAGTGGGCAGCAACTCCATCGAAGATAGGTAGTCGGCCATCTGCTTTTCGTCATATACCTTATTTAAATACGCCTTCTGGTAATTAATGATCTGTTGTTCTACCCAAGTTAGCGTTTTCTGCTCGACTTCGGTTGATGTATTAGCGGTGAGGCTGTTGTCTCCTTCAATTAGATACCAATAGATGCTTCGGATAATGCTGGGGTTATCGGTATTGGGGGAACCGATTGTGCCAGAGAGCCGTTCGCCGGTCTTATCGTCGTAAGTATGCCAGCCAGAGGTGCCGCCCCCTCCCTCAATCGGTATGTTTATTATCGAAGCTGCCAAAAACTTACCCGCTTCTTCAAATCGAGCTTCTTTAAACGCGTAAAATGCCCGCATTGGCCAGAGTTCAACCCGTACCCGTTGGTATGGATTAGTGTTAATCTGGCCAGTTTTGGCATCCACCGATTTAATAGTTAGCTTAACGTTTATCTCTTTCTGCGGGTTCACCTTTGCCGGTGCAAAAGAGGCTTGATAGTAGATATCCCCTTTCTGGTATTGGGGCGAAGGCACCTGATTTGTAGTGGCAATAATTTTTTCATCGGCGAAGGGGAGCTCGGCGCCCTGTTTTATCTCGCCATCGTAGAACACCGCCGTGGCTTGGATCTTTATCTGGTCAGCAGTTTTGCCCCCGCCATAAACGTAACCGAATTCAGCACTGCCAGAGCTAAAATCTAAAGTGGCGGTTAGAGTATCACTTTTATAAAGATATCTATATATATCGGTGGCCTGGGGGGAGTAGATATGAGTAGCTGGACTCGACGGACGGGTAACACTAACGGGTGGGTTGTCTGCACCGTTGTTATATAGGTTAGCCACGCCAGTTATTTCAAG
>JBAZHL010000019.1:0-12586 GCA_041652335.1 Patescibacteria group bacterium | reverse complement strand
GCACTGGCTAGTACTGGGTTATTGGCAATTCTGGCCAACTTTATTGTTAAAGTTGTTCCAAAGAAGGGGGAGCATCTTAATCGAATTTTGGGTTATTTTATGGCTTTGGCAGCTGGCGCACTAATTGGAGATGCGCTGATTTATCTATTGCCGAAAGCTGTGCACGACGGCTGGACTACATCTGTAACGGTATCCATTGTAGCTGGAGTCGTATTGATGTTTTTGTTAGAGCAGACTATTACTTGGCGAGAGTTGAAGTACAAAGTGCGAATGTCGCGGCGCAATCACGCTGCAGTCAGCAATATGTTTGGTTTTTCTACTCAAAGCTTTGTTGATGGGTTGGTGATAGCCAGTAGTTATGTGGCTGGTTTACAAATCGGAATCGCTACAACTATTGCGGTAGTAATCCATCAAATACCACAAGAGATTTCGAATTATGTCATTTTGCGTCGAGCTGGGGTTGGCAATCTATTGGCCAATCGGATTAATGTACTCGCGGTATTTATGTCGTTTGTGGGAGCTGGAGTGTCACTGTTATTACCAGTTTTGTTTAAAGTATCATTAACGTTAGCTGCGCCCTTTACGGCGGGAGTGTTTTTGTATGTTGCCTTAGCCGAGTTGACGCCAGACCTTATCAGAGAAAGATCGTTGAGTATGACGATTTATCAAACTGTTCTGTTTCTGGTTGGGATTAGTCTGATTGTATTGGTGAAGTATTTCAAGGCAATGATTGGCGCCCTAGATTAGCTCTATTAAGCGGTGGTGATTACGCCACAAAACCCAACTAAAATCTATAGTGAAACACGCCCCTCTGCCACTGTCTCATTTGTCTCATTTTCTCCTATGGGTTCTACAACTGACCCACTTGCCCGAACTCCCTTTCAAAAGTCCCAAATTGTCTCCTTAGGAATGCAATCTGAACCGAGCTGTTGAGCCATGAAAATGCGGCACAAGTTTTTGTGGCGCTTTTTCATTGGTGTTTGGATCAAAGTTGGGGCGGCAAGAGTTATGATGGAATAGATGAAAAAGAGCGTCAAAACTAATGCCCCCGAAAGACACTACGATATTCTGTGGGGCATGATCCTGGTGCTGCTAACTTTAGGTATGGTTAGCAATTTGGTTAAACCAATCAATCCGGATGGCTCGATAGATGAGGGGGATGGCAAGGTGGTGATAGAAAATCGGTTGGGGGCTGATTTGGTTGTGGTGGTGGACAAGGTGCCAGAAGCCATTGGTGTGGCAGTAGTGGCTCATGGGTTAGGGGGCAATAAAGATGGAACAGATATCGTAGCCATCGCCGAGACTATGCGCGACCACGGATTAACGACCGTTCGTTATGATGCCAGCAATGCCAAGGGCGAGAGTGGAGGGTATCTGTCGGACGCCAAAGCCACCACTTATGTAAATGACTTGGTTGATGTTTTAGATTGGGCGAAACAACAGGCGTGGTTTAAGCCGCCGTTAATACTGGCCGGCCATAGCTTAGGCGCAACTGCATCAGCGCTCTATGCCGAGCGGCATCCAGACGAGGTAAGCGGTTTGATCTTAATATCCGGTGTGGTTTCCGGGACTATTAATCTTCAGGCAGCGCCCCAGCGTTCATCGGAAGGGTGGGAAAGAATGTGGCAGGAGATAAAAAGCAGTTTCGATGGCCAGCAATCCTCGGACCAAGTTAATTGGTTGCCCTTCTTTATTGATCTCTTGCAGTTCAATATATTGAATGACGCCGATAAATTAACTATGCCGGTTTTGATAGTAGCGGGAGAAAATGACGAATTGGCGCCAGTGATCCATCAGCAAAAATTCTATGATGCCTTGCCGGGGTCTAAGGAGTTGCAGATCATTGCTAATGCAGGTCATGTTTTTAGGCAGGACCCGGAGCTATCTACCCTAAAACAGGTTATTAACCAGTGGCTGGACGTATTGCTGCCGTAAGGTGTCAAATGTTTGATAAAATAGAGATAGGGGACCGAGCACATTAATCTAAAGAAGGAATTATTATGAGTACAATGGGTTGGATTACATTTTTGTTGGTAGTTATTGGTGGACTTAACTGGGGCTTGGTTGGATTTTTCAACTTTGACTTAGTTGCCACCTTGTTTGGTGACATGAGCACGCTTACCCGCGTGATCTATGCCCTCGTTGGTTTAGCGGCTCTTTATGAGCTGTTCACTCGTTGGGGCAAGAAGTAATTGTTGCATCTAAAAGCGCCCCGATTGATCGGGGCGCTTTTAAGTTCTTGGGAGCTATCTTTTAGAGCTTATGGTTGGCCATTAGAGCTATTTCCAGGGCATCTTCTATCGCAGCACTGGGGGCTTTCTCGGTTTTGTATTCGCAAGATAACCAAATGGAGCCTCGGATCTTAACCGTAGCCACGACTTTTCTATCGTATGAGTACATCGTCCAATTTTTAGAACCGACTGGATCCAGTTTCATAATTCGATCTTTATCGAGAGCTGTCAGTGCCCGCTCTATGGCTATCGTCTTGGCGTCATATTCGGACGAAAAAGTGGAGGCAAGCGACCTGCCGTCATCCATATCAAATACAATTATGCCGCTGATCTGCTCGTCCTTTTGATCGCACACCTTTAGCAGGTCCTGGAGATTGTTATCACTCATCTGTTCGCTCCTTCCTTAAAGAATATAATTCGCCCGATCCGGGGTAATTATAAAAAACCTCCCGGTGGGGAAGTTTTAAGGAGACTTACCAATCTCGGGTACATTATAGCAATCATACCCTTTGTCTTGCAATCCATGTGGGCTTGGTAGCGGGGGCAGGAATTGCACCTGCGACCTCCAGGTTATGAGCCTGGCGAGCTACTACTGCTCTACCCCGCGTCGACAAGGGTAATGCTATCAGAGTAATGGATGACTGTCCAGATTAATGTAGAATGAAGAATGTAGAATGGGTTTATGGATGGTACCTTAGTTTTGTTTTTTGGGCCTGTAGCTCAGCGGTAGAGCAGCCCCCTCATAAGGGGTTGGTCCTTGGTTCGATCCCAAGCAGGCCCACCAAACTACTACCCGAAGATAAACTCTTGCCACTTCTGGGGGTTAGATAGTTCCGGTTTTTGCTCGGAATCGGTATCGCCATTAGCCTGGCCGGGGGTTAGATCTTCTAATATTGAATTAGGTAGAGCCAGCACCTGCTCACCGGGTTTTTTGTAGCCCAGCTTGCGACGAGCTTCCCGCTCTTTAAATGATTCAGTTCCGAGATAGGCGATGAGGTATTTTAGCTGACGACCCTCGTCTTGGAGTTGAACTATCTCTGCTCGCAACTTAGCTATCTCTTTATTGATGGCGTAGTTCTGCCAGAGCGCTTCGATGGTGCCGACCGCCATATATATGAAGATGACAGCGAAGATCGCTGTTAATATTTGAGAACGCAACTTACGTTGTTGCTTAGTCTGGTCGGGCGGATCCTTAACCATAGTTTTAGTGTGGTGTCAGGGGCGGGATTTGAACCCGCGACCAATGGCTTATGAGTCCACTGCTCTACCGCTGAGCTACCCTGACATCAGAGTTTTCTTTAAAAACCTTCTCCGACGCGCTGGCTGACGCTATTAGCATAGCGTAATTTAGGTTAGGTCAAAAGCCGGCTCTTGTCTATTCTGCTCCTATATAATGTAGGCATGCAATTGATCGATAAGCTTCTATCTCAGATCGAGAGTCAAAAGCTGCCACCTAAGCGATCCACTTTGATCGTGGCAGTTTCTGGAGGTGTTGATTCGATGAGCTTACTCCACCTGCTTATCCCATTAGCGGCCAGATACGATTGGCGATTAGTGGTTGCACATCTTAACCACCAACTTCGCCGCCGAGCCGCTGGGGATGAGCAGTGGGTAAAGGATATGGGACATCGATTAGGGTTGCCAGTGGTAACCACTCGGGTGGCGGTTAAATCGTTGGCTCGTCAACGCAAGTACACCTTGGAGGAAGCTGGTCGGGTGGCTCGATATGATTTTTTGAACCGAGTCGCCAAACGTTACCGAGCCAAAGCGATCGTGGTAGCGCACACAGCCGATGATCAGGCAGAGACGGTTACGATGAACTGGATTAGAGGAGCGGGGGTGAGGGGACTATCTGGAATGAGCGAATGGCAAGGGATTATCTGGCGGCCGCTGCTGAGAGTTACTAAGGCTGATCTAAAACAGTTATCCAAGACTCTTCACTTTGGCTACCGAGAGGATGAAACTAATCGGCGGGTAACCTACACCCGTAACCGAATTCGTCACCAGGTATTGCCGCTGCTACGCAAGGTTAATCCGCAGATCAATGAAGTGATCTTGCGTAACGCTGAGAGTTTGGCCGGTTTGGGTGATCTATTAGATAGCTATCTAATCCAGAGCAAAAAGGCAGTAAAATTTCGGCGCGGGAGAGGGGCGGTTAGTTTTCGGCGAGCTCCATTTAATAAGCTTCATCCTTACCTCCAGAACGAGTTGTTATTGCGGGCGGTAAGCGAGGTGTTGGGTGATCGACAGGGATATAAAACGGTTCATCTATCCGAGATGCAGAAGGTGATTAACAGTAAAAATAAAACCTCCTACAAGCAACTTCCGGGTAAATTGTTCCTGATAAAAGCGTATGATAAGATTAGTGTTAGTCGATTTAAGCCGAAAGATTTATAAGTTATGAGAGTGACTACCAGTAGAATTTTGGGCTACGGGATTGTGGTTTTGTTAGTAGTGGGTCTCCTCTACAGTTTATTTAGTACAGATACTACCAAGATCAAAGAGATCCCTATCAGCCAAGTGGTTGAAGAGGTCGCTGCCAAACGGGTCGATAAGATCGTGGTAAAGGGCGACGAACTAACAGTGATCGGCAGCAATGGTACCGAATATCGCTCGCGCAAAGAGACTGGCACCTCGTTGATTGAGGCTGGTATCGACCCCGAACAGGTAACGATCGAAGTGCAAGATGCTGAGAAGGGGATGATCTGGCTGAGCTTGCTGTCTTCATTATTGCCGTTTGCGCTGATATTTGGTTTTTTGTACTTTATGCTTCGACAGGCTCAAGGAGCTAATAACCAAGCTTTATCGTTTGGTCGGAGCCGAGCACGGGTTACCCCAACCGATAAACATAAGATCACTTTTAAGGATGTGGCTGGGGCGCACGAAGCCAAGCAGGAATTAATGGAGGTAGTGGAGTTTCTCAAATACCCCAGCAAATTTTTAAGCTTGGGCGCTAAGATCCCCAAGGGGGTATTGCTGTTAGGGCCTCCGGGTACCGGTAAAACATTATTAGCTAAGGCGGTAGCGGGTGAAGCTGGCGTGCCATTCTTTAACATCTCTGGTTCGGAGTTTGTAGAGATGTTTGTTGGCGTCGGCGCCGCGCGAGTACGCGACCTGTTTGCCAAAGCCAAACGGAACTCTCCGGCGATAGTCTTTATTGATGAGATTGATGCGGTTGGTCGTCAGCGGGGTACTGGTTTGGGTGGATCGCACGATGAGCGGGAACAAACTCTAAATCAGATCTTGGTGGAGATGGATGGATTTGATACCGATACTAATGTAATCGTGATCGCGGCCACTAACCGTCCCGACGTGTTAGACCCAGCTCTACTTCGCCCTGGTCGGTTTGACCGACGAGTGCTGCTTGATCGTCCCGACGTGAAAGATCGTCTGGCGATATTAGAGGTGCATGCCAAAGGTAAACCGATGGATGACGAGGTGGAGCTATCCAAAGTAGCCGCTCAAACCCCTGGTTTTACTGGAGCCGATCTGCAGAACTTACTCAACGAAGCCGCTATTCTAACTGCTCGTGCTAATCGTAAGCGGATCACTCAACAAGATTTAATGGCGGCCGTAGAAAAAGTACTACTTGGCCCAGAACGGCGGAATAAATTATTAAGTGATCAGGAAAAAAAGGTAACGGCGTATCACGAAGCTGGCCATGCGATTGTCTCGCATATCTTGCCGCACGGTGATCCGGTACATAAGATCTCGGTGGTATCGCGCGGGATGGCGCTGGGCTACACCTGGAATATGCCAGTAGCTGATCGGTACCTGCACTCCAAATCCCAATTTGTTGATGAACTATCAACGATGTTGGGTGGCCGGGTAGCGGAGCTGTTGACCTTTAAGGAGACTACCACTGGAGCCTCTAACGATCTCCAGCGCGCCACCGAATTAGCCAGACGGATGGTAACTCGGTTCGGCATGAGCGAGAAGCTGGGTCCGGTGGTGTTTGGTGTCCAGGATGAATTAGTATTTCTGGGACGCGAGATCCACGAGCAGCGTAACTATAGCGAGAAGGTAGCGGCCGTGATCGATGACGAGGTCTCGGGATTGATTAAAGAGTCGGAGGATAAAGCGCTGGCCGTGTTAAAGAAATATCGTAAAGAGTTGGATGCTGTGGCGGCTCGTCTGATCAAGGATGAGACGATCGATCGAGAGGACTTTGAAGCTTTCTTTCCAGAAACCGCGGCCCCCACTGATAACTAAGTCGAATGATCCACAAATTAATTACTCGACGCTCCAGTATCTTTGAGGCAACGCTGGTTATGGCTGTTGCCTCTTTAGTTAGCCGAGTGTTTGGTCTAATACGTGATCGAACATTGTTCTCTCATTTTGGCGCTGGGGATGTATTAGACGCCTACTTCGCTGCCTTTAAGGTGCCAGATTTTATTTTTAACTTACTTATATTAGGGGCGCTATCGTCGGCCTTTATCCCGATCTTTACCGATTATCTAAAGAAAGAAGGCAAGGAAGAGGCTTGGGGAGTGGTTAACTCATTGGTTAATCTTGGCATTGTGTTGTTAACCGGGATCTTGCTGATCCTCGCGATCTTTGCCCCATATCTCACCAAGGTAGTAGCGCCCGGCTTTATGGGCGATAAGCACGAGATGGTAACCAACCTAATGCGGGTGATGTTGCTCTCGCCGTTCTTTTTTGGATTAAGTAACTTGGCCGGTGGTATCCTAAACTCTTTTAAAAACTTTTTGGTCTATGCTATCGCTCCCATTCTTTACAATGTGGGCATTATCTTGGGCGTGATCTATTTAGTGCCGCGGTTTGGTTATATGGGGTTAGCCTATGGGGTGGTGTTAGGCGCGTTTCTGCATATGATCATCCAATTGCCGGGAGTATTTGCGTTAGGATATCGGTATCGAATGCACTTTAATTTTAAACATCCAGCTCTTCGGCGGATTGCCGCGCTAATGATCCCGCGGACTATGGGGATCGCAGCTCAACAGGTTTCGGTATTGTTAAACACGGTGATCGCTTCTACTTTGGCAGTCGGTAGTGTCTCCGTATTTAACGGCGCAGATAACCTACAGAGTTTACCAATCGGCATCTTTGGTATTTCGTTTGCGGTAGCCGTGTTCCCAACTTTGTCCGAGAAATATACTCTGCAAAAAGTGGACGAGTTTAAAGATGATTTTACGAGAACCTTACGACAGATCTTATATCTGATCATCCCGACCATGATGCTTTACTGGTTGCTGAGAGCCCAAATCGTTCGATTGGCTTTTGGTGCCGGTCAATTTAGTTGGGAGGATACTCGGTTTACGGTCTCAACCTTGGCCTTTTTTACTTTTGGCATGGCAGCCCAGGCAATTATCCCGTTGTTGGCTCGGAGCTTCTATGCCTTGCAAGATACTAAAACTCCTTTTTGGACGAGTGTGCTGACTTTGTTAATTAACGTGGGGGTGGCGCTAATATTTATTCCCTACTTACAAGTTGTTGGCCTGGCCTTAGCGGTTTCGGTGGCGGCCATAATTAACGCCGCGATCCTGTTTATAATTTTGCGTCGACGCTTAGGCGGGTTAGGGTTAAAGCCGCTCTGGTCAATGGCGGGCAAGATCTTGGTAGGTGTGTTGGCGATGGGGGCAATGGGCTATGGGGCATTGCAGGCAATGAGTTGGGTGGTTAATACCCATACCTTTTGGGGACTATTTGCTCAAGCCGGTGTGGCGGCGGTAATTGCCGGGTTTACCTATTTAGCTGTCACTAAAAAATTAGGAGTGCCAGAGGTGGGGATGATCTTAAAACCTGCCCGATTGTTAAAGGGGTAAAAGATGTTGTTATTACTACCGTGGTATGTCTACGCTTTGATCTCGGCGACGTTAGTCGGGGTTAAGTCTGTTTTCCAAAAGGCCGAGCTAAAAAAAGAGCACTCGTTGGATTACACGGTGGCTTTCTCGCTGGTAGCGATGATAGTGGCGCTGTTTTTGTGGCCGTGGGTAAAATGGGGCAGCATTACGTGGGGCAGTGTAGCCTATGTTTATATGGCCGCTTTGTTTGGTTCGGTGGCGATCTGGATGGGGACCAAAGCGCTGCGGCATCTGGAGCTATCGTTGGTCTCTCCGCAGACTGTACTATCGACTTTGTTTACATTAGTATTTGCGCATTTCTTTTTGGGCGATACTTTAACCTCTGGGCAGATGTGGGGAGCGATGATCTTGGTGATCGGCGGCGCCCTATTGGCCAAGGGATCATTTACGCCAGCACATCATTGGGGGTGGTTAGCTACTGTTCGAGTAGGTGATCTGTTTAAACAAAAAACCGAGCTATTCTATGAGATGTTATTGCTCGGATCGATGGTGTTGATGGGCGCTTCCAGTGTGTTTGATAAATTCTCGTTGGAGCGGTTTGACGTAGTAACCTTTATCTTTTTAATTAGCATCTTTTTGTTTGTTAATCATTTGGTGCTTTACCTATTAGTGGTGGGGGACGTTAGGCAGATCCCGGGGCGGGTGGATCATTTAGGTTGGCTGCTGGTTGGCATCGCTGTTATCGCTACTGTCTCTCGATTGGCCTATTCGCAAGCCCTTAGTATGACGGAGTTATCGTTAGTTACCTCAATCAAGCATAGTTCGATATTGATCACCACCGTAATTGGCGGATCGTTATTTAAAGAAAAGGATGTACGGTGGCGAGTGAGCATCTCATTAGTAATGCTAATTGGGGTGTGGCTGTTGGTTAGATAAAAAAATACCCCGGCGCGTCCTTGCGCCGGGGCTTATGGGAGGTGGGATATACAAAGTAGATCGTCTACCTCTCAATCGATGATCACGAGTCGAGCTCGTGGGGTTTGGTCGGGGTTTGTGTCACCTTCGTCCTCTTGGTAACAATACTGATCCTCCGGGTCCGGTGGAAATCGATGTTTGTTCCTCTGGAACCACCAAAGGAACAGCCCGATCCAGCCAAGCCCGGCCAGAAATATACCGAACTCGGAGAGGAAGTTGTGCAAAAGACCATTTGGGTTAAGTAGGGGGTGGATAAGTTGCAGCAGGAAAAGTACGCCTCCACCGCCTATTAACATTGCGCTGAAGCACATCCAACTGGCGATAGTATCCCAGTTGGCACGGTCATGATCTGGGCGGCTTAACCGCCAGATGATTACGACACAGATGGTGAGTCCGGATAGGACAATGCCTAACCACACCATCAGCCATACACCCTGTTCATTCATCTCAAGCCCCTTTTGCTCTTGGCACATCCCGTGCTCGGAAGAGCAGAGAATCTCAACCCTTTGTTGTTAATTGTCAAAGAACTGGCGGTGGAGGGACTCGAACCCCCATGTTCGGATTTGGGGTCCGATATCCTACCATTGGATGACACCGCCTAAAGCCGACGACGGGAGTCGAACCCGCGACCTCCTGGTTACAAGCCAGGAGCTCTACCACTGAGCTACGTCAGCAAAACGCGAGGTGAGGGAATCGAACCCTCCGTTGCTCTTAGTCGATTGATTGTGTCGATGACGCTCCAATGAGGTCAATGCCCCGTTCTGAGGCTGAATGACACAACCGTAATGACTGTCGAGCGCGCTTTGTCTACAGGCGCTTAAACACCAGTTTTACACCTCGCTTAAAGGTTCAGGATCTAATATTAAAAATGGAAATGCGAAACACAAAAAACAGAGGTTGGTAGCATCGCCAATCTATGCTCCCCATGGGTAAAAGGGTGCCTGCGGGCCTCCTGCCCTAGCTACTTATTAAGGTCCTAAGGTGGAAACCCGCAGGACACTACTACTTTACACTTTTCCCCTTGATTGTCAAGGTTTTTATTGCTCTGAGCGCGGCTAAGTGCTATGCTATAGCTCCCCTGATTCCTCGGCTCAAAATCAGCCAAAGGAGGTGATTATTTTGTGCCGAAAGTCATCGTGCCGTCAGGGCGGCACTCGGGTGTACCTTCGTTGTTCGAGCAGGGTTTGGTTCAAGGATGATTTAGGTAAGTGGAAAAGGAGACGTTGCGGTTTGCCGCTGACTGTAGTGGTGGAGGGTCGGGACGGAATCGTCGAGATGATCTGTCCCGAATGTCATACTCACCATTACTCAGCCGATTATGCCAGCCGATTCATCTTCCCATCAACTGCGAGTGAATCGCGCCACTTTCCCGAACCTCCCTCCCACTGTCCTGGATGTCGTCAGCCTCTTAATTGCAGCCCAGCCGATGTTAGGGTTGGGCAGCTATGGTGTGGCGGTTGTGGGGCATACATCTCATTTCATTCTGGGAGGAAAGCATGGGAAATCGAACCGGCCACGTAACCCAAACTCTTCGAACAACTTATGAACAAAGGGGCGGATGCCGAGATACTAAATGGCAAACCAGCCATACCTCGCTCCGCCCCCTATTTTTAGTAGAATAAGATCATGCAAGAAAAGATCAGGAACTTTTGTATTATTGCGCATATCGACCACGGCAAGTCTACGCTGGCGGATCGGTTTTTGGAGGTGACCGGGACGATCGAGAAACGAAAGATGAAGGCTCAGCTATTAGATGTTATGGATTTGGAGCGCGAGCGCGGTATCACTATTAAACTGCAGCCGGTTAAAATGCAGTACAAGGGCTACACGCTTAACTTGATCGACACGCCGGGTCACGTGGATTTTAGTTACGAAGTATCCCGGTCCCTGGCGGCAGTCGAGGGCGCTGTGTTGTTAGTTGATGCCAGCCAGGGGATTGAAGCCCAGACCTTAGCTCATCTGCACTTAGCTCGTGAGCAGGGGTTAACCATCATCCCGGTGGTAAACAAGATCGATCTGCCTGGTGCTGATGTGGAGGGTACCAAAAACGAACTATCTTATGTGTTAGGGATAGAACCAGAAGAGATCTTGGGTGTTTCGGGCAAGACCGGTCAGAACGTAGAACAGATATTAGATAGAATCGTCAGAGATGTACCAGCGCCTAATGGCGATCTCGATGCTCCTTTACGAGCGCTGATCTTCGACTCGGTGTTTGATAAATATAAAGGAGTGATCGCCTACTCTCGGATAATGGATGGCCATATAAAAGGTGAAGAACAGATCAAGATGATCGCCACCAAGGCGGAATCGGAGGCTTTAGAGGTTGGGACCTTCTCCCCGCAACTAAAAAAATCCGAGATGCTACAGGCGGGCGATATTGGTTATATTGCCACTGGCCTTAGAGATGTTAGCCAAGTTCATGTGGGAGATACCATTACTGGAGCACGTACCGAAAAAGTAAAGATGCTGCCGGGGTATAAGAAGGTAATGCCGTTTGTCTATGCCGGTATCTTTACTATCGACAATAACGATTATCCTAAATTGCGAGAGGCGTTGGATAAACTTAGTTTGAGCGATTCGTCTTTGGTATATGAACCAGAGACTTCGCCGGCACTTGGTTTTGGTTTTCGGTGTGGTTTCCTCGGTCTACTGCATTTGGAGATAGTCAAAGAAAGATTAGAGCGAGAATTTGATCTGGATCTGATCGCCACTACTCCCAGCGTTAGTTATCAAGTAACATTGGCTGGCGGTGGTCAGATGATCATTAGTAATCCAACCCAGTTGCCGGAGATAACCAGGGTGCAGCATATTGCCGAGCCGTGGGTGCGGTTAGAGTTAGTCTCGCCGGTGACCTATTTGGGCGGGATCCTTAAACTGGTTCAAGAGCGACGGGGGATTCAGAACAACATTGAGCATCTGGATAAAAACCGAGTGTTGGTTACTTATGAGGTACCGCTTAGCAGTATTGTGGTAGATTTTTATGATCAGTTAAAGAGTGTCTCTTCTGGCTATGCTTCGATGAGCTACGAGTTCTTAGAATATCGTCCCGGAGATTTAGTAAAGGTAGATATTCTGGTGGGGGGTAATGTGATCGACGCGTTAAGCGTTATCGTTGATCGAGGATCATCTCAAAGGATTGGTCGCGAGATTACCGCTAAACTAAAAGAAGTAATCCCTCGGCAGAATTTTAAGATCATTATTCAGGCAGCTATCGGAGGAAAGGTGATCGCTCGTGAAGAATTATCTCCATATCGCAAGGACGTTACCGCCAAACTGTATGGTGGAGATGTTACGCGCAAGAATAAATTGTTAGACAAACAGAAAAAGGGTAAAAAACGGATGAAGCAGGTGGGGCAGGTGAGTATCCCGCAAGAAGCTTTTCTGAAACTGTTGGGTTAGTCTTGACGTCGTTAGGGTAGCTGATGGTATAATACAACCGGTTTGGCAAAATTGTGTGCGCGCAAGTTTAGGTCTTGCGCGGCTTCTTTATGTTTATAAAATTATATTCGTAAAATTAGAAGGATATGGCGAAGAAGAAACGGGTCAAGAGAGCCCCTAAATCTCAAGGCGTCACTATCAACTGGGCAGTAGTTGGCTTAGTGGTAGTAATCGCGC
>JBAZHL010000018.1:0-13120 GCA_041652335.1 Patescibacteria group bacterium | reverse complement strand
GATGCGGTAAAAAAATATGGTGGTTGTGAGCAATCGCTTCAACGTACCATTTGGGCAACTGGCCGATCAACCATCCAGATAGACCATCCCAAGATCCCGGACGGTTATATCCACTTTTCCCCGAGCACTTCACCTGGTCTAAAGATAACAATATTTATTGCCTATCCCGGGCTGGGTGAGTACACATTGAATTGGCATAGCGAGGTCGATACGATCGATAGCGCCGTTGCCGCATTAACACAAGGCTGGCCGCCCAGTCGTCGAGCTGTAGCCAAGAGTCTTAGCTGGTGGCCACATCATGATCGGGTTACTTGGCCACAGGATTACGAAGACCCCAAGGTTGCCCTGCGGTTGTTTGCTTTACACCGTTTGGCGGATCTGTTGGGGTGTCTGAGTTTGATCAGCCATGATCGACTGTTGGCCGGTGAGATCTCCTCGTACGGAGCTGGCCACACTGAGGACTTAGAGCTGATAAAGCGCATTTACCCCACCCTCCACACGATCTAAACAGCCCCCACGCGTCCGGGGGCTTATTTTTTACTTCGGTTAATGTATGATAGTTACTCGGGTGGTGCTACTGGTAACGGAATAGCACATTAACATAATGCGTACGTTAGCCACCCAGCAGGGTAATCATATTTTGCCAATGTCCGGCACCCTAAGCGGAGTTGGCCAAGGGAGGTCTGCTAATGCATAAAGTAAAGCTGTGTTTTCAGCAGCTGACCGAGATATTCTGTGGGTTGTGGCTGATAGATGCGAGTGACCAAGTGGCAGAACACTGGAGCGAAGAAAATGTTCCTGTCATTGGTTCGCAGATCGGCGGATTCCGCCTCGAGTCTATTCCGCCGGAGGCCCATCTGGTCGTGGAGGTCGATCAGGGCAACTCCTCATGGGGGCCTGACGAGTCAACGGGCAGTCCAGATGGGCCCCGAAGTACTATCGAGGCGGTCTACTACGCCATCCACGAGCGATTCGATGAACAGGAAGAGCTCGAGACTGGCCCGGATAGCTGCATGATCAGAGTAACCGCAGCGGTCGAAACAGATGATGGACTCGAAGTCTACATTCATCACCTGCTCGCCGAGGTTGAGGTCTACGATCTCGAGGAAGTCGAGGACGGCGGACCACCACAGGTGCGGCTGGGCGTTATTGCCCTGCATTACCTCGGAGATGTTGGCCCCGACGCGGAGTAATCCACGGAAGAGCCACCTATGGTGGAGTGATCTAATTACCAGCTATTACCCCATAAGCAGTGCGAGCCGTTCGAATGTTTAGGTCGGACCAGTACCGACCAAAACCTCTTCGAACGGTTTTTTATAGCCATTTGTCAGGATGATATGATGGCGGTATGGGTAACCGGATAGAGAAGAAAATTCGGCCGCAGTTCTTCGAGAAGGTACTCTCTGGCGAAAAGACATTTGAGTTTCGGTTGGCGGATTTTGATATTAAGAAAGGCGATGTTTTGGTGTTGCGGGAATGGGACCCCGAACAAAAGGATTATACTGGCCGCCAGATCGAAAAGCGGGTGACAGTGGTAATTAAAACAAAGGGTAGTGATGATTGGCATAACCACACGCCAGAAGAGATCGAAAAATACGGCTGGCAAGTAATTGGCATGGAATGATCAAGCTGGGGAAATATCTGCATTACAAAGGCAATCTCTACGAAGTGATCGGAGAGGGCGTGCATACCGAAACCCGCGAGCCGGTAGTGATATATAAGATACTCTACGAAACCGATGATTTTCCGTTTGGATCCATTTGGGTTCGCCCCAAAGAGATGTTTTTAGACAACGTCGAACTCGACGGCAAAATTACCCCTCGCTTTAAATACATCGGCGATGAATAGCAAAGCATACTGGGACAAGAAACATATCAGCAAATTACCACCTAAGGGGAGTGGAGCAACCGAATTTGGCAAATTGGCCGAGACTTATTTTGTTCCCCAAGGCCGGGTGTTAGATTTAGGCGCGGGTGCGGGGATAGATTCCATCTATTTTGCGAGCAAAGGTCATATCGTTGAAGCCACTGATCTTTCGGATACTGCCCTCAATCGAATTCGAGAAGATCTGCCGCCCGAACTGGTGAATGTTGTTACCATCAAAGGTCTCGATGTTTCACAGCCCTTTCCTTACCCCGATGGCAGTTTTGATGCTGTCTACGCCTCGGTTTCCATTCACTATTTTGATGACAAAACAACTGAGCAGATTTTTTCGGAGATCCATCGGGTTATAAAACCAAACGGCATCGTTGCTTTGATGCTGAACTCCAAGCGGGATAACGAAGTCGAGGCGGGGGAGGAGATCGAAAAAGATTATTTCGAAATCCAGCCTGAGGGCATCCACAAGAGATACTTTGACGTTGATAGTACTCAGGCGCGGGTTGATAGATATTTCGAAACTCTACTTCTGGACGATAAAGGTAACCGCCTGCGCAGCACGGGCGGATTAGAAGGTAACCGGATTAGATACATTGGCCGCAAAATATAATGAATAAAACTTATTACATTTTGCATGGATACAATGGATCCCCTGATGAGAACTGGTTTCCGTGGCTAAAGGAGAAATTAGAAAAGAGGGGAGATAAAGCTATTGTTCCAACTCTGCCAAATCCAGACAAACCCCAATTGGGCGAATGGCTGGCAACACTTAAGGCAGCTATTCAAGAAAATGGCGAGGGTGTATTAATTGGTCATAGTTTGGGCGGGGTTTTGGCGATGCGCTACTTAGAACAGGGTGGTCACCCTGAAAAAATTGTTTTGGTGGCGGTTCCATTTGCCCAACTACCGAATATTCCCGGCATTGATAATTTTTTGGAAACACCCTGGGATATCTCGTCAGAGCAGCTACAATCCGCCAAGTTTGTGGTGATTGGTTCAGAGGATGATCCGTATGTCCCGGTCAAACACATTAAATCGTGGGCCAATTACTCTGATGTTGAGCCAGTATTATTCAAAGACCGCCGACATTTTGGCCGAAATCACGCCGGCCAAGTCCAAACTGAATTCCCGGAAATATTAGATTATTTATAAAGCTATGAAACAAGTTGTGTTTATACATGGGGGAGAGGATTTTGTTTCGTACGAGGCGTATCTAAAAGACCTCAAGGCGCTTACGCCTGGCATCGAATACTTTCTCCCCAGGAAGCGTTGGCGTGCCACTATGCCCGATCGGCTAGGCGAAGGCTATCAGGTTTTTACGCCCGAGATGCCCAATAAACAGAATGCCCACTACGAAGAGTGGAAGATCTGGTTCGAAAAGATGTTACCGTTTCTCGAAGATGATGTAATTTTAGTCGGCCATTCTCTGGGCGGAATATTTTTGCCCAAATATCTTTCGGAAAATATCTTCCCCAGGAAGATCAAAGCCGTTGTCTTAGTTTCGCCTCCGTACGATAGCGAGGGCCTCGAGCCGCCACTAGCCGACTTTGTGCTAACCAAGCCGCTGACTCAGTTTGCGGAGCAAGCTCCCAATATCTACATAGTGCACGGCGATCAGGACCCGGTTGTACCGCATAGCCACGCCGAAAAATATATTAAGGAGCTGCCAGGCGCTAAATTAATTACCATCCGCGGGGGAGATCACTTTAACCAACCCGAATTCCCCGAACTGGTCGAACTAATTAAAAGCATATGAAAAAAGTGGAATTTGTAGTTCGTCCGGCAACCAAAAAAGACAAGGACGCGCTTACAGATTTTCGATACAAATTGGATGTGCAGGAGTGGTCCAAGATAGCTCATCCCAAAGAACCCAAGAAAAAAACAGAGGAGTATGTTTTAAGATGTCTTAAGGCCAGCGATTATTTCTTTTTTATTGCTGAAGCAGACAGTAAGCCAGTCGGTTTTTCTGCTGCATCGATAGAGCCTAACGGGCGGACTAAAAAAATGCAGGGAGTTTTTGAAGCTATCTGGGTTGAACCAAACTATCGCAAACAGGGTATCGCTCGGGCGCTGAGTGAGATCCGGCTCAAGAAGCTTAGGCAGTTTAAGCCAGAGAAGATCTCGGTCTATATCCGCCCGGGAAATAAAGCCTCGATCAAAAACATCGAGGGGTTAGGTGGTAAACAAATCTACAACGTTTACGCTTTACCCACCAAGAATAAATAAGGACAAGACATGAACGAGATCATAGATTTTCTACTTCGGGCGAGAACTAAGACCTACGCCGGTGATGGCGGAAAGGTTGAACCAGCTTTGGCTGGTTCGAAGCAATTAGAATATACCGAGGGTGATTACCTATATAGAGATATCTACTACGTTGGCGAACGTGCCTTTTTGGGAATCGAAACAATTTACTTCCAAAACAAGCCCGTTTGGTCAATGACCTATCGCGGTGATTGGGATCCGAACGACATTACCGATGATGAGGTAAACGCCAATCTGCGCCCAGCCCTGATCGCCAACGCCAACACCGCTCGTATCAACCAAAAAGTTAAATGGGAAAACGGCAACTACCGCTACCTCTGCGAAGGGGAGGGGGAATTAGATAACTTCCATGGCCTCGAAACCCTTTTCAAAAACGGCCGCTCCTCCCACCGCGTCGTGTATTATTCCCACAGTCTAATGCGTGGAGATTCCCCTAAGATAAATCAAATCATAAAGCCCGCTTCAACGATTAGCCCTCTAAAATTATATTTAAGCTTTTTATCTGGTGAAATACCCGCAATTATCACAATTATTTTGCTGACCTCATTGGCCGTCCGTTTTAGCAATAATTCTTGGGTAACCACGATATTTAGCATCCTTATCATGCTATTGTTGAATGTATATCTGCTGAGGAAAACGTTTGAATTCATCAAGAGCCAAATCATAGATCCCTATTCTGAGCTTAACCGGCACCCCATAGATGATAAGATGTTACAAGACAAATGGACGATCTATATATATGTATCGTCTGCTATATTTGGGTTAATTATTGGAGCTCTTTCCACCATCTTGAGCAGATTATCATAAATTCCCCTATATCGTGTTGGGCCTAATTAAGAAAGACTTACCCAATTTCCCCAACGAAGTCATCACAGACTGGTTAGAGCCATATGCTAACCAAATAGGTTGGCCACCCAATAATGCCAGGTGGCTTGGCATACTGGCGGGGAAATCCCTTGCTTTCTGGCGTGGTGTGACCTGGAAGAAGGTCAGGCAAAATCTGGAGCAGATATTATTTACACCAGATGCTAGACAAGGCATTGAAGACATGTATAGCGCGTATGTTAAAGGGAGCCGTGGCGTCAGGTACGATTTTAGAGAATTGGCCGAAGAGAGTGGTAAAAAAAGATTTCTTAATATAGCTATATACATGGCGCAGCATGGAGAATTCCCTAAGCCCGTAGCCTTTTTAAAGGTAGGCGAAGGTCATCAAATAGTAGATGGCAACCATAGGTTCCTCGCGTGGTACTATTTCAAGATTATGCAGAAAAAGTTTGTAGATATGAGTGATTCTGATAGACGACAGGCATTCCCCAACCTAAGTGACAGATTAATAGATGACTTGTTAGCATTTCCATCAGAACAACTTGTTTGGATTGCCGAACCTGCCATTGGAGCTTGAGCGTAATGAATCAACAAAACCGCCGCTGACGAAGCTGTTGTCTGAGGAGCGTTAGCGACGAGTTCAGCGAGAGGCGGAAAGGCGAGTTTTGTTAGATGAATAGCGAGAGCGACTGGCGGCCGGTTTGGGGCCACCCGTTTGCCGGGACAAATGGGTGGTGAAAAGAATATTGGTAATAATAAAAACGGCCCTGAGGGCCTGGATCCTTCGACTACGCTCAGGATGACAGTACGCTTCGCTAGATTCTTCGGCTAATCGCCTCAGAATGACAATGTTTTTTGTTTCTTTCTGGATTCCCGTCTTCACGGGAATGACGAGTGGGGGAGATTGCCGCGCTTCGCTCGCAATGACGAGAGGGGGATGAAGGGGATTACTTCTTTAAATATTCTTTAACCTTCCACCAAAAGAGTTTGCCGGGCTCATCCGCCTTAGAATCCTTAACCTCCGCCATCAACTGGCGAACCTTCTGAACTCCTAATCTCTTAAAAAATCCAAGATAAAACGCAAACGACCCAGGCCCCTTAACGGCCTTCTCTTTAAATAGGGTGCGTGCCTCATCCACCAATAGGTGTAGATCAGAGTGGAGGTGGGGGTTCCGTCTGCCCGCGATCGCGGGACGCGACCAGGGTTTGGCGGAGAAATGCTTAGATAGGGTAGTTTTTAGGTCATCCATATACCTATATAGTAACAGGGTATTTGGGTGCGGCCTTATGGCCTAGATCCTTCGCTACGCTCAGGATGACATGGGGGGAAAGGTGATTTTTTGGCTTACAGAGCGTATACCTTGACACAGGGGCAGATAATGGTTGTAATACTATTGCATTGCCGAAACACCTCTGATATTATGCAAAAGCAAACAAAACGAATAGATTTTAAGATCAAATCAATCTTGAACACAACACAGACTATCACAGCTATTTTTAACAGTTTTAGCTTGGTGTCGTTGTATTTAAAATCCGTCTGGTTTAGAGAGTAATTTGCTCCGCCTTTTTAAAAAGTAAAGGGCTGAGGCCCTTATTTTTTTACTCAGATTCTGGTTCCACTTTTTGTATTTGAACTTGCGTGCAACTTAACAATTTGCAGTAAAGCCACAAAATAACAAAAATCAATCATAAGAAATGTCGTTTCTTGTGATCGCCGATTAAGACTAAGCTCTTGAGAACAGAGTCAAGTTACTCAAGGGCTATTGGTGAATGCCTTGGGAGAATTAGCCGATGAAGGACGTAGCAGACTGCGATAAGCCTCGGGTAGGTGTCAAGCAACCTTTGATCCGGGGATGTCCGAATGGAGCAATCCGGTATATGGGAACATATATCACTTGCAGATTGAATACATAGATTTGCGAGAGGGAACCATGGGAACTGAAACATCTTAGTACCATGAGGAAGAGAGAACAAATGTTTATTCCCTTAGTAGCGGCGAGCGAAAAGGGAAGGGCCTAAACTCTTGTTGTGTTAAAGCCTACAGGCCTTGCAACAAGAGGGTTATAAGTCGTTACATCTTGATCTGTAGAGCAAGTCAGGAGTAAGAAATTATTTTTCTAGCAGAAGGTCTTTGGAAAAAGCCACCATAGCGGGTGATAGTCCCGTACGCGAAAGAGAAATAACTCCGAGTAACCAAACTTAAGTACGACGGAACCCGTGAAATTCTGTCGGAAATTGCCAGGACCATCTGGTAAGGCTAAATACTAATTCTCACCGATAGTGAACTAGTACCGTGAGGGAAAGGTGAAAAGTCCCCCGATGAGGGGAGTGAAATAGTACCTGAAACCAATAGCCCGTCTAAGAGTCGGAGCCGGCCGCAAGGCTGGTGACGGCGTGCCTTTTGTAGAATGAGCCAACGAGTTAATCTTAGTAGCAAGGTTAAGTCCCGTTAGAGGACGGAGCCGAAGCGAAAGCGAGTGTTAATAGCGCGTTTAAGTTGCTAGGATTAGACCCGAAACCGGGTGATCTAATTATGGTCAGGCTGAAGCTGCCCTAAAAAGCAGTGGAGGGCCGCACCCACTTACGTTGAAAAGTGAGGGGATGAACTGTGATTAGCGGAGAAATTCCAATCGAACCCGGAGATAGCTGGTTCTCTCCGAAATATATTGAGGTATAGCCTCATGTGTTCCTCCAAGTGGTAGAGCTACTGAATGGATTCGGGCGGGTAACCGTACCGCGTCCAATTAAACTCCGAATACTTGTGAGTCAATAGCATGGGAGTCAGACAGTGACGGCTAAGCGCCATTGTCGAGAGGGGAAAAGCCCAGATCGTCAACTAAGGTCCCTCAGTCTAGGCTAAGTGTTAAAGGAAGTGAGGGCACATAGACAACCAGGAGGTTGGCTTAGAAGCAGCCATCCTTTAAAGATAGCGTAACAGCTCACTGGTCGACGTGTGTTCGCGCCCAAAATTAACGGGGCTCAAGCCTAGCACCGAAGTTACGAATCACGCTTTTAGCGTGGTGGTAGGAGAGCGTTCTGTCCGGCTGTGAAGTTGCACCGTAAGGTGTGGTGGAGCGGGCAGAAGTGAGAATGTTGGCACGAGTAACGTATTAACGCAGGTGAAAAACCTGCGCGCCGTAAACCCAAGGTTTCCTGGGCTATGTTAATCATCTCAGGGTTAGTCAGACCTAAGCCGAGGCCGCAAGGCGTAGGCGATGGATAACAGGTTAATATTCCTGTACTGCTGTTTGTTCGCCCCAGGTTCGTTGCGTTCTACGCTAAGGAGGTCGTTCCGATTTATCGGGATGGACACTTGGTTGTAGATGCAGCGCGCCTAGCTATGGGGGGACGCAGGATGGTAAGTTGAGCGGGTATAGGTTTGCCCGTCTAAGCTGTTAGTGGGATCTCTTTGGCAAATCCGGGAGATCTGTCCGATTTATCGGACGAACTGCGATCAGTGATGGAAAGTTTGCCGGCTTGCCGGCAGGCAATTTAACTGAGCCAAACTGACTGGAAAATCCTCTAAGCGAGAACAATCAGCACTCGTACCGCAAACCGACACAGGTGGGTGGGTCGAGTAGACCAAGGCGATCGAGAGAACCCTCGTTAAGGAACTCGGCAAAATAGCGTCCGTAACTTAGGGATAAGGACTGCCCCAAGCAATTGGGGCCACAGCAAAAGACTTCAGGCGACTGTTTAGCAAAAACACAGGTCTCTGCCAACTCGAAAGAGGATGTATAGGGACTGACGCTTGCCCAATGCCAGAAGGTCACGTGGACTGGTTAGTTCCGGTTTACCGGAACAAAGCTGGAAAATTAAGCCCTGGTGAATGGCGGCCGTAACTATAACGGTCCTAAGGTAGCGAAATTCCTTGTCGGGTAAGTTCCGACCCGCACGAATAGCGGAACGGTCTGAAGACTGTCTCAACGAGGGACTCGGTGAAACTACATTGCCGGTGAAGATGCCGGATATCAGCAGCAAGACAAAAAGACCCCGTGGAGCTTTACTACAATCTGATATTGAATTAAGTGCTTGTGTGTGTAGGATAGGTGGGAGACGTAGAAGCTTCGACGCTAGTCGAGGTGGAGTCACCGTTGAAATACCACCCTCGCTCTTGCTTGATTCTAACCCGTGCCATTATCTGGTATGGGGACAGTGTTTGATGGGTAGTTTAACTGGGGCGGTTGCCTCCCAAAGAGTAACGGAGGCGTTCAAAGGTTCCCTAGCACCGAATGGAAACCGGTGTGATAGCGCAATAGTATATGGGAGCTTAACTGCGAGACCTATAAGTCAAGCAGATGCGAAAGCAGGATATAGTGATCCGACGGTTGCACATGGGTGCGCCGAAGCTCAACAGATAAAAGTTACCCCGGGGATAACAGGCTTATCGGGTCCAAGAGTCCACATCGACGACCCGGTTTGGCACCTCGATGTCGGCCCGTCGCATCCTGGAGCTGGAGCAGGTTCCAAGGGTTTGGCTGTTCGCCAATTAAAGCGGCACGCGAGCTGGGTTCAGAACGTCGTGAGACAGTTCGGTCTCTATCTGCTGTTGACGTAGGAAATTTGAGGGGAGTCGCTTCTAGTACGAGAGGACCGAAGCGAACGGACCGCTGGTATACCAGTTGTTCTACCAAGGGCAGTGCTGGGTAGCTATGTTCGGATTGGATAAACGCTGAAAGCATCTAAGTGTGAAGCCAACCTCAAGATAAATTTCCCTTTCCGCAAGGAAATAAGGATCCAAGTAGACTACTTGGTTGATAGGCAACAGGTGTAAGCGCAGTAATGCGTTCAGCCGAGTTGTACTAATAATCCGATCACTTGACTTACTTCCAAGAGCTTGTCTCTTAATCGGCGATCATAAGAAACGTACATTTCTTTCCCACCCGTCATTCCCGCGAAGGCGGGAATCCAAAAGTTATTTCTGTGGTAAACTAAAAACATGAAGAAAGAAAAACTCAGCAGATTCAGGATGCTAAAGACCTTTAGCTTGTTGCTTTGGATCTTAGCTTGGGTTAGTCTGTTAGGCGGATTAGTTTTAGCCGTTATCTGGATAGCGTTCCCTAACATTGTGGCTCAGGCCGGAGTTGCCTCACCGTATGATTCGGCGTGGTTATCCGCGTTAGTCCTGCTGATCGGCGGCGTACTTTACGGCATCATCTTCTTTGCAGCAGCCGAGTTTGTTCAGGTGTTCCTCTCAATGGAGGAGAACCTAAAAAAGCTGCGCGAGTTATTAGACAAGAAATAATCTACCGCGAGGGTAGTCGAGTTCTGCTTCTCTTCCCCCAGAGAAGCAGGACTTGGTGACTCTCGCGAAGGGGCCACACCTGTTCCCATCCCGAACACAGCAGTTAAGCCCTTCAGCGCCGATGATAGTAACCTGCGGGTTGTGAAAGTAGGTCGTTGCCAAATTTTGGGAAAATCCCCCCTAAAGGGGGATTTTTTCATGGGAGAGTACCGCCACTCTCCCCACCAGCCCCCGGAAGGGGTCCCTTCGGGGCAAATACCCACCGTAAGCGTCATTCCCGCGCAGGCGGGAATCCAGACCTAAACATCAATTCTTAACTTAATTGTTACTTTTCCGAGGAAAGTAACCAAAGTCGCTCGCCAGTCGTCGGGGCTATTCAATGGCTAAATCTCTGGGCGCTCCCGGCACAACTCGTCGCTGACGCTCCTCAAACAAGTGCCTCCGCCCACTCGAGATTTAGCTCATTTCAGCACGCCCCTCCTCCGATGGCGGGAGCTGCAGAGCTCAGTTTGTTATAATGTACCCTTAGCATAAAGCAACGCAATGATAGATCAGATGGTTAAAAAAATGCAGCATATCTCCGGTAAAGGTATTACCGTTAATGAAGACGAGGTTAGGTCTTTTATGATATTGGTTAGGAAATCGATGGAGCTGATGGTCGATAAAGATCGGGCCAGCTACTCAACTCTTAACCTGTTTTGTAACTGGACGGCACACACAAAGATCGACCAGTCGATTGCGGGGCTCAGAACCCTGGCAACAATCAACGATGTTTTAGTTCAGGTCGGAGGCCTGAAGGGAACGGCAAACGTATTAGATCCGTTGACTCAAGCCATTGGATTTGATCAACTCCACTCCCAATTATTGGCATTTCTCAATGCGGAAGGAGTGGCGAATCACTTGGACGACAATGGCATTTGGGCAACCTGGGTGGATCACCTCATCGAGATTATCAGTGACGTGCCAATAACATTCCCACCGTTATCAACACTAAGCAATAAGGCGAGGAAAATTTATGAGAAAATCGCTGCTAATCCAATAAAACCAGGGGCTGGCGTAGTATCAATCAAATTATCACCAGTGGACTACGATGCCATAGGTTGGAAGGGGCAGGGCATACTCACCTGTCTACTTATCAGGACAGAAGATACCACAACGATTGTTTGTCCCATCAGTCGGTATGCTCTTGGGGGTGTGGTATAATCTCGGTATGAGTAAGAAAGCGAAAAAAGCCGCACGGGAACTGCAAAGATTGCAGAACCTGTATCAATCAGCTAACGTTAGTCAGCCAATCGGTGTGTCGCAAGCTACCGTTGCCCAGTCTGCCATTACCCATGGTCAGGTGGCGACAGTATCGCCCCATCACGGTTACGTTAAGCGCGACCTGCTGATGCTGTTTATCCTGCTGGTCGTGATGGTGGCTGCGTTGATCGGACTAAACTTGTTGGCAGAACACACCGCCTTTGGCGCGGTGTTGGCCAATTTGGTCGGCAAAATGTTTTAACGGCTTGCCCTGCAAATAGTCTTGACGCTCCTAACAATTATTGTTAGGATACTTTGGTTTGCTCTGTGAGACCTGCAGGGGTGCACCCCTGGCAACAGCTACTATCACCACCCCCAAGGAGGAATCACATGTTGACAATTAATCAACTCGTTAAGCCATTGGCGCTGACTGCGCCCGATGGAGTCCTGCGGATAGTTTTTATTGGTGTGGGGTCGGCCTTTGCGCAGACCCTGTATCAGACTAACTTTCTGCTGGTCAAGGGCGACACGCACATTATGGTGGACTTCGGGATGACTGGACCACAAGCGCTGTTTGATACCGCTGGCCTTAAGGTGACAGACCTGGAAGTGGTGCTGCCCACTCACTCCCACGCTGACCACATTGGCGGATTTGAGGCGGTCATGCTGATGGGCCGTTATGTTGGTCGTCGCTATCTCGACAAGCCTAAGGTAACCTGTGTTATCACCGAGGAATACCAGCGAGCGCTGTGGGACTACTCACTCCGTGGTGGTTCGGAATACAACGAAGAGGAGGTCGAGACCAAGCGGCATCTGCAGTTTGGCGACTTCTTCGATGTTATCCGTCCGACCTGGAAAACCAACCAGCCACGGGAGATCTGGACAGTTCAGGTTGGTGATATCCACATCGAACTGTTCCGGACTCAGCACATTCCGGATAGTGCCGCCAGCTGGGAGACCTCGTTTCTCAGCTACGGGCTATTTGTTGACGATCGGGTGTTCATTTCGGGCGATACTCGGTTCGACGAGGAACTCGTTAGGCTCTATGGGCCACGGTCCGAGGTGATCTTCCACGATGCTCAATTCTTTCCAGGGGGAGTGCACGCCCCTTTGGACAGTCTGCGGCTGTTGCCTGCTGACATCAAAGCGAAAATGCGCCTGATGCATTACGGCGACAATCACGTCGAGCAAGATCTCACAGGGTTCGCTGGCCTGACCAAGCAGGGTGTCTGCTACGACATTACCTAATTTGGCCAGACCATTACCGACGCCTACCTTTGCTTTTATGCGAGGCAGGCGTTTTTTTAATTTTGGAGGCGGTAGCTGAGAGCTTCGGCGATATGGACTGCAGTAATCTGTGGCGATCTTGCTAAATCAGCAATTGTGCGGGCGACTTTAAGCGTGCGGTTAACTCCGCGGCCGGATAGGTTCATCTTATCGACCGCTGCCCGCATCAGTCGGTGGCTATCTTCGGAAAGCTGGCAGTATTGTTTTACTTGTTCGGTATTCATCTCCGAGTTGCTGGCGGTGACTGTCCCGGTGAACCGGGATTGTTGGATACTACACGCGGACATTACCCGGTTACGAATATCGGTTGAACACTCAGATTCGCTGATGCCGGTTAGTTTTTCGTATGAGATGAGTGGAACATTAATATGCAGATCG
>JBAZHL010000017.1:0-13401 GCA_041652335.1 Patescibacteria group bacterium | reverse complement strand
GGTTAGTTCCGCCACTTTTTGGTAGGCGGTGGTCTGGGTATTGGATAACCCGTTAACGCTCACCTGGACCGAAATGGTCTCTGCCTCTGCGGCATCGAGGGCAAAGAACATATATACAAACACTGCCAACAGGAAAACGAACAAGGCGCTGACCTTGGGGTTTATAACTTTGTCCGAATTTGATTCAGCGGGTTCTAAACCTCCCACGAGCTTCCTCCTAAGTACTTGCCAACTTTCTAATTATACCGCAAGAGTAGGAGGCAAACTAATGCCTGGAGGCTGCCAATTTCTTTAGAGGGGCTAACCCTCTGGCCAATCGCTTTACCCCTAATTTGCCAAACAGCACTACTACTTCATCATCATTAACACGGATGACCGAGCCAACGCCGAAGTGAGCGTGCTCAACTAAATCGCCAGTTTTTACTTTAATGGTTTGGATAGGCCGCTCCGGCTCTGATGAGGCAGGCCTAAGTTCGTCTATCCCATTGGTGATTAACTCGGATGGGATGTCGTCCAAAAAGCGAGAGGGAGCACTGGTGTATTGTTTTCCGTAGATCAACCGCTGAGTGGCATGTAACAGATAGACCTTACGTTTAGCACGGGTAATGCCGACATAGCATAGCCGGCGCTCTTCTTCTAACTCTTCTCTATCCAGCAGGCTTCTTGAGTGAGGAAACAAATTCTCCTCCATCCCGGCAATAAACACGGAGTCGAATTCCAGGCCTTTAGCCGAATGGAGTGTCATTAAAGTAACCGCCTCACTATCGGAGTTGTAGCTATCAGTATCTTGGATCAGACTGACCTCCTCCAAAAACGTCTGCAAGGCTAAGTTAATCTCGAGGTAATCGTATTTTTCAACCACACTTTTTAGCTCCTTTACGTTCTCGATCCGGGTCTCTCCCTCGATCGTCTTGTCGTTTAGGAATGTCAGGTAGCCAGTCTTGTTTATTACCAGATCAAATAATCCGCTTAAGTTTTTCTTCCACTCATGCGCTTGTTTAATGATTTTGGCGAGATCGGTTAGGGCAGCTTTGGCTTTGCCGCCTACCGGGATGATATCTAAGATCTCGCTCAGATTTTTATTCTCTCGGGCGGCAAATTCACGTAAGCCCTCCCAACCTTTTTCACCGATTCCTCGAGCTGGTACATTAATAATTCGTTGCAGACTGATTTCGTCTTGTGGATTAGCGATCACTCGCAAATAAGCCAAAACATCTTTGATCTCTTTACGGTCGTAGAATCTAACGCCTCCTACTACTCGATATGGTGTACCTCTTTTTAGGAAGGCTTCTTCCAAAGATCTGGACTGGGCGTTGGTGCGATATAGCGCCACAAAATCGTTGAGAGTAAGTTCGGGGTGGAGTTGCCGCTGTCGGGCGATCTCCTCAATAATGAACCCGCCCTCATACTGCTCATTGGGCACATTAACAATAGCCAACGGCTCCCCTGCCCCTCGACCGGTCCAGAGTTTTTTCTGGCTGCGATTTTGATTAGGGGCGATCACTGCATCCGCCGCATCTAAGATATTCTGAGTGGAGCGATAGTTCTCTTCTAACTTAATTACCTTGGCGGTTGGGTAGTCGTGGTTGAAGTTTAAAATGTTGCGATAGTTGGCACCGCGCCACGAATAGATTGATTGCCAGTCGTCCCCCACCACAAATAGATTCTGATGTTTGTCTGATAGAAGCTTAGTTAACTGATACTGGGCGGTGTTAGTATCTTGATACTCGTCCACCATTACGTATTTAAATAGCTTTTGGTATTTTTCCAGTACCTTAGGCTCTTGTTTAAACAACCGGACTGGGAGCAACAACAGATCATCAAAGTCGACACTGTTGTTCTTAATCAGCAGCTCTTGGTATCTGGGATAAATTTTAGCTACCGTCTGTTGAAAGTGGCCCTGAGCCAGCTTAGCGTATTCAGACGCATCGACCATCTCGTTCTTGGCGCCGGAGATATAGTTGAGCACCGCTCCCGGAGCGTACTTTTGCGGATCAATGTTTAGATCTCGCATAGCTTGCTTGATAGCGGTCAACTGCTCGTCGGTATCTAATATCGTAAAAGTGGTGGGTCGATTTAAATGCTCCATCTCTCTCCTTAAGATCCTCACGCACAGAGAGTGAAACGTGCTGACGGAGAGCTGTCTATCCGATTTAACTCCCAGTAGTTTCTTAACCCGGTCCTTCATCTCTCCCGCCGCTTTATTGGTAAAGGTAACCGCCAAGATCTCGGAGGGGGTAGCTTTGCCTTGCTGAATAATATAAGCGATCCGGGTAGTGAGGGTCTTAGTTTTTCCAGAGCCGGCGCCGGCCAATATGAGTACCGGCCCCCGCAAGCTTGTAACGGCTTCCTGTTGGGCCGGATTTAAACTTTTGAGTAGGTCTTTCATAAACAATACCCAGTATATTACATTAGATGCGGATGGGTGGTAGCCCTCTGTTATACTGAGGTCTGAGACTAAACTATTTATATGTCAGGACATTCTAAGTGGTCGACCATCAAGCGGAAAAAGGGAGCTGCAGATGTTAAGCGCAGCGCCCTGTTTACCAAATTAGCTAAAGGGATCGAGGTAGCTGCCCGGAGTGGTGGGGGCGACCCAGATCTTAACTTTCGGTTGAAGCTGGCAATTCAAAAAGCCAAGGCCTCAAATATGCCAACCAGCAGTATGGAAAAGGCGGTCAAAAAAGGTACCGGCGAGGACAAAGATGCTGCCCAAATTGAAGAGGTCTCTTACGAAGGATTAGGCCCCAATAATGTGGCGGTTGTTGTTGGCGCTATGACAGATAACAAAAATCGAACAGTGGCCGAACTCCGCAATATCTTTAACAAAGCTGGGGCTACCTTTGGCACACCAGTGGCGTGGCAGTTTGATAGCCGAGGTATTCTACATATTGGGAAGACAGGTAGCGTAGAAGAATTAGAATTAGCTGCCATCGAAGCCGGGGCGTTGGACATTGATGATGATGGGGATGAGTTAGAGATCACCACCGCGCCCAAGGAATTGGACAAAGTTAAAACGGCCTTAGAATCGGCTGGCTATAAAATTACCGAAGTCGAACTGGGTTTAGTGCCGAAGCAACGGGTGACTATCACTGACCCCATAGCGGCTCAGAAGGCGCTGAATTTCTTGGATGCCTTAGAAGAGCATGATGATGTCGGGCAGGTTTACAGTACACTGGATGTACCAGACGATGTTATAAGTCAGCTATCGCATGAGTAGAATCATTTTGGGGTTAGACCCCGGCACTGCTACTACAGGTTTTGGAGTGGTCAAAGAAGATCGTGGCGAGATATCGTTAGTCGATTGCGGTTATATTACTACCCCATCTACCGATTCGGCCTCGGATCGGTTGTTAGTAATTGGTCGAGCGGTCGAGAAACTGTTAAAAACCTATCGCCCCGAGGTGGTGGCGGTAGAAAAATTATTCTTCGCCAAGAACCAGACTACCGCCATGGCAGTGTCCCAATCTCGGGGCGTGATCTTAGCCAGCATCGCGCGCCAACAGCTGCCGCTGCTGGAGTACACTCCCCTGCAAGTTAAACAATCGATCACTGGTTATGGCAAAGCTGATAAACAACAAGTTCAGAGAATGGTTAAGGCACTGTTAAAACTGGAGCAAGTGCCCAAACCTGACGATGCCGCAGACGCTTTGGCCATCGCCATCTGTGCTGCTGGCGAGAAAGCGCCGGTGCTACAATAGGAATATGATAGCCTCTGTTAGCGGCCGAATCATTAGCAAAGGATTAGACCATCTGGTAGTCGAGGCTGGTGGTATTGGCTATCTGATTTTTACGACCACTGATGTGCTAACCACCTCCTCTGTCGGTGGCGAGATTCGTCTGTTAACTCACATGGTGGTGCGTGAGGATGCCCAGGCACTGTATGGGTTTGCGAGCCCAGCCCAGCTGCAACTATTTTCAATGTTGATCGCGGTGTCGGGGGTGGGGCCACGCATTGCATTAGCGGTGCTTAGCTCGGGCAAAGTGGAGGAGCTACGTTCGGCGATTGGCCAGGGTGATAGCGCGATCTTTACGGCCATCTCTGGCATCGGCAAAAAAACCGCCGAGCGCATTATTTTGGAACTAAAGAGTAAGATCACCGACATTGCGGATGTTGGCTTGGGCGGCAGTTCGGCCGATATTATCAATGCGCTGTCCGGTTTGGGTTATAATATGTATGAAATCCGGGAAGTTTTAGGTAAGCTCTCCCCCGGGGCAAAGGTTGAGGAAAAATTGAAAGAAGCGCTTAAGTTGCTAAGTTAGACGATTAAATAATTTATTGGTAATTATTAGAGGAGGGTTGGTTGATGGCTAAAAAAAGTGACAACGGCTGCAATTGTGGTTGGTTTATGGATGATTGGTTCTACTCATTGTTAGCTATTCTGGTCGGTTTGGCGTGGTTGGGTCTCAACATGGGGTGGTTGGACGCATCCTGGATCGATTACTGGCCAGTCCTGCTGATCTTAGTTGGGGGGAAAGAGTTGATCGAAAGAAACTAAAGGGTCGGCTGTTTTAGTGGACTCGCCTCGGCTTGCCGAGGCGAGTTTGTTAGTTGGGGGCTTGTGGTAGAGTTGAAATATATGAAGAGAATCTACTGGATAGTTATTATTAGTGTCGGCGTGGTGGTAGTGGCCGCTGGTACCACGTTGGGGAGCCTATGGGCCCCGGCCGGATCGGATTCGGACCAGCATTTTACCGTCCGATCTGGGGAGACGATCAGTGTGATCGCCAACAACCTCCAGGACGCCGGATTGATCCGTTCGACCTGGGGATTCAAGCTTTATCTAAAACTATCCGGCAAGGTGATAGTTCAGCCAGGCATCTATCAACTCTCCCCTGCCTATTCATTACCCAAAATCGCGGGCATTATTGCCAGCGGTTCAACTGCAAACGTTACAGTAACAATCCCGGAGGGCTATACCGCAGCCCAGATCGCTGAGGCCTTAGCGGCCAAGGGAGTGGCCACGGTAGAAGAGTTTAACACGGCTTTTAATAGTTTTGCTTCGGATTATGACTTCTTTAAAAGCAAACCAGCGGGTCGTTCGCTGGAGGGGTTTCTCTTTCCCGATACCTACCGGTTGATCAAGGGCGAACCGACCGAAGCGATCCGGATGATGTTAGACAACTTTGGTGTGAAGTATAAGGACGAGATCAAACAGAACGTGGGCGATAAGAGCCTGTATGATATGATGATTATCGCTTCGTTGATCGAGAAAGAGGCCAAAACTCAGACTGACCGCGAACAGATCGCCGCCGTGATCTATAACCGACTTTCCAAAAGTATGCGGCTCGATATAGACGCCACGGTGCGATACGCCATCAACGATTGGAAGAAGGCGTTGACCAAAGAAGACCTCTCGATCGACTCGCCGTATAACACCAGGCGTTTCGGCGGCCTCCCCCCTACCCCCATTTGTAATCCTGGGTTAGCTTCGATCAAGGCAGCGCTCCAACCGCCATCGAGCGACTACTATTACTACCTCACGGATTACGAGGGTGTTACTCACTACGCCAAGACTTTAGCCGAGCACGCCGACAACAAACTGAAATACTTGTAAATGAAAAAGGGGGTGACAGTTTGGTTGTTGTTGAGCTTCATTTTAGGAGTGGCCAGTGGGCCATTTTTTTATTGGCATAATTTTTACGCGGCGATTTGGCTGATCGTCGGATTAGTTTGGTTAACAGTAGTATATTGGCGGCGCCATATTCGTTTTGCCTTGATGTTGTTGATGATGACCGCCATGCTGTTGGGGAATCTGCGATTTGGCTACAGCCGGCTTAATACCGCTGATGATCTTAGCAGCCTAATTGGCAAAACTGTTGAGTTGACCGGCTCAGTATCTACCGATCCAGAGCCTAAAGGAACGCTTAATCGGTTGACCATCCAAGTCATCTCCATTGATGGAAAAGCCGCTACCGGCAGGTTGCTGGTTACTGTGCCGACCAGGCCGGACTACGAATACGGTAATCTGCTTTGGCTGTCTGGCCGAGTGGACCTGCCGATCAACCGCGGTGACTTTGATTATGCGGGGTACCTGAGCAGATTTGGCGTCAGTACCACCATGAACTACCCAGCCGTTGAGTTGATTAAGCCATTTGCAGGTAATCCGCTACTCCGGTATCTTTACTTGCTTAAACATCAACTAATCAGCACCATCCAAAGTACTTTGCCCGAGCCGGCTGCCGGCCTGCTCGCAGGACTGCTATTTGGTATTAAGAGTGATCTGCCACCGTCTCTAACGGACGAGTTTAACCGGGTAGGGCTGACTCATATCATCGCCCTCTCTGGATTTAATATCACCATTATTGTCGCTGGTTTGCTTGGGTTATTTTGTTTTCTATCACTAAGATGGCGGTATAGCTTAATCATTATTGCAATTGTTTTGTTTGTGTTAATGATCGGCATCTCGCCGTCAGTAACCAGAGCGGCCATTATGGGCATCTTAGTTCTGTGGGCGAGTCTAACTGGGAGGTTGGCCGATAGCGGGATCGCCTTGTTGTTAGCCGCTACCACTATGTTGTTGGCCAATCCACTTGTGCTATATCACGATGTTGGTTTCCAACTATCGTTTGCAGCCACCGTTGGCATCATTTATCTCAATCCAATTTTTTACGATATATTTCGTCGGCTGCCCCGGTGGTTGAATAATCTGCTCTCCCCCACTTTGGGCGCATTGGTTTTCTCGACCCCGCTCTTGATCTATCAATTTGAACGATTGTCACTCATTGCTCCGCTATCTAATGTTTTAGTGTTGCCTGTTATATCTACAGCGATGGGGTTAGGATTTATTAGCACATTATTAGGTTTGATCTATCCACCCGCGGGGGTTTTATTTGGGATGCTGTCAGTTTGGCCGCTTCGCTATATTGTAGGAGTGGCCACCGCTCTATCTCGGTTGCCAGCCGCCTCGGTTGAGGCAAAGATCTCTTCGATCTGGTGGGTGGTAATTGCCTATGCCATATTGGGATTGGGTTTAATCTTTAAACAAAATCGTGCGCCGAAAACTAATCTGGAGTTGCGTCCTCTTGTTGCTGCTCGCTAATATCTACATTTGGCAGGGCATAACCGTTCGAGCAGATGGTAGCCCTACGATCTATTTTCTGAATGTAGGCCAAGGCGATTCTACCTTAATTACATCTGGCAGCCGCCAGGTGTTGGTTGATGGCGGACCAGATAACAGCGTAATAGCCGAACTAAGCAGGGTTATGCCAGCTTGGGATCGGACGATCGATCTGATTGTATTAACTCATCCACAGTCTGATCACTTAACTGGGCTGTTTACAGTGTTAGAGCGCTACCAAGTGAGTGAGATTTTAGCCACCTTTGCCGATTATGATAGTTCACTCAATCGTGAATGGCTGAAGGCCGTTAAGAAAAGCGGAGCCAAACTTAACTATGTTGATCCGTCCGACGATTATTATTTTGGTGATCTGTGCATTGATACACTATTGCCGCTTACTTCATCTGCCCAATCAGCAGACATCAATGAAGATTCAGTAATTCTGCGGATTAGCGGCAGGGAGTCTACTGCGCTATTAATGGGCGATGCTGGATTTGCGACAGAGGAAGACTTATTAAATATCTATCCCGGAGCTTCGGCTAATATTTTAAAGGTAGGACACCACGGAAGTAAGTATGCTTCGTCGACTAACTTCCTTGATCAAATTAATTTAGGCTCGGCAGTCATATCGGTTGGCAAGAACTCTTATGGCCACCCCTCTCCTGATACGTTAGATCGCCTCAGCCAAGCAGATGCCAAAATCTACCGCACGGATACGGATGGCACGGTAAAATTTGAACTATAAAAATAGCCTCGGGGGCGCCCGAGGCTGTGTTTTTTCTGCAGGGATTAACCGTGTGTGTAGCCCGGGATAGTGATCACGCCCTTGCGTAACCGGCGGTCGAGCCGGAAGAGCAGTTCGAACCCGGTGCTGTTGACGTGGTACAACGGACTATCGTGGTTCACCCCGCTCGCATCGATACACTCGCCGAAGATGTCGGCCAGTTGGTGCTCGTCTCCGAGGGCGTGCTGATCGAAATAGTCGAGCGCCCACTCCAGTGGCCGCTCCAGCAGCTCGATGCCTTTGCGCGGGCGATCCTGTGGCTCCCAACTGCCGGGCAGGGCGCAGAAGAGGCCGATCGGTGTATCGATCTCCGGATGCCCGGCAGTGCTACCGAGATAGATCGGCTGGTTGACCAGGCGGAGACCGGTATCGAGTGCGATCTTGTCGATGAGATGGAAGTTCGGGTTTTCATCGCTGAAGTCGTAACCGCCGGGGATCTTGTACATCCAGGAATCGTCCTTAGTGTACTGCTTGCGCATCACGACTACGCAGAGGACTCCATCGATCATCGACAGGAAGGCGATCTCGGCAGCGCGGCGGGACTCGAAATTGTACCAGGTTTCCCGTTCGCCCGGCCGCTGGGCCGATTCGCGGTCGCCGATGGAGATGCTGACGTAAGCTGTTTCCAGCTCCAGTGTGTTGCCCCGTCCGCCAGGCGGCTGATCGATAGATGGCGTTACGCCATTAACCGACAGAAAAAATCCCAGCTTCTTACCATTTTCTGCTGTTAGCATTTACCACTCCTTATCCGGAAAACGCTATGATTTAGCCACACATGGCTAAGTGTCCGGAATGTCAAAGAAGAGAGCCCAGCATAACTGGTTTACGGCTCTTTCGTCAATCTCAGAGCTGATTTATACGTTTCAGCGTATAATAAGGCTAATGGACGAGCAGAGGAATTTTATCAAAAACGCCGAAGATTTTACCTGCGAGAACTGCGGCGCCAAGGTTAAGGGCTCGGGCTACACCAACCATTGCCCCAAGTGTTTATATAGTAAGCACGTTGATAACGTTCCGGGTGATCGAGCCAACCCTTGCGGTGGGCTGATGGCTCCAGCGAGGGTTGAGTATGACGGTGGCGATTATGCCATTATCCACAAGTGTCTTCGTTGCGGTGCCGAAAAGAGGAACAAAACCGCTCCAGACGATAGCTTTGATGAATTAGTGAGAATTAACCAAGACTTCCGTGTCTGATCTGATCCCAGTTAGTTGGCCTACCTATCTGTGGCCGTTCGGAGTCGCTCTAATTTTGAGCTACCTGTTAACTCTGAGTATTAAACTCTACGCCGAGAAGCGGGGTTGGTTTGCGTACTATACCACTCATCAGACTCATCAGCGCCGGATGGTGCGGCTGGGTGGGGTGGCTATCTATCTGGCGTTTGTTATCCCCTTCTTAGTGTTTATGGATCTTACCCCTCAGCGGATCGGTTTGTTGATCGCGGTCTCGTTGATGTTCTTAATGGGGCTGTTGGATGATATCTATAATTTAAAAGCTTGGCTTAAGATCTTAATTCAGTTTGCAGCTATTGGAGTGGCGCTATGGTTTGGTATCCGGATCGATCAGGTAACCAATCCGTTTGGCGGAGTGATAGTACTGCCCGAGATTTGGGATTTAGGTTTAACTGCGGCGTGGTTGTGGTTGGTGACTAATGCCGTAAATTTGTTGGACGGGTTAGATGGGTTGGCCGCTGGCGCTACCTCCATCGCCGCCACGGCCTTATTTTATTTGAGTTTGTTTGCATTTGTTAATCAGCCGCAGACGGCGCTGTTGGCGATCATTCTGTTGGGCACCTCATTAGGGTTTGTCTGTTGGAACTGGTTTCCGGCCAAGATCTTTATGGGCGATTCGGGGAGCTATACTTTAGGCTTCTTGGTAGGAGCTTTGGCTCTAATGGGCGGAGCTAAATTAGCTACGGCTTCTCTGGTATTGGGCTTTCCCCTACTCGACACCATCTACGCCATTATCCGGAGAGTGATCCATGGCAAGAACCCATTTTCGGCTGATCGAGACCATCTCCACCATCGCCTATTGGCCGTTGGCGTCCCCCATATGGGCGTCACCATCATCATCTTAGGCATCTCGGCAGTATTTGGGGTTGTCTCGTTATTGTCTGGCACCTGGGCGAAACTAATCGCTTTGGGGGTAACCCTATTAGTGATGATTTTGCTTATCAGGACTATATTTCTCATCCAACAGAGGAAAAGGAGTTGACAAAAAGGGATATTTCGGGTACAATGAAAAAACGGGTCAGAAAACAAAACTAAAACAAAAAGCCATGAATGATCGCCAGTTCGAAAAGCTCGTCTCCAATCTGCAGGATGTGATGCGTTGCCCCAACTGCTCATCCCCCTACTTCCTGGACGATATTCATTATCTGGGGCAGATGGACACCATGACCTTCTTACATCTCCGTTGCCATAAGTGCAGCACCCCGGTATTTGCCTCTGTTGCGGTAGCTGATCAGGAGGGTGGTTTACTCGAGGCGGAGATCGTTGATGAGCAGATCATCAAGCGCCGCAAGTTGGTGGCCGAAGACTCCCCTATGTTTCGCCCGGTTACCCATGATGATGTCTTGGACATCCATAATGCCCTGTTTAAATCTGGCGATAGTTTAGATATCTTCCTTAGCCCTGGCCGCTAAGGTTCTCTCCTCCCCCAAACGAAAGCCTTGCCCCAGCAGGGCTTTTTAAGTATATTAACGAAGTTACATCAGCTAAACCCTATCTCATATGGCTAAAACAGCTACCCCCAACTTAAACGCCACTAAGCGTGACCTATCTGTTGCTCCCAGTAAACTTCGGGTGGGCGGTACCCTGCCAGGGGTGCTTTACGGCAAAGCAATCGAACCCATGGCCATAGCTGTCCCCTTTGATGCCTTCGAGCGGTTATATAAAGAGACGGGAGAGACTACCATAATTAACTTACAGATCGAAGGCGAGACAGAATCTCGTCAGGTTTTGGTTAAAGATACTCAGTTTGATCCAGTGGAGGGCAATCACATTCATGTTGATCTATATCAAATTAAAGCGGACGAGGAATTAAAGGCCACTGTGCCATTGAGATTTATTAATGAAGCACCGGCAGTTAAAGAATTTGGCGGCATCTTAATTACCAATAAAGACGAAATCGAAGTTGAATGTTTGCCTAAAGATCTGCCGCACGATATCGAAGTCGATTTGTCTGTGTTAACCAAGATCGATAGTGCCATTACCATCAAAGATCTTAATATTCCAAATGGTGTCAAGACTTTAGCGGAACCCGATGAGTCAATTGTGTTAGTTACGCCACCGGCGGCCGACGAAGTTGAAGCTGAAGTTAAGACAGAAGCCGAAGCGATTGCCGAGGTAGAAGCCTCAGCTGAAAAATCAGCCACCGAAGAGGAAAATTCTGAAGACGGTAAAAAAGAATAATTACACGCTGATTAAATAGTAATTAACTTTCGCTCCGAAAATTATCGGGGCGAAAGTTTTATTTATACAAAAAATAACAATTTGCGTTGTGCCGCTTGACAAAAACAGTTACAATTACGTGTAGTAGTGTTACAATAATGTAAGTTGATAGTTAATTTTATTAGTTAATTTCGAGGAGGGTAGGACATGGCCGTCAAACGCCGCAAGAAAGCTGCCGCCAAGAAGACCACGCGCCGCAAGGCTGCTCCCAAAAGGAAAGTGGTCCGTCGCCGCAAGGTGAAGAAGGCTGCACCTAAAAAGAAAGTTGTCCGTCGCCGCAAAAAAGCGCGCAAGTAAACGGATAACCGATTTTTCAATCAAAGAGCTCACGGCTAATGCAGTGAGCTTTTTGGTTATTAGTTTGGTTAGATTGCTTAGGCAGCTTTGGCTCGATGGTCTCTATCCCTGTCCGCTAACCATTCGACGTATTCATTGGGCATAACCCGGCGGTCTTTATCATTCAAAATCGGCCATTGAGCTAAAATCCCCATAATTCTGGCTCGAGCTGCCTTATCCGGGCTCGGATAACGATTAACCAAAAAGGGGTCTTGGCTCATTGCGATTTCTGCCCGAGACAGCTGATAAAAAATCTCCGATCGCTCCCCTCTTGCACTGGCCACACCAGCCAAAGGGGCTAACACCTTCGGACTCCTGCGAAAATTATCGATCATCTCCATCAACTCTGCTGGGGACTCCTCCAGCCTGTGACCTTGGCTCCTAACGCGGCTCATCTGGTTAACTAACCATGTCTCGATCTCTTCGAGGTATTCCTCAGACTCGGTATTCCGTTCTGGATCTGGGTGATAGCGGGTTAAATCAGGTTCAAAACGATTCATCTCCCCCTCGCTGTTTTATTTTTTATTCGTGCACGTTTTTTTAGTATACCATAAAAATTAGCTCCTGTAAAGCATTTTTTACCAATTATCTCCTATGGCTTCCGGTAAAGCGACCAACGAACTATACCCCGTTAGAAATTCAAACGGCAATACTGTCATATTTTGGTGTTAACCACTTGATAGTCGCCCCGCTGACTTGGTCGACCGTTAGTTTTGGTGGGCAATTTCTAACGGGGTATACTATAAAAGATGGATTATCGAGAACTGAGGCAGAAATTTACCGACTTCTTTGTTAAGCATGGGCATCAGCTGGTGCCCTCGTCTTCCCTAATTCCCCAACACGATACCTCGGTGCTGTTAACCACAGCTGGGATGCAGCAGTTTAAACCATACTTTACGGGTACCCGTAGCCCGTATGGCCTTAGAGTAATTAGCATCCAAAAATGTTTTCGTACCGCCGATATTGACGAGGTGGGCGACGACACCCACCTGACCTTCTTTGAGATGGTGGGGCACTTCTCGTTCGGTGACTACTTTAAAGAAGAGGCTTTGAAGATGGCCTGGGAGTTCATCACCAATCCGGAGTATTTAGGCATTGATCCAAAACGAATCCATGCCACCTATTACAACGGCGATCGGCCAGGAGCAGCGGCCGATACAGATTCTAAGCGGGTCTTAGAAACATTACCTGGATTAACCAAAATAGTAGCTTATGGAGCGGCTGATAACTTTTGGGGGCCGACCGGTAATGAAGGGCCATGTGGCCCCAATGTAGAATTTTATGTTGATGGCGTCGAGATATGGAACGAGGTATTTAACGAATTTTACGGTCATGCCGGTAGTGTGCTTACTCCCCTATCCACACCGGGAGTAGATATGGGTGGTGGGTTGGAACGGATATTAACCGCCGTTACTCCGGAGGCCAATAGCTTTTACGATACGGATGCGTTTACCCCGATCATTGAGGTAATTAAACAGCATGCTCCCGGAGTTGGAGCTGAGAATGAACTATCCGTAAGAATAGTGGCTGATCATTTGCGAGGCAGCGTGTTTTTGCTCTCTGACCACATTCAACCGAGCAATAAGGAGCAGGGTTATGTTTTGCGCCGATTGCTTCGCCGTGCCATTCTTCACTTAGACAAATTAGATGCTATCGGTGGGTTTGACGAAATCATTACTGCGATCATTAACCAATATGGCGAATTTTATCATGAGCTGCTGACGGAACGAGAGATGATCCTACAGTTAGCTAACCTGGAACGCGACAAAA
>JBAZHL010000016.1:0-13482 GCA_041652335.1 Patescibacteria group bacterium | reverse complement strand
TATTCGCGATATGGTTCAGGAGCTCAAGGAGCTGAGAATTAATGGCCTGTCGGCCGAGGCGCATGTTCGGTTAGGTATCAGTTTTGGTGAGGCGTGGTTAGTGGGCTATGGAAATGCAGAGGAGAAGCGGGCCGATCTGGCCGGTTGGGCTGTTGAGGATGCGGAACGGGTGCAGAATGCCGGTAAGCGGCATCAGGACAAAGGTGTAGAGATTACTGTGTCCGAGGCAGTTGCCAAGCAGCTGCGGGGGAGTTGCTCTCTGCTCGAGGGCGAAAAAGGGATCTGTTCATTAGATCGGTTGGATGACGCCGATATAGTGCACTCTGGTGAATTTATGGCACATGATATCCCGACTGACACCGATTTGGTTCAAAGAGCAATATATGTGAGGGAAAGATATCTAAGCCGAACTCGTCGCGGTGAGTTGGAGCGCCAATATACCCGGTGTAAAGAACCCCGCCAAGATTGCACAGCTATTAGTACGGTCTTTGTCCGCATTCCCGCGTTAGCGGATCGAACGTTATCGTATGAGCAGCGGAATGCTCTGATGCAAAAGATATTTGAGCTGGCTGAAATGGGTCGCGGTAAGATCGATAAATTGCATCATGATGTGGTAATGATCAACTTCTTGGCTGGCACCAATGATGAGAACAGCATCGAGATGGCGCTTAAACTACGAGATTCTCTACAGGAATTAGGGGTTATGGACGCTACCATGGCATGTAGTCGAAGTGAGTCTTTTGACCTCGCCTTTGGGGCAGCTCACACTGTATATGGCCGCGGGGTAGTGGCAGCTCGGCGTATGTTAGATGAGGCCAATCCTGGTGGTGGGGTAGTAGTTGATGGTGGCACTCATCAGTATTTGGGGCGAATGCGGCTATCTGGCGAAGAGCTGCCACCGATGCGGATGCGCGGATTTGACCAGCCGGTTGAACGTTACCTGATAACAGACATGGAGTCTGCTCATTTACGATTAGAGACCAACTACGAGGTTATTGCTCGAGAAGCTGAACTAAGTGAGATGCGGGAGCTATATCGGCGCGGCGGCACTTTGCTGATGATGAGTGGAGAAAATGGGATCGGTAAGACGGCACTGGTTACCCACTTTTTGCAGTGGTTGTCCAAACAGGGCGTATACGTAGCAATTGGCGAAGCGGAAGCCTACACACAACGAGATGCCTACGCGGTGTTTCGTAACGTTTGCGATCAAATATTCTCTTTGCATCGAACTGATAGTATGCCCGAGAGGCGCAACTACGTAACGGAATATTTTAGAACCAACCGGATGGAGGGCGAGATAGAAAAATTGGTACTGATCAACGAAATTGTTGGTACCAATTTTCCCGAAACTGACAAAACTAAATATATGGATCCGTATGATCGTAGGTCTGAGCAGGCGCGATTGATGCTAAAACTGTTTAGCAGTCTGAAGTATATTGATCGGCCGGCCGTTATCGCTCTGGAAAATATCCAATACTGGGATGAGCGCACCATCGAATTAATGAGTCGGTTAGCTCCGAGGCTTAAAGAGGCGGGCGTGATGGTGATCGCTACTGGGACGGCTATCGATCGCGACGGTCGCGGATTGTCAGCCGATAAGCTTGGATTGGCTTCTGCCAATACCGTTGAGATGAATCTAAGTCCGCTCCATGTTTGTCTGCATGATTATGACGCAGTTAAGATAGCCCTGGCAGAAGCCGAGCAGTCAAAAGACGTTACCAAAATCGAGTTATACAAAAAGCAACTGGAAGAACTTAACCGATGGTGGGTGGATAACCGCGAAACTTGGTATCAGGTGATCAATCGGATCATTCCGATTGACCGCGATGATTTTGACAGTAACGAACCTGGCTGGAGGCGGATCATTTTAAACGTTGCCGGGAAAACCAGAGGGAATTTTCGATATGTTGAACAGGTTATTTATGATCTGGTTATTTATAAGGGCAAGGATCGTTATTTTGAGGAAAAAGAAATTATCGATTCTGATGGGCATCGTCAGATGGTTTACGTGTTGGGATCAAAACGAATCCAGGACGCTTTCTTTGCGGATATTAAAGAGATGGAAAAACTGGAAGAGGAGCTTATTAATTCGCTTGGTGATGAAGGTGCTAGTTTGTTTAGAGACGAATGTACCATTGGTCGATTCTTCGATGTAGAGACCCTATCTTTCTTAAGCAAGTTATCTGTCGAACGCATACTGGAGTCATTAAAGGTTCAACAGCGCTATGGTTTGGTTCGGTCGCATGGACAAGGAGTCTTTGAAATTCTGCGTGGCCAAGATGCTGGCTATAACAGCATTGGTGATGTTAGGTTGCGTCAGTTAAAACATCGTCGATTAGCTCACTACTTTGAGAAGCGGGAGCCGAATAATCTGCCACTGTTGGTTCGTCACTTTAGTAACAGTGACGACTATATTAAGGCGCTCTACTACCTTGATAAACGCTCGGAACAGCTTAAGACACAGGTGTTGTGGAAAGATGCGCTTAATCATATAGAAAGAGCTACCCAGATATTTAAGAAGGTACGGGGGCGTGGTTGGGAGGTATTGGATACTAGTACGGAAGAGCCTCGCCCGCGCACTCTAAGTAAGCAAGAGATAGACGAATTAGTGGACACGCAGGTGGCCAGAATGTTTGAAGCCATCAAGATTTGGCGATTGATCGGTGATCGGAATAAATCGAGCGAACTGGCGCTAGAAGCGCAGGCGCTGTTCAGGGGAATCCATTCCAATTTTGATGAGATGGTCGTCCACGATCAAATAACCTGGGCAAGATTCTATCGCGAAATAGGAGCTGACAAATCTCAGGCTGCAACTTTTGATGAAGCGTTGTTAAGTTTTCAGACCTGTGAGTCTTTATTGGAGGAGATTGGTCACCGCTTAGATAATAATGAACTGATCAATGGTGAGCACATCCAATATAAGGAGGCCTTAGCGGATTTGTATAATTCTTGGGGATGGCTTTATAAACGTACTAGTAGAGAGCCCGAATCATTGGAGATGCTCCAGAGGGGTTTATCGTTTGCGGTATCTAGCGAACAAGAGATTAGGCTACTTAATGGTGTGGCTTTGTCCCACACAGCGCTAGGAGATCTTGGGGAAGCGGATCGGGTATATGGTATGGCCATACAGCGGGCAAGGGACTTGGGACAAAAAGGAGAGATTGTTACCCTAACCAATAATCTGGCTGCTTTGCGTACAAGGATGGGTCGACTTGATGATGCAGAGCAAATGTTTATCGAATCGGGGAGATTAGCGCAGGAAATTGCTAAGACGTCGGGAATTAATTACGCGGATGCTAGTTTGGGTATTATCCAACGCATAAGAGGGAATTATGCCGCTGCTATAGTCCGTTTTGAAAGAGCGGCAACCTACTACGAATCTCGTGGGGCGATACCCAAGGCTGAGAATATCAAAAACGATGTTGCCTTTTGCTGCATAATGTTGGGTGGTGCATATATCGATAACGCGAAGACCCTACTTGCATCACTTAAATCCAGCAAAATTAAGCGTATCGCCGCCCAATCAATTGTCTTAGGGTCGATGCTAAAATTGAAAGAAGATGGCGACAGTGAAGGTGTTCGGAATGATTTTAACGAAGGTTTATCAGCCATCAAGGAGTTGGGCGAATTGGATGATGCTGCATTCTATTTGCTTTATTTTGGTGAGTTGGAAATCCTATCTGGTCGAGTAGCAGCAGGGGTGTCAAAGATAAAAGAGTCTCGACAAATTAGTGTCGAGATTAATGAGTTATCCGAGATGCCACGGATAGATGCCCTGCTGTCCAAATACTCACACTTGGCGGCATAAAAAATGTCACCCAGTGTGGGTGATAGCAATGATGGGTGTTTTTTGCTCTGGTCTCTTCGCTATTCTAATTCATCACCCTCTAAGCTTGATGAGGCAAGTGGTTGGCCAGTTGGTAGTCTGCTGCTATTGTTGTCTATAGCTTGATTCGGTTGCTGTGTGGTACTGCTAGTTTTCGCGCTGGCTGCACCAATCGCGATCGCCAACAGAAGGAGTAGAGCTATTACAAGGATCAACCACTTCTCGGCTATGTGTGTGAAGTGGTTGATTTTTCTTACTTGTTTTTTCTTCTGTCGACTGCTCATGAATTGGTTTGTCGTCTCTACATTGGAACGGGGGTGTCACTAACTGATTGTGACGAGCGGATAATTATAACAATTCGTCACCTTCACCCAGGTCGCTCTTTACGGGGGCGGCGGCGCCGGCACCTGTGGTAAAGGTGTTCTTAAACCAAGTACCGATCTTCTGTAAGGCACTTTGTTTCTTGACGGTTTCACCGGTAGGTAGTTGGTAGCTATTACCAACCCCGATCTCTTTGAAGGTCTGGGCAATTTCTTTTACAGCGAGCTGGAACCGAGCACCGATCTTGGCGGTAGCGGTTGTTTGTGTGTTGACGATCGCGCGAATTTCGCCCTGGCTCAAGGTGGTTTTGCCTGTCTCGGCTAATTTCTTGGCCTGAACCGCAACGTAAGTATCGACAGCAGTGGACTGGACCAACTCATCGGAGAAGTAGCCAGCATCGGTAGATTTATCTTGGAGGATATTCTTGCCGTGGCCACTCAATAATTCTTCAGCCTGTTGTTCTTCGGCTAATTTATCTAAAGCGGCTTGATCAGCTTCCTCGGTAGTGCCATCCGTAGTGGGGGCAGCTGTTTCGTCTTTGGCAGTCTTATCCCCAGTTAAGCTATCGATCAAATTGTCTAATAGACCAGTAGTCGTATCGGTGTCTGTAGACCCACTCTGTTCGGATTGGGTAGGAGTTACATCAACTACCGGAGCGCTGACAGAGGCCAACACCGTGACTGTGGTGGAAGCCGTCAGGTTTGTCCCGACTACCGTTCCGGTAATGGTAACTGTGCCGGTAGTATGGGCAGTGACTATGCCCTTATCATCTACCGATGCTACCTTCTCGTTGCTGGATTTCCAGGCGATAGCAGCCTCAACGGTCGCGCCCAACGAGGTTCTAATCATCGTTAACGGGGTGAACGTAGTGGGGGCGGCTGGATTGAGAACAATATTTTTGTTATTAGGGAAAACTGTAAACGAGGTAAGCGGTACCATCGTCGAAGTACCAGACGAACCCGATTCTGTAGTGCTGTCGTCGGCAGAAGTAACGGCCTCGATCTTAAAGATCTTACCGCCACCGCTGATTTGGACTGAGATCTGTCCACTGGATAGAGTAACTTGTTTGGTCTGGCTGCCGTAACCGGCGATGGTGTAAGTTACCCCACTTATTTTGACAGTTGTATCCTGACCGGTAACCTTTAACATATACGTGCCAGGATTGACCGAGGTGGTCATAGTAGTAGTGGTGGGAGCGAAGATGCATGTACCAAGGTTAACGGGTGCGCCACCGCTCCAGATAATAGTGGAGCTGTTGGTGCCATCAATGACACTACCAAATACCATTGAGTTACCGTTGTCCCACAAAGCGCCCACTTGCTGGGATATTACCGCATTGCCGGTAGCAGTAGAAGCTAAGCTGTCCGCCGTATTCTCGTCGGTAGCTAACGATTGGCTAAAAATAAAAGCCAGAACAATTGCTACCGCCATAACGGCAGTTAGTTCTCGCTCGACCCAATCGATCAACGGTTTTGCCCAACGGGGCTTGCAGCTTTTCATTTTATTTTTATTTTTACCCCTATAAACCCTGGTAATCTTTGCTAACAGTCTTGACCCAATTGCTTTATTATATCACAAAAAAACGACCTGGTCAATAAGGAAAATAGATCCCCGCCTACGCGGGGATGACGGGTGGGGGAGGCCTGGTTAATATCTTTTGTTCTACCGCTCAGTAGAATCAGGATGAGCCCATTGGGCTAATTTTACAGTCGGTGAGCGGAGATTCTTTTATAGACCGATCCGCCAGGGGCGAGAATACTTTCCATCAGATCCACCTGAGAGATAGCAACCGGGGGCAGGTCGATGGCGATTTGGCCAATCTGAGATGGGGGGCGGGAGCCATTAGCTCGGGCGATGGTCAGGTGGGGGAGAAATGGCTTGGTGTCTACCGGTCGCACTATAGATAGTAGCCGTTCGGCGATAGATCTTTGGAGTTGACCCAGGCCATCGCCATCTATCCCGATCCAGATAGTCTGGGGACGTTTAAGGTCGGGGAATCCACCCAATGAGCCGAATTTTAAGCTCAGGGAGCCATAATTTTTGGTTATATCCTCTAACTCTCGGGCCAACTGGGGGATTAACTCCTCATCGGTGTCGCCCAAGAATAACAGAGTAAGGTGGAGGTTATCTACCTTGGTCTTAATTAACCCAGGTTGGTTGGGCAGGCAAGACATCAGCCGAGCGATGGCCAACCTGGTGGCAGGGTCAAAATTTATGGCTACAAATAGTCGTTTTTTCATATTGGGAGCCGAAAAACAGCAAATTGGACAAGGCTGGCAGATGGGCATACTATATATGTAAAGTGTATCAGAAGGCCAGGCTAAGTGGTCATTGCGAGGAGCTGGGCGACGAAGCAATCTCTTAAGATTGCCGCGCTTCGCTCGCAATGACGGCGAGGGAGAGTAAAGTATGAACGATCTATACGCAGTTATCTTTGCGGGGGGGGTGGGTAGCCGGCTGTGGCCGGTTAGTCGTGTTGGTAACCCGAAGCAGGTGAAGCCGTTTTTGGGTAGCAACGATACCCTAATCCAACGAACCTGGCAGCGGGTGCGGCGGTTGTTGCCGGCGGAAAGCATATATATGAGTACCACCGCTGACTATGCGGAGATGATTGCCGAACAGCTGCCAGAGCTCTCCCTGGCTAATTTAATTGTTGAGCCGGAGTTGAGGAACACCTGCCCAGCTATTGGGCTGGCAACTGGGATCATTAATAAACGCCATCCCGGGGCTTTGGTGATGAATGTTTGGTCGGATCATCACTTTGGCATAGAGGATGCTTACACCGATACTGTCTGTAAATCCTACAATATTATCAAAAAACACCCCGATCAGATTATGAGCGTGGGGGCACATATTGAATACCCATCTACTGCTCTGGGTTATTTAGAGGCCGAGATGAGTTCGGTGGATGAGGACGGAGCGGTGCGGGTAAAACGATTTGTTGAAAAACCAGATATGGTAAAGGCGGTGGAGTTTATGCAGGCCGGCAACTACTTTTGGAACCCGGCATTGTTTATGTGGAGAGCTGATCATATGTTAGCTCTCTATCAGCAACATGTGCCAGAGACTTATCAGGGGTTAATTGAAGTGATCGGGGCGTGGGACACAGCTGAACAGGATACTGTTTTGCGGAGGATCTATCCCGGGCTGACCAAGGTGTCGTTAGAGTATGCAGTATTAGAAAAAGGCCCCTCGATGTTATTGTTACCAGCCAGATTAGGTTGGCGTGATATTGGCAGCTGGCAATCGGTGCATGAAGTAATGGAAGAAAATGGCGAGGGGGTGGCCACAAAAGGCAAAGCGCTTACCATTGGCTCTAAGGATGTTTTAGTGTTCAACGAAGATGATGGCAAGTTGGTAACGGTGGTTGGCCTCGAGGATGTGGCGGTGATTAATACACCAGATGCGGTGTTGGTTATCAAGAAGAGCCGCGATCAGGATGTAAAAAAACTGGTTGAGAAGATGGAGAAAGAGGAGAAATTGCGCCAGTACCTCTAATATGTTAATAATAGGTAGTTACTAATTCCTTCAACAGATAACAATGCTGAAAAAAACGGGTCTGATTACTGGAATAATCGTAGTGGTGCTGCTGGCAGCGCTGGTGATCGATATCCCGGCAGTAGCCAAGTTCATCGGTTTTAAGGATGGTTGGAGGATTCATGAAGGGTTAGATCTACAGGGGGGGACCCATCTGGTATACCAAACTGATTTAAGTAAAATTACTGGGACGGCAGATGACGCGGTGACTGGAGTGGTTAATGTTATCCGGCGCCGGGTGGACTCTTTGGGGGTATCCGAGCCAGTGATCCAAAAAACCCGGGATAACTCACGAGTGATTGTAGATCTACCGGGGATCTCGGATGTTAACCAGGCGATCAATCTGATTGGCACCACAGCTCAGTTAGAGTTCCGTGAAGGGATTGCCGGTAAAAGCTTGGGCGATAATAGCAGTATCAAATCGGAGAATTATGACGATTGGCAGGATATTGGTTTAACTGGCGCGGATTTTGTGGCGGCTGAGGCGCAGGTGGCTCAGGCCAATAACTCGATCGTTCGCCAACCACAGGTAGCCATTGAGTTTAACAGCGCTGGTGCCAAGATATTTGCCGAGGCGACCAAAAAGAATATTCAGAAACCCTTAGCTATATTCTTAGATAAAAAATTGCTGTCAGCTCCTACGGTAGAAGTTGAGATTACCGACGGGAAAGCAGTGATTAGTGGTGGGTTTACCTTGGCCGAAGCCAAGTCGTTGGCGATCCAGCTAAAAGCGGGCGCCCTGCCGGTTCCGGTTAAGTTGATCTCCCAAAATAATATTGGTGCTACCTTAGGGAGTGAAGCAGTTACCCAAAGCGTGGTAGCTGGGCTGTTAGGATTGTTAATGGTATTACTATTTATGCTGATCTACTACCGTTTGCCAGGTTTAGTGGCAGCGGTGGCGTTGGTGATGTATTCATTGATCGCTTTGGCGGTGTATATTACGGTGCCGGTAACCTTAACCTTAGCTGGTATCGCTGGTTTTATTATCTCGATCGGGATGGCCATCGACGCCAATATTCTGATCTTCGAAAGAATGAAAGAAGAGATCAGAGAGGGCAAGAGCGTGGTCGCGGCGATCGACGCTGGGTTCTCGCGGGCGTGGACATCTATCCGAGACTCCAATGTTTCCACTTTAATTACTTGCGTTATTCTGTACTACTTTGGATCTGGACTGATCAGAGGATTTGCGGTTACCCTGGGTATTGGTGTAGCAGTCAGCTTATTCAGTGCCATCACCGTTTCACACACGCTTCTTAAATTGATATCGATGACTAATCTGTCGCGTAACTTCCGTCTGTGGGGAGCAAAGGAGCTAAAGTAATGCAGATATTAAAAGCGCGCAAAATCTGGCTAACTTTCTCGCTGATCTTAACGGTGCTTAGTATTGTGTCGATCAGTGTGTTTGGTTATCGCGCCGGGATCGATTTTGCTGGAGGCACCAACTTGGAGTTGCAGTTAACGGGGGCCAAAGAGGGTATCACGGCCAAGCCGGCCATTATGGAGGCATATAAGCAGGTAGCTAATTTAGAAGTGGCTCCTCAGTCCACCGAGACTGATCGCTATTTTGTTCGGAGTGCGCAGATCGATAACCAAAAGAAGAACGAGATTATCGCCCATCTCCAAACCAAGTTTACCAAGGCGGAGGAGCTGCGCTTTGAGAGCGTTGACCCGACTATCGGCGCGGACGTGGTAAGAAAAGCGATTCTGGCAGTAATTGTGGCTGCCTTGGGGATTATGTTCTATCTGGCCTATGCCTTCCGCCGTGTGCCTAAACCATTGACCTCTTGGGATTTTGGCTTGGGTGCCGTGGTTTCGTTGGTTCACGACGTGATCGTGCTGCTGGGTATCTATTCGTTGATGAGCCATTTCTGGGGGGCGGAGGTGGATGGAATGTTTATTGCTGCCCTACTTACTCTGCTGGGTTTCTCCGTACACGATACAATTGTTACCTTTGATCGAATTAGAGAAAATCTGCGCCGGAGAAGCGGTGAAGACTTAGAGGTGATCTGTAATGACAGTATCTCGGAAACAATTGTTCGTTCGATCAACACCTCGTTTACCGTGATCTTAGTATTGTTGGCGATGACCTTGTTTGGTGGTGCCACGCTTAAATTCTTTACCCTGTCGCTACTAATTGGTGTAGTGTTTGGCACTTACTCGTCTATCTTTATTGCCACTCCTGTCCTGTTATGGATGGGTAGACGGAGAGAGAGATAGTAATCGATCGCTCTATGACTGAAAAGAAAAAGATTCAGGCGCCCAGAGGCGTCCACGATATTTTGCCTGACGAGCAGAAATATTGGTTTTGGGTGGAAAATAATTTCCGTGAGGCGGCACAAGCCGCTGGTTTTGAGCGGATCATTCTTCCCACCTTCGAGGTGACGGAACTATTCAAACGCAGCGTAGGTGAGTTCACAGATATTGTTAGTAAGGAGATGTACACCTTTAAAGATAAAAGTGATAACAGTCTGACTCTGCGGCCAGAAGGCACAGCCGGTGTGGCGCGAGCGTACATTGAGCACGGTATGCAGACGCTGCCTCAACCGGTTCAGTTATATTATTGGGGCCCAATGTTTAGGTACGATCGGCCGCAAGCCGGACGTTACCGCGAGTTTTATCAGTGCGGATTAGAACTGTTGGGTGATAGCGATCCGATCGTTGACGCGATGTTAATTCAAACAGTAGCTAAATTCCACAAGAAGTTGGGAATGCAGGATGTGGTGGTTAAGATCAATAGCCTTGGCACCGAGAGGTCAAAGGGCAAAATGATGACAGCATTAGGCAGACTGTTGGAAAAGAATAAAAAGGATCTCTGTGCGGATTGTAAGTTGAGACTAAAAAAGAATCCTTTGCGGGTGTTGGATTGTAAGGTGGGCAAGTGTCGCGAGATTTTAGACAGCATCTCACCTTCGCTGATTGACAGTTTAGACGATGAATCCAAAAAGCGGTTCACCAAAGTTTTGGAATATTTGGACGAGATGCGAGTGGAGTACGAGTTAGATCCCAAGTTAGTCCGAGGCTTAGATTACTACACCCACACCGTATTTGAGGTGGTGGTGCGCAGTAATGAGGAGCTATCCTTAGGTGGCGGTGGTCGCTACGACACCCTGATAAAACAGTTGGGGGGCCCCGACACCTCGGCCTTCGGTTACGCTGGTGGAGTGGAGCGGGTGATTGATATCCTAAAACAGCAGGCGTTAGCGGTGCCCGATCTAATCCAGAGTGATGTATTTATTGTCCAATTAGGTGATCGCGCTAAACCAAAGGCGATCGAGGTGGCGGAGAAGTTGGAATTAGCCAATCTCCGAGTCTCGAGCGCTCTGGGTCGCGGGAGCATTCAAACTCAGTTGCGACTGGCTTCTAAGCTGCATACGCCATTGACTGTGATCATTGGCGATCAAGAGGTGCACGACAAAAATGTGATCATTAGAGATATGGAAGATCGGTCGCAAGAAACGGTGATTGATCGTGATATCGTTAAGATCACTTTAAAAAAATTAGAGGAGAAGGGATTAAGGGTGCCAACTATCTATGAAGGATGAGAAATGGGGGGAAGTATTAGATAGAATTTTGACGAATTTTAAGGTGCTCTCTCGCGAACAGACCAAGGAGGATGTGTCAGAGATCGAGACCTTGATCTTCGAAGCGCCGATCGGAAAGATTAAGCTGGTGCGCACTGTGCGCCCAGCGGTTTTAGATAAGAAGATAACCGGAGCCCATCGGCGCGGCAAGAGTTCGGCCCAGTATGAATACATTTATTCTCCCGACGAAAAGGTCAGTGTCCTCGCCGCATATCGCGAGATCAATGGAGAATGGGAGCCGATCGATTCTGGTAACTTAATTAGTTAGTCATGATGATGGAGCGGCTAAACCCAATGGAGGAGACCCCTCGTGACTCTGCCCAAATATTTGATGAGCTGGGATTCGTCCCAGTCAGCTATTTTTCAGGTTCGAACAAATATCCGATTGAGGCGGACCAGCCAATTAAGGGCCATGTTTTCTCGGGGAGCCTCCCGGATGGAACGCGGGCTGTGGTTAAGACGGGACACTTTAATGGCGATAGTGTCGAGAAGGAGGTGATTTACACCAAGGCCTTGGGGGAGATATTGGCGGGAAGTCAGTACTGGGTAGTGCGTCCGCCGTTAAAAAGCGGAGCAGACCATATTGTCTATCCGTTAGTACAAGGGACACCACTAAGTAAGGATTTTTTCTGGGATGTAGGTTCGATGAGCCAAATAACTCAGCAACTCAGAGGGATGGAAGCGATGATGAATACCACCTCCATCTCTGTTTATGATGAATCGTCCGGTAGGCAGTGGTGGCGAGAGCGAATGGGGATGCCTCAACAAAACCATATCCAGGGCAAATGGATGGCGCCGGTGGTAAAACAGAACCTGTTGAATCGCGATGCGGCGATGGAGATCATCCAGTATTTGGATCGGCACGCAACCGCCCTGGACGACATAGCGCGGATCTACCGCGATCCTAACGGGGATCATTTTTTTCTTCTCGGCAATGGGCGAACCGAGATAGTGGATGTAGATATCAGCTATCGGCCGCGTCACTATATGGAGATGCGCTATTTGGCCTGGGCCTTATTAAATACGCCCAAAGCGGATTTAAATGTTCATAAATGGGTTGGCAAGATACGTGAGGTGGCTAAGTTAGGAGCAGACACCGAGCCGACCTTTGTAGTATCCCTGGTGGGGACGCTCTGGGATATCAGTAGAGAGATAGCTAATCTTGAACCAGAAAGTGAGCGATATCATCAACTACGAATGAAGGCGATAGAGATTCGAGAGATAATAGAATCAATAATTAGAAGTGATGACAAAGAGTAAAAAATCTACCTCGACGACTAATTGCATTTTCTGTCAGATCGCGAAGGGAGAGCTGCCGGTCAGTAAGCGATTTGAGGATAAGGATATGATCGCCTTTGATGATATTCACCCACACGCTCCGATCCATGTTTTGATCGTTCCCAAGAAGCATATTGCGAGCTTGGCGGATATTACTCCAAAGGATAAGGAGCTAATGGGTAAGATCGTCTATCGGTGCAAAGAATTGGCTAAGAAGCTTAACATCGCCGACAGCGGGTATCGAGTAACGGTTAATGTAGGTAAATGGGGTGGCCAGGTAGTATCGCACCTTCACTTTCATCTATTAGGTGGGGCGCCCCTGACCGACCGGTTAGGTATCTACTACAGCGAGGCGGCCGTCTCTCATGAACGGGGCCAAAGAGTGCGCGGCTAAGACCGAATCTGACCGATGGGTAATCCCGTTACCGTGTCCAGACAGATTTAAATGCCGTAACAACGAATCATCAGATGATAAAAATCGTTGTTCACAAAAAGTCCAGGGCCGTAAGAATAATGGCCCTTATCCTGAATAAAGAATTCAAAAAATTAGGGTTGAATTCTCGAGTCATCGTGTGCGATGATTTGGAACGTGTTTCTCGATGGTCGAAGGATGTCTATTTTGTATTCACTCCTCATAAATTTGTTGATTTTCGGAGGAGCAGCGACAATCGAAATGCGAAATTTATTTTGTATCAGCAGGAACAATTATCTGAAGCTAATGCTTTCGGGGTGGACAGGATAAATCAGCTAAGGTCTTTTATCGACCAATACGATCACATCGTGGAGGCGTCTCAGATGAATGTTCCGGTTTACAAGAAGTTAATGCGATCAGTTGATTTTATACTGCCCACGGCCTATCATGATGATCTGGAATTCAGAAATATGCGTGGCAGAAATCCGAAGTATGACTGTCTGTTTTTTGGAAGATATAGCGATAAG
>JBAZHL010000015.1:0-14592 GCA_041652335.1 Patescibacteria group bacterium | reverse complement strand
CGGAATAATTACCGAGCCAGAAACGGTTCACATATCCTACTGTCATTCGCCTACCCGCTATCTGTGGGATGCTTACCACACCTATATCAATGAACAGCGCTTACCCAATTTGGCAAAGAATATGGTTAGACAGATACTCCATCGGTTACGAATTTGGGATAAGTTATCATCTGGCCGACCTTCGATCTATATTGCTAATTCGATCCACGTGCAAAAGCGAATTCACAAATACTATCGACGAGATTCGGTAGTGGTATACCCGCCGGTGGATACCAGTAAGATCAGTCCCAAAAAGAGCAATGCCGGATATTTTCTGATCCTTTCGCGCTTATCCAACTATAAGCGAGTCGATCTGGCTATCCTGGCCTGCAACGCTCTTAAATTACCACTGGTGATCATCGGCGAGGGAGAGTCACGCAAAAGCTTAGAACGCCTATCTGGGCCAACGATAGAGTTTTTGGGCTGGCAGACAGAAGAAAGTAAATTAGAATATCTTAGAAATGCCAGAGCTCTGATCTTCCCAGGTGAGGACGATTTTGGCATTGTGCCGGTCGAGGCGATGGCGGCTGGTAAACCCGTGATCGCTTATGGCATTGGTGGGGCATTAGAAAGTGTTGTAGACGGAAAGACTGGATTATTTTTTGATGAGCCAACCGTTGAATCACTCACGGTAACTATCAGACGATTCTTGACCATGGAAAAAAAGTTTGATTGGCGTGAGATCAGCCAGCGTGCCCAAAGATTTAGTCGTGAGAGATTTAGGGGCGACATAATGTCTGTAGTTGAGAAACAATTAAAAGTTAAAAATTACAAATTGCAAAATGGATAAAAGACGGGTAGATATTTTAGGGGTTCAAATTGACGCGCTAACTATGCCGCAGGCGCTTAAAAAAGTGGAGGAATTGGCGCGCGACCGTAAAGCTCACTATATCGTGACGCCCAATCCAGAATTTGTGATGCAAGCGCTAAAAGACGGTAACTTTCGCGAAGTGGTTAACGGTGCTGATTTAGCTTTGGCGGATGGTATTGGTATCTTGTGGGCAGCCAAGTTCTTATCCATCCCTTTAAGCCCGATAGATTGGTTAGCGCGAATTCAGGCTTGGGCTCAATTATTTATTATTGGTGTCGGAGTGGTGGTCTACCCTAAATGGCTAACCAGCGTTATTCCGGAGCGGGTAACCGGAGTGGATATGTTATGGGAGATCAGCAAACTATCCTCGGAAAAAGGGTTAAGCATCTTTTTATTGGGTGCGGCTCCCGGAGTGGCCTACGAGGTCTCTCGCAAATTACAGCTGTTATACCCCAGGCTAAAGATCGCCGAGGTAATGGCCGGCCCACCATACGAGCCGGAAGAAGAGGTAGTTAGTAGGATCAAACAAATCAAACCACACCTTATCTTTTTAGCCTTCCCGGCCACTGAGCAGCTCCGATGGATGAGCCAATATACCCCGCAGCTTGATCGAGGGGTGTTGATGGGTATTGGTGGCGCTTTTGACTTTGTAGTCAACGCCGCCGCCATCAACGACCCTACGGGAGGTGGCTCCAAGGCTATCCGGGCGCCCCGATTCCTGCAAAAGAGGGGCTTAGAGTGGGTCTGGCGATACTTTACCCAACCCTGGCGCAAAGAAAGGATTAAATCCGCCACGATCGAGTTTATGCGGACTGTCCTTGAGTACAAGCTTGCCCGCCGATAGCTCTCATTGTCATTCCTGCGCAGGCAGGAATCTTTCTGATAAAATATAAGTATGAGGAGGCAAGTGCGGGTACGTTTTGCGCCGAGTCCAACTGGCGCTTTGCACATCGGCAGCGCGCGCACTGCGCTCTTCAACTACTTGTTTGCCAAAAAGAATAAAGGCACGCTAATTTTGCGCATCGAAGATACCGATAAAGAGCGCAGTCAAAAAGTTTTTGAGAAAGACATTAAGGCCAACCTAAAATGGTTGGGCTTAAAATGGGATGAAGAATACTATCAGTCCAAACGCACAACTCTATATAAAAAGCATCTTCAGCAGTTGCTAAAAAAGGACCTGGCCTATAAACAGGCCGGTGCAGTTTACTTTAGAACTCCCACCACCGGCAAAATTGTAGTTAACGACATCATCCGTGGCAAGGTTGAGTTCGATGCCAAAGACGTCGATGATTTTGTAATTCAAAAGAGTGATGGAGGATTCGTATTCCATTTTGTAAATGTAGTGGACGATTGGGATATGAAGATCACTCATGTTATTAGAGGGGAGGATCATCTCTCTAATACCCCCAAGCATATCCTGCTGTTTCAGGCTTTGAATGCTCCTATTCCCGAGTATGCCCATATTCCTCTGATCCTCAACGAGGATAGAAGCAAGATGAGCAAACGCACTGGCGATGTCAATTTTGCCGACTATGTGGCCAAAGGCTATCTGCCAGAGGCATTGATTAATTTTTTGGTGCAGTTAGGTTGGTCGGATCCAAAGGGTAGAGAATTCTTTTCGCTTAAAGAATTGATCACTGCTTTTGATCTATCACGAGTGCAAAAAGCCGGTGCGGTATTCGATCTAAAATATCTCAACCACATCAGCCATCATTATTTGGCGGCTCTATCTCCCGCGGCTTATTACAAGATCGCCAAGCCCTACATCCCGTTTAAGGGAACAGAGGCTTACCACAAAAAAGTTTTATCGTTGTTGCAGGATCGGGCAGAATATTTAGCCCAACTAACTGAATTAATGAGTTATTTTTACAAAACATCGGATTACGACAAAAACTTATTAGTATTCAAAAAATCCAGTCCTGAGCAGACTATTACCGGGTTGAACTCTGCGATTAGAGTACTATCGAAGTTGTCTGACAAATCCTGGACAAAAAAGAAACTCCAGCAAGTCTTAGATACTACAGCTGCAGTCGATAGCTTAATGCCGGGCGATATCTTTTGGCCAGTTCGGGTAGCGCTTTCGGGGTTGTCTGGGAGCCCCAGTCCGGTAGAACTCTTAGATGTCTTAGGCAAAGAAGAGTCTATAAAAAGGTTAGAGTTAGCATTAAAAAAACTCGATGGCTAAATCAAACAAGATCAGTATCTTCTATGTGATTGCCGATAGCTCTCTGACTGGCGCGCCTCGCCATCTGCTTTCGTTGGTCGATAATCTCCCCGACAAAGATTTTACTCTATCCGTTATCTTGCCTCAGGGGCCATTGGCGGACGAATTAAAAAAGAAAAAGATTCCGACTTTTTTGGTGCCGATGCGGGAGCGTTCGGATATTGATGCTGTGCGCGCCATCCAAAAATTACTGCGCAAGTATGATCCACACATCATGCATGCTCATGGCCAACGAGCCGGCCTGTTGGCCCGTTTAGCGGTTAAGGGTCTGCCCATCAAAGTTATTTATACCGAACACACCCGCACGCCACAGTTTCACCTAACTAATCCGGTGCTGGACTGGGCACATGTGCGAGCGATGAGAACATTAGATGCTGGCACGCACATGAACATTGCGGTATCTAAAGCGGTGGCCAATTTCCTGATCAATAGCAAGGTTACTCGTCCGGCTAAAGTTCAAGTGATCTATAACGGTATTGAGCAGTTTGAACCCAAACATATTGATAAACAAACGCTGGATATTATTAATCAGCATGGTTTACGCAAACAGGATGTGATTATTGGCACGATCGGTAGCCTTAACGCTCAAAAAGATACTGCTACGCTGATCAAATCGATGGAGAGGGTGCTAAAAAAAATACCCAAAGCTAAGTTGGTTTTGGTCGGCAGTGGCCCCCTACGGCAGAAGTTAGAACAATTGGCCAAAAGGCTCAAGATCGAGCAGCAAGTAATATTTACCGGTTCCCTTTCTGGCGTTAGTGGCATCCTGCAACTATTTACCGTGTTTGTGCTGCCATCTAAATCCGAAGCTTTTGGTATCTCCATCCTGGAGGCGATGAGAGCCGGTGTGCCAATGATCGCTACTAAGGTCGGTGGTATTCCTGAGGTGGTGGTTAATAACAAAAATGGATTGTTAGTGGATCCGGGCAACCCCAAGCAGCTCTCAGCAACGATTATGAAGTTGTTGAACGATAAAAAACTACAGAATAAGTTGATCGCTGGAGGTCGGGAAACCGTTCGCAATTTTGGAGTGGTGAGAATGGTGCAGACCACTGGCGGGCTCTACAAAGAACTAATGCGGAGGTAATCGTTGTGAAGAAACAAGCCTATTCGATTTTTGTGGTTAGCTTAACTCAAGCCGTTGGTGCTGGGGTGGTGTTATGGTTGTGGTCGTTGTTCATCACCCACGCGGATAGTTGGATAAATGTAAACGGCAACCAACCATCCGTCGCCAGCATGATCGTGCTGCCCTCGGTATTTATTATTACCGCTGTTTTAAGCGGCGGAGCGGTGTTGGGATACCCATTAGCTTTAGTCCTCAAGGGGCGTTGGTATAGCGCCATTACCTTAGTGGCTCTTACCCTGATCTGGCTCGGATTGCTATCTGCTCTGCTGATCTCTATCTATTAATCCGCCGTAGAGCTTGAAAATCGCTCCCCTGTAAGTGATAATGGGGACGCCCCTGGCCGCGTCCCGCGTCCGCGGGCAGGCTCAGCATTCCCGGATCGTCCCTGGCCGCGCCCCGCGACCGCGGGCAGGCTAATGGCAGGACGCCAGATCTGGGTACAATGAAAAAACGGCCAGCAAAATTAATGTAACGTTCCCGGATCGTCTAATGGCAGGACACCAGATTCTGGCTCTGGCAATCATAGTTCGAATCTATGTCCGGGAGCCAAAAAATAGCTCCCATCATTTGATGGGGGATATTTTTAGTCCATAGATTCGAACTATGGGAAAGGGGTCGGGGAAACGGGAGTTTCCCCGCAGTGGAGGCAGGCCCCGATAGAATATCGGGGGCGTCGGAACCGCAAGGTTCTGAAGAGGGGTGAGGTAGCCCGAACCCCGACTAGTTATAGCCCTGCTATACTGTTAGAGCAGGGCGGAATCTATGTCCGGGAGCCAAAGAATTGGCATTCATCATTGATGGATGGTAGCACACTATGATCGAAATCGAAAAGAAATTTGCTTTAAGTGACAAAGATCAAGAACGCCTCATCCAAGGCGCCCAGTTTTTGAAAGAGAAGATCTTTACTGATGTTTATTACGACACGACGGATTTGGCGTTAACCACCAACGACAAATGGTTGCGTTCCAGAGACGGGAAATTTGAACTAAAGTTATCGCTTCGGCGGGGGACTGATCGATTAGCTGATCAATATGATGAGTTGGAGGATGAAGAAAGCATTAAACATGCCTTAGGGCTTGATGTTGATGGTGATTTAGCTGATCTACTGGCTGCCAACGGTTATAGCCCATTTGTTACGATCACTACTGTTCGTACTAAATATCATAAAGATGGATTTGGCATAGATTTAGATGCGATTGATTTTGGTGATTACACCCATCATATTTGCGAGATCGAGTTAATGGTCGAAGATCAATCAGAGATTGATAACGCGATCGAACGGATCATTAACTTTGCCAAAGAGCAGGGGTTAACCGTTGGCCCCGTGCGAGGAAAGGTGGTGGAATATCTTAAAAAAGCTAACCCCACCCATTACTGGGCGCTAGTAAACGCCGACGTAGTTAAAGATTTTTAATCGCGATGATTTATAAACATTTTTCAGCTGGTTACTTGGTTCGTAATGACAGGGTGCTTTTAGTGCACCATAAAAAATTTGATAAATGGACGCCTCCCGGAGGCCATATCGAGGAGGGAGAAACCCCTGATCAAGCCTTAAAGCGAGAATGTAAGGAAGAAGTCGGTTTGGATATTGAGGTGTTACCGGCGTATCCGAGTGCTTTTGCGGGTGATGCTAATGCAACTCCCATTCCTATGCCTTTTCACATAGACCTTGAGAGAGAAGGATTCTCCGTGCCGCATATCGGTCACTTTTTCTATGTCAAATTAGCGATGCCAGATCAAGATATAAAGATTGAATTAGAAGAAATACATAATGCTGGCTGGTTCTCTAAGGAAGATTTGAAGGATCTGCTCACATTCGATCAGGTGCGAGCTCTCGCTGCCTTTGCGATCGACCACTACCCCAAATTAGAGGAAAGTAACCAGCCCAAGACGGCCGCCACAATTTTGAATGCTTAAATTCAAACATAGTTTGATCAATGCCGCTCGGGGCATTCGCGATCTGTTCAAGACCGAGCAGAATTTTGCGATCGAGGTAGCAGTTGCCATTTTAGTGTTAGTGGCAGCTTATCTATTTCATCTGCGCACTATCGAGAAAGTGGCGATTGTTATCTTGATCGTCTTTGTGTTGGTGGCCGAAGGGGCCAACAGCGTGTTAGAAAACATCTTGGATGGCTTTAGTAAAAACTTCTCGCCCAAGTTTCGGATGGCTAAGGATATGTTGGCTGGAGTTGTCCTGATCGCCGTGATCGGATCCACCATTGTCGGTTTCCTGATCTTTTGGCCCTACATTAGAGCTTTAGTGGCTCCTGGAGTATAATAATCCAGGGTATATAGAGCTAACGAGGGAGCACAATGAAGATGGGATTTTTATTTACAGGAGTATTTTGGGGCATCGTTTTAGTACTGATTGGCCTGAGCGTTATCCTTAACGCGATCTTGCCGTTCAATATTCCATTTGGTCGAATCATCTTTGCACTGATTCTGATCTATGCTGGTGTCAGCATGTTTACTGGCGGTAATCTGTGGGGCACTTACAAGAGTAGTTCTTCGGTTATCTTTGGTGAAGCCGATTTTGAACCAGTCCAAGCGGAAGAGACTTATTCCGCTGTGTTTGGCAAAGGCGACTTAGATCTTCGCAAGCTGCAACTTAAACCGGGTGCCAATCCAGTTGAGGTTAGTACCGTCTTTGGCGGTAGCGAGGTCAGATTGCCGGCCAACGTCCCGGTGGTTATTCATGCTTCCAGTGCGTTTGGTGGCGTTAAACTGCCCGATGGCGGTTCTATCGCTTTTGGTAGTCGCGATTATACCTCAGCTGGGTTTGATGCTAATCAACCGCACCTGGTGCTAAAAGTCAGTACCGTCTTTGGTGGGGTTGAGATATTCCGCGATTAAATATTTAAACGTGCGATATCTAAAGGCCGCTTTAGGGATAGTTTTAAGCCTGTGGGCGCTAACCGCGCCCGCTTTGGCGTTTGAACCCACCGCCGATTGCGTGATCGATAGTTTTAACTCGCAGATAGAGCTAATCGCGGATTCGTCTGCCGAGGTTACGGAAACGTTGGGAGTCAATTGCGGTGTATTGCCAAATAAACATGGCATCTTTAGAATCTTGTCCACCAAAGCTCCCAATCGAGCGGCCGGAGTGCATCCATACACGCCGATCAAACTACGCTCCATTACTAATTTGGATGGACAACCATATTTGTACGAGAGGATCGTTAGCTATACCGATAACACCATCACGTGGAAGATCGGTGACCCCGATAAAACTATCTCTGGCACAGTTAGCTATGTCATCAAATACCGAATCGATAATGTAGTAATTCCGTCGGATAACGGCAATGCGCTTTATTTGAATCTCAATGGGAATTTCTGGGAGTTACCCACCAATAACTTCACCGCCACCGTTACATTGCCCGATGGGGTGACCCAGGCCAATACCAATCTTAAACTCTACTCTGGCGAATTTGGCGACACTACCAATTCGTTGGCTCACGTCGCATGGGATAAGGGTGGCCAGAGCTTTGCTGTCACGGCAGGGGAGATCCCAACTAATACCGGCATCACGGTCTGGGCAGAGTTCCCGGGTAATATTGTGATGCTATATCAGCCGAGCTGGTGGTTTACCTACGGCCATTTTCTATATTGGCTATTAATGCTGGGGTTACTGTTATTCGGCTGGCGAATATGGAGGAAGTATGGTCAAGATCCTCAATTTAGGGGCCCCATCGTGGTAGAGTACGATCCGCCCAAGGGTTTGTTGCCCATGGAAGCCGGCTTGCTTTCTACCTATGGCAGTTTGAATCCGCTATTTGTCAGTGCCACGATCGTTGATCTGGCGGTACGAGGATATCTTAAGATCGAGGAGATCAAAAAAGAAGGTTGGTTGGCTGGCAAAGATTGGAAGTTGATCTTACTTAAAACAGACGTGTCCGATCTTAGATCATTCGAGAACCAGTTGCTTAACGATCTGTTTGAAGATAATTTAACGGTCGGAACGGAGACGACATTGGCTGATCAGAAAAATAGTTTTTATCTTAAACTTCCCGGGATCAAACGCCAAGCCTACGAGCCGATCAAATCCTTCTTCGATAATCGTGGTGCCATTTGGCAGGTTATCTTTCTTATTTTTGGTAGCGTGATGTTAATAGCCAGCGTACCGTTGGCGATTATCTTTTATAGCTTTTCATTAGGTACTGCTTTAGGGATCTCCGGCATAGTCTGGATCATCTTTGGGATTTTGATGTCCAAACGAACCAAGCTGGGGTCGGAGACGTTGTATCAGCTCCGCGGATTTAAATTGTATATGCAAAAAGCCGAAACGTATCGGATGCGGTTCTACGAGCAGGAAAGTATCTTCGAAAAGTATCTGCCCTATGCTATCATCTTTGGCTTAACTGGTGTTTGGGCTAAAGCGTTTGCCAAGATCTACGAAGAAAAACACCAGTCGGCCTATATCCCGTTCTGGTACATTTCCACCTCCGGTGGTCAGTTCTCCGCCGATAGCTTTGCCTCTCACCTGAATGCTCTCTCTGCCAACATGGCTTCGACTCTGGCCAGTAATCCCAGTAGCTCGGGGAGTGGCGGTGTCTCTGGGGGAGGAGCTGGCGGTGGTGGTGGTGGCAGCTGGTAGGGTTGACACCAATGTTAGAAATGTATAACATTGTAATTGTTGTATATTTCTAACACTATTAACTATGTCTCTCAAACAGTTCCAAACCCTAAAGATGGTCTCGGCCATCATCGTCGGCATACTGGTTGGCTATAGTATAACGGTGGAGAACTATCTGATCCCCTTGATCAGCGTTACGGTTCTCTCAGTAATTCTATTTTGGGCCAGAGGCAGGGTAAAAGAAGTGATTGCTGATGAGCGCGATTACGAAACCGGTGGGCATGCTGCTCGCTGGGCGATTCAGATCTTTAGTTGGGTGGCGATCGTAACTATGTTCGTTTTACTCTACGAGAAAGCGCTCAACCCGGTATTTGAGGTTGTCGCTTATGTGTTAGCGTATTCGGTCTGTGGTTTGATGCTGCTGTATTCGTTGTTGTTTCGCTACTACAACCGAATTCGTCTAATGCCCACCAAAACCTACTACTTGGTGGTTGGTGTAGTGATTATTCTGGCATTTATCTTAATGGGCCTGCGTTTTTTTAGTGGTGAAGATGACTGGGTCTGCCAAAACGGTCAATGGGTAGAGCACGGCCATCCAGACGCTCCGATGCCAACTGCTGTCTGCCAACAATAATCATATGGCTAACAAGATCAAACAATTCAGGCTTAAGTTAAACATCACCCAAGACGAGCTGGCCAAATTGGTTGGTGTTCGTCGAGAAACCATCGTGTTTCTGGAGCAGGGCAAATACAACCCATCACTTAACTTAGCTCACGGTGTGGCCAAGGCCCTAAAAACCACCATTCCAGAGCTGTTCGGCCTTAAATAACCTATGTCAGGTATAATAAGACCTGTGGATTGGTTTTCTGGCGAAAATCTAATTGAGTTGATCAAGGCCATCGGATACCTGGGGGTATTTGGCATCGTGTTTGCTGAATCAGGATTATTTATTGGCTTCTTTTTACCTGGCGATAGTTTATTGTTTACGGCTGGGGTGCTGGCCTCACAGGGATATCTGCAGATCGGGGCTCTGCTAATTATTATCTTTGTTGGGGCGGTAGTCGGGGATAACGTCGGTTACGCCTTTGGCAAAACGGTGGGACCTAAGTTGTTCAAGCGAGAAGACTCGCTGTTGTTCCATAAAAAAAATCTAATCCGCGCCCATAATTTTTACGAGCAATACGGTCCAATGACTGTCGTTATGGCCCGATTTATTCCAATAATTAGGACCTTTGTCCCGATTGTAGCTGGGATCGGGCGGATGAATTATAGAATCTTTGTGCTCTATAATGTCCTTGGCGGATTGCTCTGGACTTTATTAATGACTTTGGCGGGATACTATCTGGTCAAAATTATTCCCGGGATAAGCGACTATATTCATCTGATAGTCATCGGTATTATCGTTGTTTCTTTTATTCCGCCTGTTTGGCATTTGATTAGAGAACGCTATTCAAAACCATAAATATAATCTGTCATTCCGACCGAAGTGGAGGAATCTGGATAGATCCTTCGACTACGCTCAGGATGACAGGGAAGGAGAAACTATGAAGGGATATGTGATTGATTTAGAGCAGGAGACGGTGGCCAACACTGATTTTCGCCGGGTACTATACACCGGCCACTACACTCAGTTGGTGTTAATGACGCTGCAACCAGGTGAAGAGATCGGGGCTGAAGTGCATCAAACGGTCGATCAGTTCTTCCGGTTTGATGAAGGATCCGGCAAGGTCACAATCGATGGCGTCGAGCATGAAGTAGCTGACGGATTTGGGGTGATCATCCCAGCCGGAGCTAATCACAATGTAGTTAACACTGGCACTACCCCGCTTAAACTTTACACCCTCTACTCTCCACCAGAGCATATCGATGGCACGATTCGCAGCACTAAGGCTGACGCGATAGCCCAGCCCGAGGAATTTGACGGAAAAACCACCGAATAAGCAATCTTATCCTGATCGAAACGGCTCTGAACTATCGGAGCCGTTTTTCTATGTTTAATCTCAGCATCTTCTCAGTTTGTTTATCCAGACTGAGAGCGGGTCGTTATAGAGTTTATTTATTAATTGTATGAAATTATCTCTTTCTCATCTTAAAGAGGGGGTCAAAAAGGTTAAGCATTATGCCATCAAGCATAAGCTGATCAGCGCCGCGGTGATCGCAGTGGTAGTCTTAGCCATCTGGGGCATCGGCCGCACCATCGCCAACGGCAGTCAGGTGGTCACCTACACTGTGGGCACAGTAGCCAAGGGGACGATTATGTCGACCGTATCTGGAAGCGGACAGGTATCAGCCTCACAGCAAGTCGAGATTAAACCCAAGGCTTCTGGCGATGTGACGGCGGTTAAGGTGGTTCAGGGTCAGTCGGTAAAATCCGGCGCTTTGTTGGTACAGTTAGATGCCAGCGATGCTGCCCAGGCGGTTCGGGAAGCCACTCTTAGCCTGCGGTCGGCTGAGCTATCCCTGGAGAAGGTCAAATCCTCCAGTGTGGATTCTTTAGAGGATGCCAAGGATGCGGTTGAACAAGCTCAGGATAGTCTGACCAGAACGTACGATGATGCCTTTACGGCTATCTCCAACGCGTTTTTGGATCTGCCCAATGTTATGTCTGGGGTGACCGACATATTGTATGGCACAACCTACTCACCGGGGCGGCAAAATTTCTACTACTACTACGATCTGGCCAATAACTTTGATACCAACGCCATTGCCTATTACGATAGCGTGGTCAGCAGTTACGATACGGCCAAAACCGCTTACGACAAAAATTTCCTCGATTACAAGGCACTTAGCCGATACTCCGATACGGAAGAAGTCGAAGAGTTATTATTGGAGACATATGACACGGCTAAACTAATTTCTGATGCTGTCAAAAATGTAGATAACTTTTTGAACTTTGTTAACAACCAAGTGGCCGGTCGTGAGGGGTTTGTGCCGAGCTCGCTTGCTACCCACCGCAGTAGCATCGCCTCCTACACCAGCAAGGCTAATTCTCATTTGTCTTCATTACTTAATAACAAAAGTTCTATTAGCACCGGCAAATCTTCGTTAGTTGATAAGACGGAAGCACTGACTGACCTTCAGGAAGAAGGCGATAACTCCTTAGATTTAGACTCGGCGCAGTTAACTGTCTCACAACGTAAAAACTCACTTTACAACGCCCAGAGAAATTTAGCGGACTATTCTATTCGCGCGCCGTTTGATGGAATGATCGCTGCTGTAAATGTTAAAAAAGGCGATAGCGCCTCTTCTGGCACAGCGGTTGCCACTATTATCACCACCCAGAGTTTAGTCGACATATCGTTGAACGAAGTGGACATTATTAATGTTCATCAAGACGACAAAGCTACCGTAACCTTTGATGCGATCGAAGATCTAAGTATCTCGGGCACGGTTGCCACTGTCGATATGATCGCCACTACTAATCAGGGGGTGGTCAGCTATAACGCCACTATCGCATTTGACACTCAGGACGAGCGGATCAAACCCGGTATGAGCGCCAGCGCCACGATCATCACTTCGATTACCCAGGATGTATTAGTGGTTCCCAGCTCGGCCGTTAAAACTCAGGGATCAGTCAGTTACGTTGAGGTGCCAAACAGTAATGTGGAAGAAAGTCAGATCGGTCAGGCTATCTCGTTGGGGTCAGTTAAAAAGCAAGTGGTTACCATTGGAGGCTCCGATGATACTTCAACCGAAATAGTGTCTGGGCTCAATGAAGGTGACCAAGTAATTATAAAAACCACCACAGCCAAGAGCTCCAATAAATCAACCACTAAGCAATCAACTACCTCCAGTATCCTCGGCGGAGCTTCCGAGGGTCCGAGTATGGGAGGCGGCGGAATGATGATGCCACCTCAATAAAATCATGATCGAAGTCAAGCACATTACTAAGGAGTATCAAACCGGCGAATCCAAATTTAAGGCACTGGATGATGTTAGTTTTACTATCCGAGATGGTGAGTTTGTGGCAATTATGGGCCCTTCTGGCTCTGGCAAATCAACCATGATGCACATCTTGGGAGCATTGGACACAGCTACCGATGGTCAATACTTGTTAGACAAAAAAGATGTTTCGACGCTGAGTGATGACGAGTTAGCGGATATTAGAAAAGACAAAATCGGCTTTGTTTTCCAGTCGTTTAATCTGTTGCCTCGCGCCTCCGTGTTGCGCAACGTAATGTTACCACTGATCTATGCGGAGGTTAACGCGGAAGAACGCAAACAGCGAGCCGAGGATGCTCTTCGCTCTGCCGGGCTGGACGAAGCTCACTTTACTCATCAATCCAACCAGTTATCTGGAGGACAGATCCAGCGCGTGGCCATTGCTCGCGCATTAGTTAATAACCCCGCCCTGATCCTGGCGGATGAGCCAACCGGCAACTTAGATTCCAAGACCGGCGAGATCGTGTTAGCCACCTTTAAGCAGCTTAATAAACAAGGCCGTACCATTATTTTGATCACTCACGAACAAGATGTGGCCGAGCACGCTGATCGAATCATCTTTATCAAAGACGGCAAGATCCTATCCGATAAACCAACTAAAAAGGGCAAATAAACTATGACCACGGCAGATATTATGGAAGAAACCTACATCGCCATCTCGGCCAACAAGGCCAGATCGGGTTTAACAATGTTGGGCATAGTCATTGGTATTAGCTCGGTGATCGCTCTCGTTGCCATCGGCCAAGGCACCAGCTCTTCGATCGAATCCAGTATTCAATCGATCGGATCAAATTTGATTATGGTGACACCAGGAGCTCAAAGATCAACTGGTTCAAGTGTTCGCTCCAGCCGCGGTTCGGCTCGAACGTTGACCGTGGATGACGCGGAGGCGATCGCTACCAGCTTATCTTTGGCTCAAGCGGTGGCACCGGAACTATCCGGTCGATATCAGGTTACTGGCAATGGTCAGAATACCAATACCTCAATTGATGGTGTAACTGCTGCCTATCCAACCGTCAAGAATATTGAGGTTGAATCGGGTGTCTTTATTAGCGACCAGAATGTTAGTAGTATGTCGCGAGTGGCCGTGATCGGACCAACCGTCAGGGACGATTTATTCGGCGAAGAGGTAGACCCGGTGGGGGAAAGCATTCGCATTAATAAATTAGAGTTTAAGATCATCGGCCTCACCGCTGCCAAAGGCGGCACCGGTTTTGGCAGCCAGGACGATATGATATTTGTTCCAATTACCACAGCTCAAAGACTATTAGCCGGAGCCAGCTATGTGAGCACCATCAACGTTCAAGCCGTTGATGCTAAAAGTATGGAGACCCTGCAGCAAGACGTTACCGATCTGTTATTAGACCGCCACAATATTAGCGATCCAGATTCAGCCGACTTTAGCGTGATGAACCAGGCAGATCTGGTCGAAACTGCGTCGAGTGTAGCCACCACCCTAACCATGTTGTTAGCCGCTATCGCTGGTATCTCACTGTTGGTCGGTGGTATCGGCATTATGAATATGATGTTAACTACCGTCACAGAAAGAACTAAAGAGATCGGCCTGCGCAAAGCCATTGGGGCTAAAAGTAAAGATATCAGTCTGCAGTTTTTGGCCGAAGCCGTTACCCTAACCTTCGTCGGTGGATTTGTGGGGATCGTGCTGGGTTGGTTAATCGCTGTGATTCTTTCTGTTTTTGGAATTATCCAGGCGCAAGTTTCGTTAGTGTCTGTCCTGTTAGCGTTTAGCGTGTCGGCCATTATCGGGATCGTGTTTGGCTATTATCCGGCCAGTCGTGCAGCCAAGCTAAATCCGATCACCGCCTTAAGGTATGAATAATAGATGAAATTATATTTTAAATTTTATGTCAGGAGG
>JBAZHL010000014.1:0-15052 GCA_041652335.1 Patescibacteria group bacterium | reverse complement strand
TGAAGGCCGAAAAAGGAGTGCATCGTCTGGTTAGGCTGTCTCCTTATAACGCGCAAAATCTGAGACAGACCTCGTTCTCTCTGGTTGAGGTCATCCCCGATATGGGCGAGTTAAAGGATCTCGATCTGCCGGAGAAGGAGCTGAGGATCGATGTTTTTCATTCGTCTGGCCACGGTGGACAATCGGTTAACACTACCGATTCGGCGGTCAGAATTACCCATCTTCCAACCAAGATCGCGGTCTCGGCTCAGAACGAAAGGTCGCAGACGCAGAACAAGGAGAGCGCGATGAAATTATTAAAGCAGCGAGTGTTCCTGCACTATCAAGAATTGCGAGATGAACAGACGCGTAAGTTAAAGGCGGCGGATAAATCTGGCGATTTTGGTCATCAAGTTAGAAGCTATGTATTGCATCCGTATCATCAAATAAAAGATCACCGGAGCAATTTTGCTACCAATCAAATAAAAGAAGTATTGGAAGAGGGTAATTTAGACGAACTAATAAATAGCGTAATTTTGTCAGAAAAAGAAAAGGGAAGTTAAAGTATAATGGCGGTGAGGGGATTTTTAGTATGATCCAGTTTAAACGTGTTACTAAACACTACGGCACCAAAAAGGCGTTAGATAACGTCTCGTTTGCCATTATGCCGAGGGAGTTTGTAAGTTTAGTTGGCCCCTCGGGAGCTGGCAAATCCACCCTGATCAAGCTATTAACTTGTGAAGAGTATCCCACCTTTGGTGAGGTAACGATCGATGGCAAAAACATTCACTTGATCAACCAGCGTTACATCCCTTATTATCGGCGCCAGATCGGGGTGGTCTACCAAGATTTTAAGCTCCTGCCCAACAAAACTGTCTATGAGAACGTGGCCTTTGCCATGGAGGTATCGGGTGCACCTACAGGAGTGATCAAGCGGGAGGTAATGAAGATCATCGAGTTGGTAGGGCTCAAAGACAAGGTGGATAGTTTCCCTAAGGAGCTCTCGGGTGGAGAGGCTCAGCGAGTAGCTATTGCCAGGGCGTTAGTGTTTTCTCCTCGCCTCCTGATTGCGGATGAGCCAACTGGCAACTTAGACCCTAATAATGCGTGGGATATCTCGCAGCTGCTGCTAAAGATCAATCGAATGGGCACCACAGTGATCTTGGCCACACATAACCGTGAGATCGTAGATGCGATCGGTAAGCGGGTGATCTCGTTTAAAGATGGAAAGTTAATGAGCGATCGGCGAAAAGGAAAATATCGATTAGGGTAAATTCACCCCGTTAGAATTGGTTGAGAATGATATACACATATGTTCTCCAAAGTTCCAAAGATGGTAAATGGTATACTGGCTCTACCAATAACCTGCGGAAGCGTTTCAGCCAGCATAATTCTAACCTGATGACTGCTACCAAAGGAAGGGGACCGTTCGCTCTAATTTACTACGAAGCTTGTTTGGACGATCACGACGCACGAGTCAGAGAAAAATATCTTAAAACAGGTATGGGCAAGAGGTATATTAAAACGAGGCTGAAACGCTTCCTAATTCTAACGGGGTAAATGGAACTTTTTTTGCGAGTAATTAAAACGGCTTGGCAGGGATTTAAGCGCAACGGGTGGCTCTCGCTTGTTGCGACCTTTATGATGATGCAAGCGCTGCTTTTAATTAGCCTGTTTGTCAGTATTAACGTGGGGGTTAATAAGACTATTCAGGCGATCAACTCGCGGATAGACGTAGCGGTGTTCTTTAAAGAGTACGTGCCAGAGAGCGATATTATGGTGTTTAAAGATCGGATCAAAGATATTGAGGGGTTAAAGGATATCACCTATGTATCGCAAACTGAGGCGTTAGAGAACTATACCGCTTATAACAGTGATAGTCAGGAGTTATTGGAGGTGATCGGCGATGATGCCAGCTTTTTACCGGCCAGTTTGGAGATTAAGGTTGATAATCCTTACATGTTAGAAGATGTGGTAACTCAGATCGAGGCCAAGGATGATACCAAAATGGTCTTGGAGACCGGCTTAAAAAAGAATCAAGATATTATCGATAAGCTGCGCAAGGTTAATCGGATGGTCGGCATCGCGGACGTATCTTTAAGTCTGATCTTTATTATCATTGCGCTGCTGATCATCTTTAATACTATTCGCATGACGATCTTTACCAGAAAAGAAGAGATCGAGATTATGAAGTTAGTGGGAGCGACCGATTGGTATATTAGGTGGCCATTTATTATTGAGGGGATGCTGTATGGCGTGATTGGGGCAATAGCCGCTTTCCTATTAATGTTAGCCGGCTGGCTGTTCTTGAATTCTAATCTGGGAAGCCAGTACCTGTCGTTAGACGCGTTGGGTAGCCCAACTACGATTAGTCCATTGTTTGCTCTGCAGATATTCTTATTGCAGCTTTTGTTTGGAGTGATCGTAGGGGCGGTGAGTAGCTACCTCTCCACCAAAAAACATCTGCATTAATGAAGCAAGTCTGGAAAAAAATTATTGTTATTGTTTTGGCGCTGGTGTGCATCAGCACCTCCACTTTTGCATATGCTGACGTGTTAGAAGATAAGCAGTTAGAGCTTAAGGCGTTGCAAAAAAAGATCGAAGAGCAAGAGGCGGCTTTAAATAAAGTTAAAAAACAGCGACTGACTTTAGACAATCAAGTTAAAATTATTGATCAGCAGATCGAAGCCGCTCAATTAACTCTGCAAGCTTTAGGCAGCGAGATCGAAGTGATCGGGTTAGAAAAAGGTAGAACCAATAAGGAGTTAGTGGATCTGGAGGAGCAGGCGATGAGCCAGAAACTGATCCTACAAAAAGCGATCCGAGCAGCGTACCTGGCGCGTCGCGAAGGGATTGTGGAGATATTGTTGACCAGCAGCAGCATGGCGGATTTAATGACCAGGATCGAATATTTAGATCGGGTGCAAAATCATATCTCGGTTGGGATCAAAACGCTGACCGAACTAAAGCAGGGCTTGGCCGCTAAAAAAGCAGTATTAGAAGATAAAGACAAGCACTTAGAGCAAGTGCGCCAATCCAAGGCGATCGAAGAGCAGAGCCTGCAGATTCAGATGGATACTAAGACGCAGATCGTCAGCGGCTTAAAGATGAGCGAATCGGAATATCAACAGAAATTAGCGGAATCGAAGGCGCAACAACAGGCGGTGGCTAACGAGGTGGCGGCTATCATCCGGGGCTCTGGCAAGAAGATAATTAATCCGGGGGATCTAAAATTGCGGTGGCCGATCGCGTATCGTACTATTACTGCCGGCTTCCGTGATGCCGATTATGCCAAAATGTTTGGTATGGCTCATAACGCTATTGATGTCGGTTGTCCGCAAGGCACGCCAATCAAATCACCCTATAACGGTACGGTGGCTAAGGTAGTGGATGGTGGCGCCAAGGGCTTGAGTTATATGGTGGTTAACCACGACAATGGCATGAGCACTGTTTATCTCCACTTATCTGGGTTTGCGGCGTCAGCTGGAGCTTATGTGGTGGAAGGCCAAACCATTGGTTACACCGGAGGCACTCCAGGAACCGCAGGGGCGGGTTGGATGACCACGGGTCCGCATCTGCATTTTGAGGTATGGTTAAACGGTCAGGCCACCAATCCATTAGCCTATCTAATTGATTAACCCAGTTAGAGATCACCTAACGGTAACCCCATCGGCAGAACTAAGCAAATTCAATGACGACTTTCATGTTTATATCACTAATAGTGCGTAGGTAACGTTAGGTTACCTATCTCTAACGGGGTAAATGCGTAGGAACAAATCATCTAACCTCCCAACCAAATTGGCGCTCTATGGAGTGTTGGTCATTGTGGCGCTATCGATCACTTATAGTTTGGGTTTTATTAAGGGGGCGCAGCAGCGTTTAACGGCTAAGAATTTTGCGGCGGTGTTTAGCAGCGGGTTTGGTGCGGCAGAACAAGCAGTGCCTAATTTTGGGTTGTACGAAACGGTGTTGGATCTGATGAAAACCAAGTACATTGGCGACATTGATTATTTAAGTGTGTTGTACGGCACGATCAAGGGCGCAGTGGCGGGCTTGGGTGATCCGTATACTTCGTTTAGCACTCCCGAAGAAAATAGTGAGTTCTTTAATAGTTTAAGTGGCACTTACGAAGGAGTAGGGGTTGAAATTGAATTTGTTAGTGATCGGCTTTTAGTGGTGTCCGCCTTGGAGGGGTCACCGGCGGCGATCGCTGGTTTGCAACCAAAAGATGAGATCTTGGCGGTGGATGGCCAGATAGTGACCGGGATGACCATTATTCAAGCGGTGAGTTTGATCCAGGGTACACGTGGTAGCGAAGTAGTACTGACGATCTGGAGGGATGGGAACGGTGACCCGCAGGACATTAAATTAACTCGTCAGGTAGTTAAGGTGGCTAGTGTCCGATTAGAGATCAAAGACGATATCGCCACTTTGCGGATCAACAAATTTGGGAGCGACACGGAGCAACTATTCAACAAAGCGGTGGCTCGAATCTTAAGCGAGAACGCCAAGGTGATCGTGTTAGATCTGCGCAACAATCCTGGTGGTTTCTTGGACGTGGGGGTTAAGGTGGCTAACGAATTTCTTCCCGGCGGGATGATCGTGGAGGAAAGATTTAAAGACGGAAAGACCACTCCGTTCTCCGCGGATGGTAGTGGCAAACTCAAGGATCTACCGATCGTAGTGTTAGTAGATGCGGGAAGCGCCTCCGCGGCCGAGATCGTGGCTGGGGCGATTCGAGATAATAAAAGAGGTCAATTGGTGGGGGAGAACACCTATGGCAAAGGGAGCGTACAGGAAGTAGAGGAGTTCTCCGATGGTTCGGCCCTCAAGATCACCGTAGCGCATTGGTTTACGCCCTCGGGTACCTCGATTAGCGAAGGCGGCCTGAAGCCTGATATAGTAGTAAAGAGCAGCAAAGAGGGGGATGCCCAGTTAGATAAGGCAATATCAGAGCTGAAAAAACTACTATGAAGGTAATTCTCAAAAAAGCAGTAACTGGTCTGGGGGGTCCGGGAACGGTAAAGGAAGTAGCCGATGGCTACGCCCGCAACTTTTTAATAGCGCGTGGATTGGCAGAGGTGGCTACCAAATCAAAATTGCAGGAGATGGAATTGCAACAAGCTTCGAAGGCCAAGGGCAGCGCGGAGCACCAGGCTAAGATGGTGGAGGTGCTAAATAAACTGGCCGAGGTTAACATAGTGTTCCAACGCAAAGCTACGCCAACTAATAAATTATTTGCGGCGATATCACTTCAAACAGTGGCCGAGGAGTTGAGCAAAAAAGTTCATTTCGAAGTTGATCCGGAATCGTTATCTGTAGATGAGCCGATCAAAAGTTTAGGTGAACACATTGTAAAGCTTCACTCTGGCGATAAATCCGGCGAATTTAAAGTCACAGTCGAGAAGGAGTAATCTTTCTCTGTCATCCCAACAACACTATTTGTCATTCCTGCGAAGGCAGGAATCTTTTTGTTTGTCATCCTCGATTCTGCTGTATAGCAGAAGAAGGATCTATTCTAATATTCTTTTGCCACCCCATTTGCTTGTCCAAACGGGGTGGCACCCCAAAAGACACCCCAATCACAAATTGCTATCCGGCTACCAAAACCTGCCTTACTTGGCTTATATTGATCGAACTCGGCCAGCTACCCATGTAGCTGGCCTCAGACAACGATCACGCCATAGCGGCAGTTTTGCCGCCGGATGACGCAATTTGCTCAATGGGGGTAGGGCTCAAGCGACCGATGGCGTGGGGAACGAGGACAGGTATAATAGGTGTATGAAAAATAACGATACATTAATGAAGGACATTGTGGCGCTGTGTAAACGGCGCGGGATTATCTATCCGAGCTCCGAGATCTATGGCGGATTTGCTAATACCTGGGATTACGGCCCATATGGAGTGCTGCTTAAGAATAATGTCAAAGCGGCTTGGTGGGAGACGATGGTTAAACATCGCTCAGATATTGTGGGCTTAGATAGCGCGATTTTGATGAATCCTAAGGTGTGGGAAGCCTCTGGGCACATCACCGAATTTACCGATCCGATGATTGATTGTAAACAATGTAAGCGTCGGTTTAAAGGGGACGACATCACCTCTGATAAATGTCCCGAGTGTAAAGGCGAGTTAACTCCCGCCCGGCAGTTTAATTTAATGTTCCAGACCAATGTGGGTCCGGTTGCTGGAGAGAATGTGGCCTACCTGCGACCGGAAACTGCGCAAGGAATCTTTGTTAACTTTAAGAATGTATTAGATAGCACAAGGGTTAAGTTGCCGTTCGGTATCGCGCAGATCGGTAAAGCTTTTCGTAATGAGATCACGCCAGGTAACTTTACCTTTCGTACTTTAGAGTTTGAGCAAGCAGAGTTAGAATATTTTGTTGATCCTAAGGATGCGGACGAAACGTTTAAATATTGGGTAAAGGAACGGGAGAAGTGGTATCACACACTTGGCATCAACTCCGCTAAGTTAAGAATAAAAGCACACGATAAATCAGATTTAGCTCATTACGCTAAGGCGGTGAGTGATGTCGAATACGAGTTCCCGTTTGGTTGGAGCGAACTTGAAGGGGTAGCCAACCGGGGGGATTACGACCTGACTCAGCATGCCAAGGTCAGTGGACAAACGATCGAGTATACAGACGACGATGGCAAAAAGATGGTGCCGTATGTGATCGAGCCATCAGGTGGGATAGATCGCGCCACCTTGGCGTTTTTGGTAGATGCTTACCGCGAGGATGAGGTAAAAGGTGAGCAGCGGGTGTCTTTGGCGCTACATCCCAAATTAGCACCCATTAAAGCGGCAATCTTGCCGTTGGTAAAAAAGGAGCCAGTGGTGGAGATCGCTAAAAAAATTTACGAAGAGTTACGGCAGGAATTTTTTGTGGAATACGACGAATCGGGAACGGTGGGAAAGCGATATCGCCGCCAAGATGAGATCGGAACGCCTTACTGCTTTACGATTGATTTTGAGACCGTAGACGATAACGCTGTAACGGTGCGGGATCGGGATTCGATGGAGCAGGAGCGGATCTCCATCTCCGGATTGAGAGAGTTTTTGGCAAATAAACTACGTTAGCGCTTCGGCTTGACCGGGAGTGGGCTTTTGGTATGTTGAAGCGTGGTTGTCGTACCTGAACATTCAGGCAGTAATCACTTTTTGCAGTCATACTCTTGCGAGGAGGCAAGCTATGTCGTCGTCAGATGTAAATGTCTGGGAACTCCACAATAGAAAACTGAGGTGGGAGGAGCAAGAGAGGCGTCATAGTCTCTGGATCCTACCTCTGGGCATCGTGGGCATCTTGCTGGTGTTTTTGTTCCTGTTTCTATCCACGCAGACCTCTCCGTTTATACCCATAAAGATCGCTTTCTGGGGGGCGGTTATTGGGGCGGTGATGATCGGTTGGGCCTACATCGAGACAGTGGTAGTGGGTGGGTTACGGGATAAGATCGAGCGGGTCGAATTGGAGATAGTGGACGCCGGGTCACCGATTGGGATGGGAGATATGCTACGTGAGCGACGCCCTCCGGGACCGTCATCTGCCGAAACTGACCAGCAACGGAAAGCGGCCCAAAAGGCTCAGGCAGCGGAACGGGCGGCTGCGCGGGCTACTCGCGAGCAAGGCTAAAAGAACGGCAGAGACACCCATTACCGGATCACTTCGATTGCTGCGAGAATGGGAGGCAACGATGATCTCGTTGTTTGACAAGGCCGGGATCGGCCACAGTAAAACTATGATGCGGGCGGTGAGTTATGGGCGACGATGGGATACTGATGTCCCGAAAAGTATTGCTTAGGCCATTTGAGCCGGCGGACGATATCCGTCAGTTACATGAATGGTACGGCCAATTCTTTGCCTTCATGCCTTGGTGTATCGATCGGTCTTGGTTAAACGAGGATGACTTCCAAGACGGATTCCAAGCAGCGGAAGGATCGCGCCGACACATCAGAATGATGATCGAATATGATGGTTACGGAGTGGGAACAATTTGTTCCTATGACTATAACCCATCAGACGGTTGGGTGTACGTGTCTATCTTTATGGACCCAAAGGTCCAAGGCAGACTGGGGATCGGACAGCTATCTTTTGCCCTGTTCGTTAACCGTCTGTTCGGCAACTACAGTAGCTTGCGAAGAATATATTGTGCGGTACCTGGTTACGATCTGGAATACGCCGGAGCATTCCAGCGGAATAATTTTGATCCAGTAGCGGTCATCCCTGACCACACCCTGTGGGACGGGTGCTACTGTGATCAATTACTGTTCATGATCGGCCGGGAGAGGTACAAGCATATCAGGGCGTATATTCACGTCCGACGCCAGGGGCTGGAGTTAGCAACAGCGTAGTCAATCGAAACGCGGCGCTCAATCGCAAAACCTATTGCGAGGGGGCGCCATTTTTATTAAGAGGTAAACCCCGTTAGAGATCCGACAGAGCTATGCCGTACACCGTAGATTATGACATTCGTGTGACATTCTGTTTCGGTTGGTACTAATTTGTTAGCTGTCCGGGCAATCTCTAACGGGGTAAAATAGGGGTGTGGTAGGGGAACCCAAAAAGTATGTATTTAGAAAATACTCGGAAAAGTTTCCGGCCTTGTTCGCGTATGAGAAAAGAAGGTTGCATAAAATTTTACCAACCGCATTAATTGAGCACTTTGGCAGTTCGGCGGTACCCGGCTTGGGCGGCAAGGGGATAATTGATGTGATGGTGTCGGTGCTAAAACGATCAATGGATGGTGCGCTAAAGAAATTGATTGCGCACGGATATGAATATACTGGAACGGGTGGAGGCAAGGACAGAAAATTTCTTCAGCGAACTATTCGGTGGGCCGGATGTGAGCGGTGGGTGCATGTTCATTTAACTCCCGATGGGAGCCGGGTCTGGCGTAGAGCCATTGCGGTTAGAGATTATCTACGCAGAAATAAAGTGGTGGCGATGGAGTACGCCAAGCTCAAACGTTTAGCAGCTAAGGAGGCAAAGGGCGATGGCGCTAAGTATCGTCGGCTCAAAAAAGATTTCTTAGACCGGGTTAAAAGAAGGGTTTTGCGATAAATTCTGTGAGCTATCAAACCTGGTAATAAAAATGGGCGCCAAGTAGGCGCCCGCTATGTTCGAGTGTTGTTGGTTGGTGCCTTATCCTTGGGCGAGCTCGGCCCAATTTACCTGGTGGTGGTCGAACGGTCCACACTCGCAGGGGTTGCGATGGCACTTCCAGCAGTCTGGGTAGTAACGATCCAGTAGACCTTGCTCCAGATCTATCCCTAAAGCATTGGCGATCGCATTGATCCAGCCAAAGGTATCGGCTAACTCATCGGCTATCTTTCGCAAGATAATAGATGCGGAATCGCTGGAGCTCGGAGCGGACATTGCCAGAGTTAGTACTTCAGTTGCCTCCTCTTCGAGTCGAAGGAGCAGTTGCTCAGTCGAAAATTTAGAGTTGGCGGTGCCGTACAATTGTGCGAAGTGTTTAGACCACTCGGCTAAACTCCAGTTAAATTGAGCGATCGATATCATGGTCGCCAATTGAGCATCGGACCGGGTGGCTTTACATACACACGGTGAGTGTGCGCAGTACGAGCAGACTGATGAATACTTACTGCAAAGTACTTCTAAAAATGGCAAGTGCTCGCCAAAGTGTTCGGCAACGCAGAAGACGCGAGAGACAATGCGCACAGTCCCGACGATCTGCAGGTCATGATCGATGCCCCGACGCAGACCCCTACTGAGATCGGTCACTGCTACACCGAGAAAGGCAGTTCGTTGTACCCAACTATCAAGGAACACCCGATTGCGCGGCCCGTACAGGGCGAAGAAGTGCCGCATCAATTGTGCTAACGTCATTTTATCTTCTCCTGTGTGTGACTGTATGAGGCAGAATTATCCCTAACGTTAGGGCAGTTCATTGTACCAGCCGGGGCGGGATATAAAAATATGTCTTTTGAAGGTTAGATTAGCAGATACTGTTTTTTGTATAACTGGGCTGGACGAACATTTTTATTCGTGTTAAGTTCACAGTTGTTATTGGGTTATATCAACAGGTAGGGAGATCAAAATGATATCACAAGGTAGTACCAATCACGGAACATTTGGTTTGGTTCTATGTTGCATCGACGGCCGGAATATTGGACCGCTCCAAGAGTGGTTGAAAAAAAATTTCCCGGAGATCGCTCACGTGGATTATGTCACGGCACCCGGGTTAGACGGCATCTTGTCCGGTTCGATCGCGGGTCAATCGGCCTCCGATCGACAGATGGCCATCAAGACAGATGCTTTTGTATCGCTATCCCACCATCACCCCCAGTTTGTGATTGTCTCAGGTCATGAGGACTGTGCTGGTAATCCCGTTAGCCGTGAACGGCACCTCGAGGATATCAAAAAATCAGTGGAGGCAGTTCGGGGATGGGACGAGGGGTTTGCCGCTCTGCCCATTATTGGTCTCTATGTTGAACGTAACGGCGACGAATGGGTCGTAGGGGAGTGTGTAACTGGCAACGCCGAGGCTTAAGCCTCTGTTTCTGCCAGAAATGGCCTATCTTACGGGGGCAGGCCCCCCATATTTTGGGCATAGCCCTACCCTTATAACGTTACCGGCCGGCCCTGTAGGTTGGCCGGCCTTTTTTGTCTAAAATTAGCGACTGTGCTATCTTATACTCTGATGACAGATACGCAATCACAATCTGAGGCTCGCGAAAAAGCCAATCGGCTTATCTCGGAGGCACCCCGTCGCTGGCTGGATGCCACGGTTACCATTTTGATCATAGTTGGGTTGTTTGCCTTCTTGGGGAGATACCTGGATAATCTGCTTGGCACGCGCCCCTGGTTGTTCATCACGGGTATCGTGGTCGCTTTCCCCATCAGCCAGTATGCTATCTATCGTCGATTGAAGCAGCGGTTCAAGCTATAATCCCTGGAAATTAACGTTTTTATATCTTATGACTCGCACCGTACACCACCTGGGGTTAGTCCCCGAAGTCCTGTTTCAGATTGGCCCGGTGGCCATAACTAATGCCCATCTGGCGTTTTTTTTGATCAGTATTCTGCTGATCGGGGTCGGTCTCTATGCGGCTAACACCTCTCGGATCGTCCCTAATCGCATTCAGTCTGTTTTTGAGGGGGTGATCGTCTGGTTTAAAGATAAGGTAGATCTGGGGTTCAACGACCCGGTTTTGGCTCAGCGCATCTTGCCCCTGATCCTGACCCTGTTTTTTGCTATTTTTATCAGCAACCAGTTTATGCTTCTACCCTTTTTGAGCGTGGTGATGGATCACGAGCTGATCTTCCGCTTACCAACCACCCACTTCTCCTTTACACTGGCTCTTGGGCTGATGGTGGTGGTCAGCAGCCATCTGATAGCTATATCGATCTCGCCCCGGCGGCATTTTGCCCATTTTATCAAGCTGGAGCTTCTGTTTAAGGTCCGTTCGATTGGGGATCTGCTTAATTGGTTCCTCGAATCATTCCTGGGCCTATTGGAGATAATTGACGAGGTGGCTAAGGTTATTTCGATCTCCGCTCGTCTCTTTGGCAATATCTTTGCTGGAGAGCTGATGGGGATTGTCGTGGTGGGGATTTCCGTCTATACTAGCTTCATCGTCCCTACACCTTTATACGTCCTGGGGATATTTGTCGGAGCGATCCAGGCAGTGGTTTTTTGTCTGATGTCTGTTCAGTATCTCAGTCGGCTGGCTAATTCGACTGCCGCCGCTCACCATTAGGTTTAATTATTTTATAAGCTAATAAGTAAAGATATGACTCCAGAAGTAATGAAGCTCATCGCTGCTGCCGCTTGTATGGCCATCGGTTCGATCGGTCCCGCCTTAGGTGAAGGTTCAATCGCCACCAAGGGTATCGAGGGGATTGGTCGTAACCCCGAAGCCGCCGATAAGATCTTTACCAACATGATCGTTTCGATGGCTGTTATCGAATCCATCGCCATCTTCTGTTTGGTAGTGTCTTTGATCATTCTATTTGCAGCTTAATTATGCGGTTTTGATCCTTTTGGGGGTCGAGATCGTTTGCAGATCGAGTTATCTGTTAGTTATTGGTAATTAACCCCTTTCTCTATGGAGCAAGTCGCCAAACTCGGCATTGATGGGTGGGGGATGCTGGTCTACCTGGTTAACTTTGGAGTTCTCTGGGCAGTGTTGGCTTATTTGGTGTTTCCCAAGATCATCAAGGCGATCGATGCTCGCCGCAGACAGATCGAAAATAATCTAAAAACGGCCGAGCGGATCCAAGGAGAGCTGGACGCGACCTTAGATAAGGCGGCTAAGGAACAGGCCAAGCTGAAGGCGGATTTAGAGGCAGAGCGAGCCGAATTAGAGAAAGAGATATCAACTCGTCGGTCAGAACTATTAGCGGCCGCGGACGCCGATCGAACCAAGTTGTTAGAAGAGGCTCGGGCGGTCATTAAAGAAGAAAAGAAGTCGCTGGTTAATCAGGCCGAGTCGGATATGGTAGCTCTGATCCAGCGGGTTTTGATTAAGATATTGGGCGAACGGATCGACCCGGATGATATCGCGGATAGCGTTAAGCAAACCTGGGAAGACCAGAAGCAGGAGGTGCTTAAATGATGTCCGGGATAGTAGTTGCGTATGGTGCGGAAGAAGGAACTGAGGCCGCCACAGTAGCCGAACTATTAAAGGGAGTAGTGGCTGGTTCCACTCATCGGTTATCGGTGGCCGCCCAAGGTTTGGCCAGGCGTTTAGCTGCTAATATCAACTCGGAATTATTACCAGCCTTTGATGCGTTGCCGAACGATTTAGGGTTGCTGCCCGCTAAAGACAGAGTAGATATTTTAAAAAACTTGTCTCAAACCAGTTTGGTTAACCGGTGGTTTGGCTATCTGCTAAATGTTAGCACCGTCCATCAAACCCAGAGTGGCCTGGCTAAATTGGCTCGTCGGTTAAACCCAGAGCAGGGCAGTGTGATTATTAAATCTCCAGTGGCGTTGGATGCCAATTTTAAAAAAGCAATTCGCAAACATTTTAGAACTGATTTTGTTACTTTTGCCACCGACATTAACTTGTTGGGTGGCCTAATGATCTATCGTAACGGTCGGTTGATCGATCATTCCTGGCTCGGCAAGATCAAAGCTTTATCGTCAATCAAAACATCTAAGTCTTAATCCATAATCTTTTTACGATGAAATCAACCCAGTTGACCGAATTTCTCCACCAAGTCGAAAGTGTACTGACCGAGACTAAGCACAAAGGTAACGACAAGCAAGAGTATGGTATTGTCGAATCCGTTGCCGATGGAGTTATCGCCATCTCTGGCTTGCCCCAGTTGCGGATGAGTGAGGTGGTAGATATTAAAGATGCCAAAGCGCAGGCTTTGGTGATGAACTTAGAGCAGGGGTTGGCTAAGGCTTTGATCCTGGGCGACACCAGCACAGTATCCGAGGGCGCTTTCGTCGCCTCTACTGGCACCCTGTTGTCTATTCCTGTAGGCGAGGCTTTAGTCTCGCGGGTAGTTGATCCGTTAGGCACTCCCTTAGATGGACGCGGCCACATTAAATCATCCGCTCGGTATCCATTAGAAAAGGTGGCTCCCGGGGTAATGACAAGGGAAGGGGTGAGGCAACCGCTCCAGACCGGCTATACCTCAATTGATGCTTTGGTACCGATCGGACGGGGTCAGCGCGAGCTGATCATCGGCGATCGACAGACCGGTAAAACCACTTTGGCGGTTGATACTATCATCAATCAAAAAGAGAGCAAGGTGGTTTGCGTCTACGTGGCTATTGGCCAACGTGAGGCAAAATTAGCTCAGGTCTATCAGCAGTTGCGCGAGGCCGAAGCGATGAACTATACCATTATCGTCTCAGCCCCGGCCTCCTCTAATGCCGCCTTACAGTTCTTGGCGCCTTACGCTGGCGCGGCGGTGGCCGAATACTTCTGCGATCAAGGACTCGATGTGTTAGTTATCTACGACGATCTATCCAAGCACGCCGTATCGTATCGGGAAATATCGTTGTTGCTTAAGCGCCCACCGGGACGAGAAGCCTACCCGGGTGATGTGTTCTACCTCCATTCTCGGTTGCTTGAGCGAGCCGTTAAGCTTAACAAAGATAATGGCGGCGGCTCGATCACTGCGCTCCCGATCATCGAAACTCAAGCTGGCGATGTCTCCGCTTATATCCCTACCAATGTCATCTCCATTACCGATGGTCAGATCTTCTTGGACGGTGTCCTGTTTAACAAGGGGATCAGACCTGCCATCAATGTGGGTATCTCTGTCTCTCGGGTGGGGGGTGCAGCTCAGACCAAGGTAATGAAAAAGGTTGCCGGTACCGTTAAGTTGGATCTGGCTCAGTACTACGAGTTGGAATCTTTCTCTCAGTTTGCCTCCGATCTGGACGATAAGACCAAAGCGACCTTAAACCGGGGTAAAGCGATAGTTAACGCTTTTAACCAAGAGCAGGGCAAACCATATAGTTTGTGGAAAGAGATCGTAGTGTTATACGCCGCCTCGCGTGGGTATCTGGACAAATATGCTGTCTCCGAGATCCCCGATGTACTAAAAAATCTTATCCACGGTGTTGGCCAAAAAGGCAAGAAGTTAGTTCAGATCATTGAGTTAGAAAAAGATCTAACCGAAGAAGCTGAGAAATTAATTAAGCAGCACATTACCGAAATTCTCAAATAATAATTACTTATGGCGTCTCTGATCGAAGTAAAAAGTAAGATCGCGGCTACTCGCAATACTCGCAAGATCACCAAGGCGATGCAGTTGGTAGCGACCTCGCGGATGAAACAGCTGCAGAAGACCGCCATATCGGTTCGTCATTTTGCGAGTGAGTTAATTCGTCTGTGGACCAGCGAACTCCATGGGATCGAGGTCCCCCGTTGGCAGGCGGATCACGCGGTTGATGGGAAAAAGGTGTTTGTACTTTACTCCTCCGACAAAGGTCTGTGTGGCGGGATGAACCAACAGTTGATCAAAACATTAATCAATTCTCGGGTCTGGTTAGACACGCCGGCCGATAAACGAATGGTGGTAGCCTTTGGCCGTAAGGGTACCGATTATCTCCGCTTCCGCAAGATCCCGGTGGATCAATCATTT
>JBAZHL010000013.1:0-15641 GCA_041652335.1 Patescibacteria group bacterium | reverse complement strand
TTATGGCAATGGTGAATTTACGCCGAAGAGTATCACCATCAATGTGGGGGACACCATTATCTTCGAAAACATGGGTGATGATGCTACCACAACTTTTAAGGGGGACGTAGCAACCTATGTGCCTGGAGGAACTGGCGCTGATGTTTGGCCAGCCGCGGACCCGTGTCCTACTCATACCAGTGTGCCGGGATTTGATGCTAAGCAGAGGATAAAGGTTGGGGGAACTTATTCGTTCACCTTCACCAAGGCCCAGGTGGTTGGTTATCACAACGATCTCAATCCCAGCCAGACCGGTACTATTATCGTAAAGTAGCGTTGTCATCCTGAGTGAAACGAAGGATCTAGCGCAGCGTCCCGGCAAGCCGGGACTAGATTCTTCATCCGCACGCTGGCGGATTCAGAATGACAAAAATTGGAGATCGGGATGACATAGTAGGCCGGCCGGCCTACTATATAGGTATGAGCCGGATCCAAGAGGTAAAAGCCAGGGAGATTCTGGATTCTCGGGGTAACCCCACGGTTGAGGCCGAGGTGGTTTTGGCCTGCCCGCGGACGAGTCCGCAGGGCGCGGCCAGGGATGACGGCGTGAGGGGAAGAGCGGCAGTGGCCAGTGGCGCCAGCACCGGGAGCCATGAGGCTTTGGAGCTTAGAGATGGTGACCCAAAACGGTTTAGGGGAAAAGGGGTCCAGCAGGCCGTTGCTAATATCAGAGACAGAATCGCTCCAGTCTTGCTCGGGCATGATGTAGCAGATCAGGCGGGGATAGACCGGCTTTTGATCGAGCTGGATGGGACGGAAAACAAGACCAACCTGGGGGCCAACGCCATTTTGGCGGTGAGCATGGCAGTGGCGAGAGCGGCGGCCGAGGCGGCTGGTCAGCCGTTGTATGCATATCTGGGTGGTGGCAATCAGCTCCCGGTACCTTTGATGAATGTGATTAATGGCGGCCGACACGGTGATAACGATGTTGATATTCAAGAGTTTATGATCGCACCGATCGGTTTTGCTTCTTTCGGTGAGGCTCTCCGAGCCGGAGCAGAGGTTTATCAATCGCTTAAAAAGATAGTTAAAGCACATGGTTATGCTACCAATGTGGGTGATGAGGGCGGTTTTGCCCCGGCGCTAAAAAGTAACCAGGAAGCCTTAGAGTTGATCGCCGAAGCGATCAAGAGCGCCGGTTACGAATTAGGAGTTCACTTCTGGCTGGCGTTAGACTGTGCTGCCAGTGAGTTTTACCAAGACGGAAAGTATGTAATAGATAGGCAAAACTTAAATAGCGATGAGCTGATCAGTTTCTATGATCAATTAATAACCAAGCATCAGATATTTAGCATTGAGGATCCATTAAGTGAAGATGATTGGTCGGGTTGGGCACAGATGACCACCAAATTGGGCGATAAACTGCAGATTGTGGGGGATGATCTGTTAGTAACTAATCTAAAAAGATTGGCGCGGGCGATTGATGAAAAAAGTTGTAACAGCATTTTGATTAAGTTAAATCAGATCGGTACGGTAACAGAAACTTTAAACTGCATTAAGCAAGCACAGCAGGCGGGCTTCTCGGTGGTGATCAGTCATCGGAGCGGGGAGACCGAAGACACATTCATCTCGCATTTGGCTGTAGCCGTGGGAGCTACTCAGATTAAGAGTGGGGCGCCGGCTCGCTCCGAGCGGGTAGCCAAGTATAACGAACTGCTAAGAATTGAAGAGCAGTTAGGTGATCAGGTGAGTTACGCTGGTTCCAAAACAGCACCTCTTTCCGTTGTCATTCCGACCAACGTGGAGGAATCTGGTTTAACAGGCCACTGGTAATAGATCCCTCGATAGAATTTATGCTCGTTTGCAGGTGCTCGGGATGACGATTCGTGTAATTATCACCTGTAAAACAAAAACTTTCCGCTATACAAGCGGATTTTTTGTATGTGGATAATAAAGTGGGTTGATAGGATATCAGAGTGGGCTATAATGGATTTGTTGTGGAGAAAAGTGGGGATAAGTGGAGAGTGAAAGGGGACAAATGTTTATCGGAGAATATTCGCATTCTATAGATGATAAGGGCAGATTGGCCATCCCGGTCAAGTTTCGCGGTAGCTTAGCTGCCGGAGCAGTAGTGACCAAGGGTTTAGAAGGCTGCTTGTTCCTTTATACCAATGATGAGTGGAAGAAGTTGGCAGATAAAATTAATGCCACGCCTATTTCGCAATCCAATGCTCGTGCGTTTGCCAGATTAATGTTAGCCGGTGCAATGGATGTGCAGCCCGATAAACAAGGGAGAGTGGTGTTACCTAAATATCTTCTAACTTATGCCGGAATTAAATCCGGTGTGATTGTTGCTGGACTTTTGAATCGCTTGGAAATTTGGGATGCAAAAGCTTGGCAGGAATACAAAACCAAAACAGAGAAAGATGCCGCCAGTATGGCAGAGCAGTTGTTCATTTAACCTTTTGAAAATTTGGGGTAGTTAGCGGGGCTGAACCTTTATCATCTGTCGGAATTATCCGCACACAACAATTTGCCAACATTTTCACCTCCTAAGTGATACTTTCCCTCCACCCAAGGGAAATCAAAAAGCAAAATTGATCTTTTGCCCCGCTAACTACTAAAAAACCATCACTTGTCATTCTGAATCCGCCAGCTGGCGGATGAAGAATCTATAGATCCTTCGTTTTACTCAGGATGACATTAAGAATTAATAACCATATCAATTGAATCAACCGACTCACATCCCAGTTCTACTTGCCGAGGTGGTTGATGGGCTTAATCTGTCTCCCGGTAACGTGGTAATTGACGCCACGCTGGGGGCAGGTGGACACGCAATAGCAATAGCTCGTGCGATCGGCCCTCGGGGGATAATTATCGGAATCGACAAAGATGATCAGGCAATCGAAATCGCTCGTTCGAACTTACGTAGCACAAAATCCAAAGATAGTTTGGTGGCTGTCCACGGCAGTTACACTGATGTTGGCGACATCCTTCAAGACCACGGATACAGCCGAGCTGACGCAATATTATTTGACCTTGGTTTATCATCTCTTCAATTAGCCTCTACCGATCGAGGCTTTTCTTTTAATACAGACGCACCTTTAGACATGCGGTTCGACCGATCCGAGGGGCTAACAGCCGAGGAGATCGTTAACAGTTACTCCAAGGAGGAGTTGGCTGATCTGATCTATAAGTTAGGTCAGGAACACGCCTCGAGGCAGGTGGCCAAAGCGATCTTCGAACATAGACAGAAGGGTCGGATCGTGAGCACAAAGCAGTTGGCGGAGATCGTTATTAGAGCTAAGGGCGGCCGTAAGGGTCGGATCCACCCCGCCACTCAAACCTTTCAGGCCTTACGGATGGCGGTTAATAACGAGTTGGGTTTGATCGAACAGGCGATCCCCAGAGCAATGGATCAGTTAAATCCGGGTGGGCGATTAGCCGTGATCAGCTACCACTCGTTAGAAGATGGGTTGGTCAAACGCATATTCAAAGAAGCAAGTAAGCGCGGTCTGGTAGAATTAATTACTAAAAAGCCGATCGTGCCCACGCGGGAGGAGATAAAGAGTAATCCCCGGGCTCGGAGCGCCAAACTAAGAATTATTCAAAAAATATAATGGGTCGTTGGTCATCTCCTAAAATTAGCCTGTCACCCAAGAGCATGTTGAACCTCAACCGGTTTAAGAAGATGCGTTGGGGGATTCTCTCGATCAGCTCCATTTCGGTAGCGCTGTTCTTGGTGGTGGGCGTGTTATACGTTACCTCGATCAATATTGTTTCAACTAAAGGCGCTAAACTACACACCTTGGAGTTAGAGCAACAGTCGGCAGTAGCCGAGAACGAGCGATTAGCGCTGGAAGCGGCTCGATTAGAATCTCTGGCGGTGATCGAAGGGGGAGCCAAAGAAAAGATCGAGATCGGCGAAGATGGCAAACCAACTGGCCGGGTGTTAGAGCCGACTATCGACAAAGAGATGCCGACTACCGACGAGAATAAAGATGCCGAGGCGGTAACCTATATCCCCAAGATGATTCAGATGAGTGGGATGACCTATATGGAAGATACCGGCTATCTGGCTTCCCGCTAAACCACACTTTTGTCATCCTGGAAACACTTTACTGCCGTAGGCTCTATAAAATAACTTATTCAGGATCCAGGCCTTCGGGCCGTTTTTTTATTCGTTATTCTGAGCGTTAGCGAAGAATCTATCGATAGCGTTTCTATTAACCTTTAATTTATTGTTACTTTCCGCTTGAGGAAAGTAACCAAAGTCGCCCGCCAGTCGTCGGGGCTATTCAATGGCTAAATCTTCTGGGTGTTCTCGGAGGTATAACCTCCTTCACCCCCTAAAAGATTTAGCTCATTTCAGTACGCCCCTCCTCCGATGGCGGAACAAAAAGGCTCAGCTCGAGTGGGCGAGGTATAATATTTGTATGACGTATAGCGCTACGGCGGAAGCTTTACAGCGAAACCGTTTGAGCATCATTGGTATCTGTTTTGCCCTGATGCTACTTTTGGTTGTCGGTCGAGTGGTCCAGCGACAGGTTTTTGAACACGCCACCTTTGTGGCGATGGCTAAAGACCAGCGCAACGTTAACGAGGAGCTACCCGCCGAACGGGGTAAACTACTGGTCTACGATGATCAGCTAAAGGATTACTATCCGTTAGCCACTAACGTATCGCTGTATAACCTAAATATTGTTCCTACTCAGATCCAGCGACCCGAATTGGTGGCGGCTAAGCTGATGCCCTATTTGGCCGGCACTGAGATCGAAGAAAGTAAATTAGTTGAAACGATGAAATCGGGCAAGGTCTATGTAGCGCCGTTAAAGCGGAGGATCGAGAAAAAGGAAGCGGACGAGATTAAAGCCCTTGATCTGGAGGGGGTGTATTTACGCACAGAAGAGTATCGTTACTACCCAGAGGATAGTTTGGCGGCTCAGGTGTTGGGATTTGTTAACCGAGATATGTCAGGGCAGTACGGTCTGGAGGGTTACTTTAACGGTGAGTTAAGTGGTAAAGAAGGTAACGCCCAAGTGGAAAAGAGTTCGTTGGGCGCCCAGATCGCGGTGGGGAGCAGAAAAGTGATCGACCCAGAGAACGGCGCCAACATTGTGCTAACGTTGGATCGGGCGGTGCAGTACTACGTGGAGAAAAAACTTAAGGAATCGGTAGAAAAGCATGGCGCTACCGGTGGTGAGGTAATAATTATGGAGCCATCGACCGGGCGAATTATAGCGATGGCCAGTTACCCCACCTTTAACCCCAACTACTATAACGAGTATGCGTTAGAGAATTTTAGTAATCCCAACGTCTCGTCGGTGTACGAGCCGGGATCGGTGTTTAAGGTACTGACGATGGCGGCGGGGATCGATGCTGGTTTGGTCAGTCCCAGCACTACCTATACCGATACTGGTGAAGTTAAGATCGATGATCGGACGATCAAAAACTCCGATCTAAAAGCCAACGGTGTTCAAACTATGACACAGGTATTAGAAAAGTCGTTGAACACTGGTGCGATCTATGTGGTGCAAAAATTGGGTCGATTCTTGTTTTATAAATACCTGAATGCTTTAGGGTTCGATGCAGCGACCGGGGTGGAGCTGGATGGCGAGACCCCGGCCAGCATTCGGCCATACCGCCAATGGGGCGAGGTAGATCTGGCCACAATGGCGTTTGGCCAGGGTATCGCGGTCACCCCAATTCAGTTGGTGGCTGCGGTGGGGGCGCTGGCCAACCAGGGGAAGTTGATGAAACCCCATATTGTCGATAAGATTATCTATCCCTCTGGAGCGGTCTCTGTAGACGCTCAGATGGTGCGCCAGGCCATTAAACCCCAGACAGCCCAGCTGGTATCCGCGATGATGGTCAGCGTAGTAGAGCGGGGACACGGTCAAAAAGCCGGGGTAGCGGGGTATCGGATCGCGGGTAAGACCGGAACCGCCCAGATCCCGAAAGGGGGTGGCTACGAGGAGGGTCCCACTATTGGTACATTTATCGGTTTTGGACCGGTGGAGGATCCTAAGTTTGTAATGTTAACCAGGATCGATCGGCCAAAAGATGTTCAGTTTGCCGAGAGCTCGGCAGCGCCGTTGTTCGGAGACATTGCCAACTTCTTACTCAACTATTGGCAGATCCCGCCGGAGAAATAATCCCCCCCTCCCGTCATCCTCGATCGGCTCGCCGGAGGCGAAGTCCGGGTCGGGGATCCAGAAAAATAACTAAATTATTTTTTGTTTATGTCTGGATTCCCGCCTGCGCGGGAATGACGACAGGGAATAGATTAGAATGAAGAATGGAAAATGAAGAATGAAGAATGAAACATCAATTCCTCAAAATCTGGTTATGGTGGTTGGCTGATCGGATACTTAAAAAGTATCAGCCTCGGATCGTGGCGATCACTGGCAGTACGGGTAAAACATCCACCAAAGATGCTATCGCTTTAGTGTTAGATAGTGGCTTAAAGAGCCGAGGGGTGACCATTAATAGTACCCCGGGCAACCTGAATACCGAGTTTGGTGTCGCCGCTACTATTATTGACCCCAGCTTTACCGGGACGGCAGATGGAGATAAAACTAAGCTCACCATCAAAGATATTGGCCGGTTAACTAAAGCGGGGGTCCGTAAACTATTTAAACAGGTTGGCTATCCGCAGATCTTGGTATTGGAATTAGCGGCGGATCGGCCGGGCGACATTGCTTTCTTTATGAAATGGCTACACCCGGAGATCGGGGTGTTAACTAATATCGGCGATGTGCATTTGGAGTTCTTTGGCAGCAAGTCGGAATTAGCGGGGGAAAAGAGCAGGCTGATCGCTGGAGTTAAATCGAATGGGTTAGCTATTTTAAATCGAGATGACGAACTAACTAATCTAATGGCGCAGAAGGCCACCGCTAAAAAAATATTTGTTGGGTTAGCGTCTGGGGCGGACGCTATAGCCTCAAATATCGCGGTTAGTGGGAGCGGGTTACATTTTGATCTAAGTTATCGCAACCAAACTGCCCAAGTTAATATGCCGGTTTACGGCGAACAATTTGTTTATAGTGCCCTCACCGCCGCCGTAGTGGCGGATTATTTTGGGGTAGCTTTACCGGATAGTGCGCGGGCGTTAGCCAACTACCACTCGGCAACGGGACGGTTTGAGCGGATCGAACTTAAAGGAATTACTTTAATCGACGATACTTACAATGCTAATCCCACTTCGATGACGGCAGCATTGCTAAGTCTTAGTCGTCTATCTGCCGGGAGACGCAAGGTAGCAATCTTGGGGGATATGAGAGAGTTAGGAGTGGCTTACGAGAAAGGCCATCGAGAGGTGGGGGAGACGGCTGCCAAAGCTCTTGATCTGCTCCTGACTATTGGCGAGGGGGGATCCCTGATCGGCGCGGCCGCTACTGCAGCCGGCTTATCGGCGGATAAAGTGGTTAAAATAGGGGAGCAGAGTGAAGTTTTTGCCCATTTGCAGGATAATGATGTTGTCCTGGTCAAAGGATCCCGGGCGGTGCATATGGATAAAATATCCAATCTGATAAAAGAAAAATACCTCGGCTAACCCCTCCTCTCCTCCCCTTGGTAAGGGGAGGCAGGGTGGGGTCCAGAGCGGACTCACTTATCACTTATCACTATCTGACTATGTCCGACATAGCAAAAATCGTAACCGAACAAGGCGATCTCCTGCGAGTAATGATCGTGGGGATGATCTCGTTCTTGTTGGCGATGTTTCTAACACCGTTGTGGACAACGGTGCTCTATAAATACAAATTCTGGAAGCAGGCCAAAGAAGAAACTCTATACGGTAGTTACGCCACCGTTTTTCAGAAACTGCATGGCGAAAAACATCAACGCAATATCCCCACCTTAGCCGGTCCGTTGGTGTGGGGCGTGGTGGCGGTTATCACTCTAATCTTTAACTTTACTCGTTCACAGACGTGGCTGCCGATGTTTGCGATGGTGGCGGTTGGGATTTTGGGAGCGATCGATGATTGGTTTAACATCCGAGGTATTGGTGGGGTAAAAGGGATCCGGGCGCGCCATAAGATGGCTTGGTTGTTTGTAATAGCTGCACTGGGCGCTTGGTGGTTCTTCTCTAAATTAGGAATTAACTCTATCCATATTCCGGCTTACGGCGATATCGTAATTGGTTGGTGGTATATTCCCTTGTTTATCTTTGTGATCTTGGCGACCACCAATGCAGTTAACATCACGGATGGTTTAGATGGGTTATCGGCTGGGCTATTGGGCATCGCCTTCAGCGCTTTTGGAGTGTTGGCCTTTTTGAATAATCAGATCAGTTTGGCCATCTTCTGTATCACGGTGGTTGGCGCGTTGGTCGCCTATCTCTGGTTCAACGTTTATCCGGCCAGGTTCTTCGGGGGCGATACTTACGCCCTCTCGATGGGGGCCACCCTGGGGGTAGTGGCGATGCTACTTAAAAACAATGTGGGGATAGCGCTGCTCCCTCTGATCGCGTTTGTGCCGATGGTGGAGACTATCTCGGTATTGCTGCAGATGTTATGGCGAAAGGCGTTCAAAAAGAAATTATTTTTGATCGCGCCATTGCATCATCACTTTGAGGCGATCGGTTGGCCAGAGACAAAGGTGACGATGCGGTTTTGGATCGTAGGGGCGTTGATGGCGATCTGTGGAGTGATTATTGGATTGATTGGTTCCGGTCCCTCTTAATGTGTCATTCCCGACCTGATCGGGAATCCAGGCTCTTTCCCTGTCATTCCTGCGGAGGCAGGAATCTTGCCTTACCCTCTAATATTCTTTCGCCACCCATTTGTCCCGGCAAACGGGTGGCCCCAAACCGGCCACCAGTCGTCGGGGCTATTCAATGGCTAAATCTTCTGGGCGTTCTCGGAGGTATAACCTCCTTCACCCCCTAAAAGATTTAGCTCATTTCAGTACACCCCTCCTCCAATGGCGAGGGCAAACTACCCCCCCGTGAAGGATAAAACATAGCCTGGGCTTTCGGCTCCCAGAGCCGGGGGCTAATAGCGCAAGGGTGTATAATACGCTGTTAATTAATTGGAGGGCATTATTATGAGCTTGGCAATTAATATCGCTACCCCGGAAGGTATTGTTATGGCTGCGGATAGCCGTCAGTCGTACCGCAATCAAAAAGGGGCGTCTCGTGTCGGATCGGATTCGGCATCCAAGTTGTTTCTCCTCAATCCCCGAGTTGGGTTGGCGATAACTGGGTTGGCATTTATTCCGGAAGATGGAATGGCTAAAAACGTGAGCAATTTTATAAATGAGTTCTGTCAGAGCAATGATCTCGATGCTTTATCCTTGAGGGAGATAGCCGATGGCATCCACAAATTGTTCAGCCAAAAGTTAGATAGCGAAAAGAGACTTGAAGATATTGAAAAAGACGGTAGGACGCGCTTTATAAAGCAAGGGTTAGAAATCGTTAGTGTGGTTAGAGATAGTGCTCGAGTTAAGTTCACTCTTAAGGATTCCAAGACTGGTGTTGTGCAGGAGGCTGTCGGTGTGGCGGAGGGGGTGGTGATAATGGTGTGTGGTTATGACAAAGACGGATCACACGCAGTTTACAACATATCCGTACCTGGTGAAGTCGTCCAGCATAGAAATAGTTTGCAGAAAGGTAAAGAGTATGGTGCCAATTGGCTGGGTCAGTTTGACGTAGTTGCCAGGATCATAAAGGGCTGGGATGGTCGTATCCTTAGCGTTGGCTTTGTACAAGAAGCAGTAAAACAGATAGGCCAGGCCAATATAGAGCACCAGTTGAATCAGCTGGAATATTCCATTAATTGGGGGGCGATGACATTACAAGATGCCGTTGATTTCAGTATCTTGGCGGTAAAAACAACTGAGGCTGTGCAAAAATTTTCTGACGGGATCCTTGCCAATCCGGGCGATATCCCTGGTGTTGGTGGACCGGTCGATGTCCTTGTGTTGACTGCAAAAGAGGCTTTTTGGGTAAGTAAGAAAAAAATCGATGCCAGAGAATAGTTTTGACACACCGGGCGACGACGAGTGGTCTCAAGATCAAAGTTTCAATGAGCCTTTGAACGCCTCCGGGACTGTACCGTCAATACCTAAATCTCCCAACCCCGCGGAGTTTAAGCGAATTGTATCTAAAAAAGCTCAGCAGGCAATTGACAGCTGGCTAGCTAGGGTTTTGTGGGTGGGGATTCTAGTGGCATTTGTAATGTTAAGTATTGATATATGGCGAAATAATGATGCCTACCGTAGATATGTCGACATGTATCAAAAATATATAGATCGAACAGACCAGATTATCTATGACTACGATGATTTTAGAGACCAGCTTATTAATATGCAATCAGAGATTCAGTCCTTAAAGACGAAGGGGTAGTTTTTATATAAGGCATGTTCCATGTTGCAAGCGAACGTATTCAAAACGAGCTTTAGCGAATTTACCAACCTGTGGGTTCAGTCCTCAGATGTAGCTATTTGGGCGGTGTTTACAGCCCTATTTTTCTATATGGCATTGCGGGAATGGAAGAAGTCCAAAAAGCCGATGGATAGCTTGAAAGCGGCCAAGTCGCTAATCAGTGATTCTGGAGACAGCGGTGTTAAGGTTAGTATTGGCTTTGCAGGGATGGATTTTGGCACATTTCTTAGGGAAGTGGAACGGTCCACCCAAGAATCTCATGGGATTGCAGCTATTTCCTACTGCCTTGCTGGGGTAGTAGCATTGGCAAGTCTTATTTTGTCAATTTTACATTAAAAGAACTTAGATAGGGCAGTAATTGGCTGCTATGGTGGGTTATAATTTGAGTAGGAGGTTGTGTGGATAACAGCGCGCTACATTTTTTGGTAAAACAAGCTCAGGATGCAGAGGCAGCCCACAATTTTTTATTGGCTGGCAGACTGTATACACAAGCGCTTGAAGTGGCCAAGAAAAACAATGATTCTTCTGCCATCTCAGTATGTAAGCGTAAGCTGGTCGAGGTTAATAAGCTGTCTGAAAATGAATTTAAAACATTATCGACTGAATATAAGCTGTCTGATGCCCAAGTAGCTCATGTTAAGAGCCTGGTTGCTTCTGCGATTGCCGATGATATTAATAAGACACTCTGTACGATAGGGGCCGGACGTCTTTTTGTACCCAACTATTCGGAGGTAGAAACGAGAGCCAGAAGAACGGTACCATTATTTAGGCAGGTTGCTAGTGTTACGACTATAACTAATGCTGGGCATGTAGTCCCGGGTAGTTCCGATGGTGTAATGTCATGGATCAAGGAGAATTATGGCATCCAACAAAAAGTCATCATAGACCTTTATTTGCACCCGATATTAAGTGAGTTAACGGTTGCTAAAAAACTATCTGCGGATACGTTAATGGCGTATTTTAAAACGCGAGGGGTTTTTCCAGAACAACATCTTCGCGTATTGCAAGTGGGGATCGCCAGACATTTTGCTGGTGATTATGTGTCTGCTTTGCATATCTTAGTCCCAAGGTTTGAGAGTGTTTTTGTTGATATTTTGGGCAGAGCTGGTGTAGATGTTATCGCACTCAACCGCGGAGATGAGGTGGCTACACAGCCACGCACACTATCGGAAAGAATGTTTAACGATCCCGCTTGTCAAAAATTATTAGGAGATGACTTTTGCAAACAGTTGGAATTTATTCTTGTGGATCCGTTAGGCTACAAAATTAGGCACAGGGTTGCGCATGGAGAGCTCGCCGTCGAAGAGAGCAGTATGCAGTTATCTCATCTGGTAATCTATCTTTTCCTATCAATTGCTGCTCGTGTGCAACCTGTTGTTAACAAATGATTTTGGTCCATATAAATGGGAGGGGTGGGGTAGACCCCGATTAGAGATTCGACAGAGTTGTTTATATCTCATTTGGGCTTAGACAAACGAACGGCGCTTCGCTCGGATTTGCAAAAAATTTGGAGGCTATCCGGAAAATCTCTAACGGGGTAAAATTAGGGCATGATTAAGATCAGTAACCGGGAGCTTATTGAGGGGTTGACCGGGACGAAAGAGGAGTTCCCCAAATATGTTACCCAGATTTTGAATTTGGCTAATCAGAATGCTCAAGGTACTCGACCTAAGGTGGTGGGGCAGCTGAGCGACCTGATCCAGCAGTTTCCGGGGAAGACTTACGACGAGTGGAAGGAGTGGTATTTAGCTAAACACCCTGATGCCGTACAGGATGCAGTTGGGCGTATATCGGCTATGGTGGAGAATCTTAAAGTCGCCCTGTCCTCGATTGACCAAAACATGATAGAGCGATGGGTAAAAGAGTTGGTGTTAGAAAAAACCTTTATCGGCCTACGATTCCAGGAGTCAGTTCTTAAAAAACTATCCGAAATCAAGAAGTTACCATATCGACTGTCTGTGCCAGCAGAGGAAGCGCGCGGGATAGATGGCTTTATTGGTGATTCCCCGGTTTCGATTAAGCCGATAACTTACAAAACCAAAAACTTACAAGAAAATTTGGCGGGTACGATTATCTACTACGAAAAGAAGGACGATGGCCTAATTATTGACGGCGAGGACGCGCTATGAGTAACGTAAGCACCACAAACCACAACGTAGTTATTGGTGATGCTCGGAAGATGACCGCAACTGCCGATAGCTCGGTACAGCTGATTGTTACCTCGCCGCCGTATTGGCAGATTAAAGATTACGGTAAGGGTGATAAGCAGATTGGTTTTAACGAAACCTACGAAGAGTACATTAGTAGCCTCAACCAGGTTTGGGATGAGTGCCGTCGAGTGTTAGAGGATGGCTGTCGGTTATGTGTTAACATCGGCGATCAGTTTGCTCGAGCCGCTACCTATGGCAGATACAAAGTCATCCCAATCCGAGAGGAGATTATTCGCCACTGCGAAAAAATCGGTTTTGACTATATGGGGGCGATCATCTGGCAGAAAAAAACTACCATGAAGACCACCGGGGGCGCTTCGGTGATGGGTTCTTTCCCACATCCGCGCAATGGATTGGTTGAGATCGACTATGAGTTTATCCTGTTGTTTAAAAAATTAGGCAAACACGAGCCAAAAATTAGTAAGGCAACCAAAGAGGCCTCGGCTATGACCAAAGAGGAATGGAGAAAATATTTTACCGGTCATTGGAATTTTGCCGGGGTGCGCCAAGATGGCCACGTGGCGATGTTCCCAGATGAATTGCCTCGTCGGCTAATCAAAATGTTTAGTTTTGTGGGTGAGACGGTGCTAGATCCGTTCTTAGGTAGCGGCACAACATCCAAAGTAGCGCGGGAATTGGGGCGTAATTCTATTGGCTATGAGATTAACGAAGATTTTTTGCCACTAATTATGAAAAAGATCGATTCGGCGGGCGATACTCTGTTTGATAAATCAAATGCTGTGGTAGAAACAACTTATCAGAACATAGTTGTCGGAGCAGCGAAAGGTGAATACAAATATAGCATTAGTGCCACAATGAATCATCGTTTGGCCGATCCGGATGCCTGGAAGGCTAACAGTAGGCGTTCGGTCGACTTAGCCGAGGCGTAACCTATTGGCATGAGCAAAGTGGAAGACCCCATGGATTTTGTATTTGAGATAGAATGGGGATATGAAGCTGATTGTTGTAAGGCATGGGGAATCGGAGATGAATGTCTCCGATCTGGTTCAGGGGAACACCACTAAGAGCGATCTGACCGCGCTGGGCCGCGAACAGGCGGCCAAGCTGGCCGCTAAATTGCGTGATGCCAAAATCGATCTGGCTCTGGTGAGCCCATTAGATAGAACGCGGCAGACCGCCGAGATTATCTTGGCCGATCATCCGGAGACAAAAATAGAGTTTGCGGATCGGTTGAGAGAAAAAGAGGTCGGCAAATTTTCTGGCAGGTTGAAGAGCGAAATGATGGAGGCCTGGCATACATCCGGTCTACCGTTTGGCGAATTTAAGCCGGAGGGTGGGGAGAGTTGGTATCAGGCGGGGGGGCGGGTGGTTGGTTTTGTGGAAGAGGTGATTAGTAAACACAAAGATAGCGATCTGACCGTGCTGATAGTTGGACACGGCAGTATCTTTACTTATTTATTGATGTGGGCAGATAAATTTGATCCCGAAGAAACTACTAAAGAAAAATACGATTACTATCATCCGGATAATACGGCGGTAGCGGTGATCGAAATAGATCAGTCTGGTCAGCCGGTTTTGGTATCGCTAAATGATGTCAGTCATTTGGGGTAGGATAGAGATATAATTCAACAATTCAGCAATTGAGCAATTGGCAATAAGAAGATATGGGCAACGTTGGAGAGATACGAGAATGGGTAAAGAAGCAGTTTGAGCCTGAGGACTATCAGTATCATATCCTCGGGGTGGTTAAGTATGCGTTGTGGTTAGCCAAGGCGTATAAGGTGGATCCAGAGGTGGTGGAGCTGGCCGCTTTGCTGCACGATATTGGCCGGGCGGACACTACACACGATGAGGATCATCATTTAGCCGGAGTGCCGATCGCTGAGAAGATTTTGCGAGAGCATAACTACTCCGACGAAGTGATTGCCGAAGTTAAGCACTGCATCGAATCGCATCGGAGCAACGAGGGGCCGGAACCGGAAACTATTTTGGCTAAAATAATTGCTAATGCGGATGCGATGGTTCATTTTGACCACATCCCCTTATTTTTCTATTGGCGGGCAAAACAAGGAGTTAAGTTTGAAGATATTGTTTCTTGGGTGGATAAGAAGTTGGAGCGGAATTGGACGACCAAAATCACTCTGCCGGAAGCGCGCGAATTGATGAAGACCAAATACCTCTCCGCCAAGATGATGTTATCTGCTATGCATTAGCATCTATGAGAGGAGCAGAGCAGCTTAACTTAGATTTGGGTGAGACGGACGAAGTAATATCGCCAGTTGAATCATCCCATCCGCGGATGGAGCATGTGGCGATAATGAAAAAATCGTGGGGGTTACTGCCGAAGATCTTAAGCGGGGAGAAGCGAATCGAATCACGCTGGTCCATTACGAATCGCGCACCGTTTGGGATGGTTCATCCGGGTGAGGTGATCTATTTTAAAGATTCCGGAGAGCCGGTCACGGTTCGAGCGATAGTGGATAAAGTTGATGCATTTTCTAATCTGACCCCAGAGCGGGTTCAGCAGATATTAGAAGAATATGGCGAAGCAGATGGGTTAACGGCAGAGAGCTTGCCAGATTTTTTCGAGCGGTTTAAGAACAAAAAATACTGCCTGCTGATACATCTAAGAGATCCGCAAAAGATAGAGCCGTTTGAGATAGATAAGACGGGCTTTGGCACACCCTCCGCTTGGCTGTGCGTGGGCGATGTAAACAAGCTCCGGAAATAGACCGTAAGATTCCTGCCTTCGCAGGAATGACAGATAGGATAGGGGTATAAAAATACCGCATCTGCTGGGGGCAGATGCGGTGGTGGGTGATGCAATTTCTACGAATGGTATTTGTGCATCACTTCTGGCGAGAGCCTAACCGGGCTCTTGGGCTCAGGGTGGCGACTGGCATGTTGACGATGGACTATGATGCCTTCGCCCACAAGCTGTTCAACGACCTTCTCGCAGATTGGTTTTAGACCGGGTGGCGAGTATAGTTTCGCCAAGCTATCTAAACGAATGCGGTAAGGCCGATGTATCCCGCTGAGGCTCCCGCCATAAGCCAACCGAGAACAGATGATGTGAGTTAGAGCCTCTTCCAGGCGATGGCTGG
>JBAZHL010000012.1:0-16189 GCA_041652335.1 Patescibacteria group bacterium | reverse complement strand
TGGCGGAATAACTGCCGCCGAAACTTGATCATATAGCCTAAATATGTAGGCCGTACCGGCTGTTATGGCATACCCTTCAATACAATATTCAAACTCAACTACGGTATCGGCCGGATGATCCGAGTAACTCGGGCTATCCGAGCTACTTTCGTTGTGGATACCCCTAGTGGTAGTGCTCGAATCAGTTAGCAGCGGTGGCGGTGGCGGTGGCAAAGTGACATTATCGTCTCCTCCGCCATTAAAATATCGCCAATCTGTGGTGGTGGCGCTGGTAGCTGCCACATCGATCCAATTGGATATATCAGTAGTAAACTGGAGTTTTTTACGGCTGTTATCTTCGGCTGCCCCACCGGTGTTGCTAATGTTGATCCGTAGTTTTAGCCTGACATTTTTCCCCATTTCGATAGCTGGAGTAGCAGTGTCCTCAGCGGCATAGGCGGTACCGGGAGTGGCATCCTCTTCATCGGCATACCAACGCCAATGGCGAGTCTGCGGATTATAAGCCGGACTTTTATACACCAACGTATCGACATACGTTGGCAAGTTATCCGTGGTAGAGAACGAAGTGGCTATTTCGTGGACATGGTCACTGCCCGCCGCTATGGCTCCTACCACCTTGTCGGTGAGAGAAGTAGTGGCCGAGGCTGGGGTATTAAATCTAAGGCCGGCGTGAGTATGGGTGGTCGCTCCGCCGCCCGCCGCGGCATAGCTGGTTTTGGCCTCAAAGTAGCGTTGGTAAAAATCTTCACCGCTGCCACTCTGGCTTACCCAAGAGCCACTCGGAGCCATAGTAAACATCGCCAACATTCCACCAGGGATAGGCCCGGCCGAACCGCCGTTTTGTCCCAACACGATATCAATGTTAAGTGGCAAAAAATCGCCCGAGGCAGTCGTCTGATTGGAGATCGAATGGCTATGAACCCTGGCAGAATAAGTTGGTGCATTCGCGCCGGCAGTACCCACACCAGTAATGGTAGCCAGACCGCCCACATAACTAACGGAGTGAGTATGAGAGGAGGTGGCATTGCCGGGATCCGCTTCTCCATCTGGCCCTCCTCGGACAAAGTGATCATCCTGTGCCGAAAGTTGTGTCCATCCGGACGGCATCACGGCAGTGTCAAAGATAGCAATGGCGTTAGCTGGGATCGCCGTGACATCATTGGGGATTCCGGCATCATATTGAATTACCTGCAATTCGCGGTAGGTTGGCAAGATACTCAGTGCGTCGGAGTTCGCAACGTAGGTATGCGTATGAGTGGCTATGGCAAAGGCGGTTCCAGCTGCATTGGCCGGCAGCACAACATTGGCAGCTGATACACTATCGATTGTGGCGGTATGATCATGAGTGTTTGCGCCTCCGGCATTGCCATAAACGGCACCCCCTCGAGGAAATTTTTGGTAAAAGATATCGCCAGCCGCGGCCGAGAGCGAACTCCAGCCCGCTGGCACCGATGCGCCGTCGTAGAATAGCATCATTCGCGCGTCAGCAATATCCAAAGCAGTGATATCGGCATAGTTAACACCAAACAAATCTGTGGCTGTAGTATCCTCCCACGATACAAAAATTTTATACGGACTGGTCATGTTGACGTAGACCTGCTGATAGTTACCGGCACCACTGGAGACAGCCGCGCTTTCCGCAGACCATGTAGCCCCTTGATCGGTAGATTTTCTATAATAAATGTTGACGGAGCTACCCATGGTGCCCCGAATATAAAAGCAATAAACATCGCCATTATGCCAATCGATCGCCATAGTGGCCTGCCCCCCAGCCGTACTAATATTAGTGTAGGCGTCAGTTGTATTGCTCCATGTCACATTAGTGGTACCATCGGAAACAACTCTGGCCGTATTGATATCGCCATTGAGTACCGCAGGGTTATTATTGATGGCCACATAGACCTCACCGGTTACTTTATTTAACGCCGCACCAAAAGAGCCATCATAAGTAGCGTTCTCGGTGGCAGCAATGCGGTTGCTAAACCCGCTCCAGGCGTCCGTGGCCTCATCGTAGACATTACTACGAAGCTGATTGCCGGAGATATCGTGGTTAAGAAGTAGCACATCTCCGGCTAAACCGACGGGTAACACTTGGTTAAAATCGCCGGTGACATCCAGTCCCGAGGTGGTGGTTGCCCAGGTAGTATGGGCGGTATCAGATGCCAACGATTTGTGCACATCTAACGTTGTGGCACTACCCGTGGTAGACGCAGTAGCAAATATATGGCCGTCGGTACTTTTGCATACGCTGGCCCCAGTACTGCTGGCCGCCGTCCATGTTGTACCATTAAAAATAGTTGTCCAAGTGGTTCCGGTTGGAGAAAGACTATCATTGCTGGTATCCAACATTTTGAAAGAAAGATTATCAGCACCTTCTCCGATGGCTGCCATATATATTTTCGTACCGGTGCTATCCCCGGGTGTCCATTGGTCGTACCAAACGGCGACCGAATGGAAACCGGTGCCCGAGAGGTCTACCACCGTGGACCAGGTCTCCCCTCCATCCGTAGTTTTACTATAACGGACATCGCTGGTACCGGTTGACGACACATAAAAGGTGTAGCCGATCAAATTAGTGGTAAACACCGTATTGGGACTAGCATTTTGTTCGGCCACCGTAGAAAGTAGCGCAGTGGTGATGGTTTTCTGCGTCGCTTGGGCTTTGGGCACATTATCAAATTTAGGGGGGAGCAAGCTCGACCACCCCATCGCCAAAGCAACGGTAATCAGCAAGCTAACGATCCGTTGGAATGTTTGCAGACGCTTCATCGCCCTTAACGTTTCCGTTTAGTTGATCGGTTAGAGGGTTTCTTCTTGGTAGCTAATTTCTTGGCTTTACGCTTAGGGACAACCGTTGCTTTTTGCTTGATCGGCACCACCACTTCCTGTCCAGCTCTTAAGCGGTATGGCGGCCTTAATTGATTTAGCTTAACTATCTCCTCAATACCGATACCAGCAAATTTAGCAATATCGTAAATAGTATCTCCCTGTTCGGCGATAAGTGTCTCTGTCGCCACCATCGGAATTCCCCCTTTTGTCATCCTGGCTTGTCCAGGATCGTACGATTCTGGGTGCGGTTCGGTGAACCGAACCTTACCAGAATGACGATTTGTCGCAGTCTTCCCGGCGACCTGGCGGCGGTGGCGTAATTTACCAAACCAACTTGCTACCATTCGAACATCGGTCAACATTGCCCGGCGTTGCTCTGCCTGGTAGTGAGCCTGCCACTCCTGGCCTAAGGCTGCTCGCTCCAACCCGCTCATCTGTCCCTGAGGGATTAGCAAAATATCACCCACAGACAGTTCGTAAGGCCACTTGAGCAGATTAAACCGAGCAATACGTTTAGGGTGGACATTATAAAGCTGCCCGATCATCGTAAGCGTCTCGCCCTTTTTAACCTTATGTTTTTTAGCGCGAGTATTTAGCCGCCCCCTAATTACCATCCACAGCCACATATTGCGCAAGAGCAGCAACAAGATAACTAATCCCAACCACAGCAACAGCTTAAGCCATGGGATGATCCAGAACACATAAGTAGCGTCGATATATTCATCTTTAACGTACTGCCCTTTAAAATCTTTTTCACCGTAGTGCAGGCGGAACTTGGCCACATATCGACCAAATATCGGAGCCTTGGATTGCCACGGCAGTTTAGCCGTTATCTCTGTACCGCGGAGTAGCAACCCGATCTGGGAACCAGATTGATCACCAATCTTGCCAAACGGTCCACGGATAGTAACATCCACCGCCGGCTCTAACTGGACATTGCCGTTATTTTTTAAGTGAAGAAAGAAATAAAGCAGACCACCAATTACAGAGTGAGAGATCTGTTTTACTTCCAACTTTCTTTGGATCTCCCCCGGTACGGTTAGATACACCCGAGCCGCCACCCGAGTAGTAACACTGATAACGCCACCACTCTTCTTTTTAGATGAGGCTTCGGGCGGTTTCTCCCAAGTAACAATCCCGCCTGGGTGACTACCAACATCAGCGTTATCCGGCACGGTAACAGTGAAATCAACCACTTGGCTACTCCGCGGTGGCAACGTTACTTCTGTTTGAGATAATTCGATCCAGCTCCCGATATCTCGATTAGCTTCAGTATCGGCTACCAGTGTATATCCGCCATTAGAGGTGACCGCCCCGTCCAACGCAGCAAGCGATAGAGTAACCGTTTTATTGCCACGATTAGAAACTACCGCCTTGTCATTGATAACCTTTTTGGCCTCCGCCTCATAGATAAACCATGACCGGAGGCCAGAGTATTCTTTAGTGCGAGCCGGGGCGATGCTGATCCCCTGAGCCTCGATCGCCATCACTGGCAAACCGGCTGGCAACGCAATAGTTGTCAGCAGACCAATTATTAGAGAAATGATCGATAATCTTTTTATTTTGTTCATTACAAAACCCGTCCTGCTGTTCTTTATTATATCATCGGCAGCCAAAATCTATTATTGGGCGACTGTGGCAGCGACCCGCTGAAATAGTGCGGATATATTGTCTTGGTACACCACCTTCCACTCATCGGCACGCCGCAAAAAATAGTTAGCTAACGTTTTTTGGCGATAGACCAGCGCCAGCTCAACCCCGTATTTATTCAAGATAGTAGTAGCTGGCTCGTCGGCGTCAGATAACGACTGATACTCTTTAAACACATCCTGATCAGCGGTCTGCCAGATCGCCATTCGGCCATCGATAAACACCTGCTTCTCTGGCAACTGCCAGATCAGATATCCTCCCCAGTTATATTCGTTAAACAGCCGGCCAGACAGCTGATGCTCTTTAATATATTTAACCGCCCCCTCCGGATAATCGCTGACCTGCGCCAACGTCACTACGCTTTGGGTAGCTGGGACTACATTTAAGTACTGATGATACCCAAAGTAACCAACCCCCGTCCCAATTATTAGTAACACCCAGATCGATTTGGCGTAGTAGCTGATGCCTCCTGGCAGTAACACCTCAATAGCGTCGGCTAATAGCGGTAAGGTGATCAGCGAAAACAATGGAATATTGCGCCAGCTGCTGATCGCCACCACAAAAAACACAACGGCTAAAATAATTTTAGTAATGTCCGTCCGCCGCCAACTAAATGCCACCAACACACCCAACAGGCCGGCATATAACAATAAGTTAAGCCCGTTAGCATTATTAAAAGTTACCGGCAGCCACTCGGATATGCCCGACCTGACCAGATCGTTAGAAAGGGTCCGCCATAGTTCGTCGTACACTCGCCAAGTATAAGGATTGATCAGGGTAACTATCCCAGAAATTAACCCTACTCCCACCAACTGCCATAACTGGTTGGCCGTTAATGTCGGCCAGTTAGCTTGAAAGTATAGTTTGCGAATTATAAACTTCCCCAGCTCCGCCACACCGAAAACTCCCATCAATATCAAACCAGCGGCAAATCCACCATGCAGATTGGCCCACAGAAGCATCAGGGGGATCAGCCAATAGATCAGATTGGTGCGCGGATTGGCTCGCCACCGGAACAGAACCCACAAGGTAATAGCCACCCCACATAGGGTCAACAGCTGCGGCCGCACCCCCACCACTGGATACGCCACTAAAGTGGCGATCAATACGGACAAGATGGTAGCTTCGTAGCTGATCCGCGAAACTCGGGCTGCTATCCAGTAAGTCGTAATCGCCAACAGCGCAAAAAAGATCGAGAGAAACAACAACCCCCAGTAGTGATAGGCCAAATACATCAATACATCGGTCAGCCACTCATGAGATACCCAGGGATACCCGGACATAGTGTGAGAGTAGAGATCGCCCTGCGGTGCGCCAAATCGTAGAATATCTTCACCATTTCTCAAATGCCAGCCCAGGTCGGGGTCCCATGGCGGTCTAATGGTTAGCACAAAAGCTAACAGGAGGGTTAGCCCAATAAATATGTAGCTATACCAGCCGAGCTTAGTTGACAGTGGTTGTTTCACCGGAATCAATTAATTTAACATTATTAGTTTTAGCAATAGCCGAACGAACAGCCGGGTCGGTCAGATCGTAGTAAACAATACCTTCCGATCCACCGGACAACGGCACTACCTGTAACCCACCAGTTACGATCCCACTCCAACTTAACCGGATCATAATCATCTTAGTATCCGAAGGCAAAATATTTAGACTATCAATTAGGTCAAATTTTTGGCCGTAAGCTCGATACCAAATCTTTCCCTCCGGATTGTAGATCCCCCAATTAATCCGTTGGTAGACCTCGTATTCTGGCAGGTAGTATTGAAAATGTTCTATCCCCCAACCCACAAACGGTTGATCGATCACAATGATAGTATTCTGAGGATTAAATTCTTTCTTAATGGTGGGGATCACGCGCGACCACAGCCGATTAACGATTCTAATAGATTGGTAGGTCGGCTCGTGGGAGTCGTCAGTCCGGTAATCCGGCCGTAGATATATCCAACAGTTTCCCACCACCAACAAAACTGTCACCACTACCAACAGACCACTAAACCACCCTCGGCGGGATTCTGGTCGACGAATCAATAGCTCGACCGCCGTTTCAATAATTATCACCACCGTTTTGGCCAACAGGATAGTTAACGTGGGGATGATCACCAACAAATATCCCGGCAAAGTATAGATACCCATTAGATAAAACACTATCGCGGGGACGATCAAGGCTAACCAAAAATATAGATTTAGCCGGCTACTCTTTTTCCCCTCAGTCCGTGGCACCGATAGTAGCGCCAAAAATATCACCAAGGCGCCAGCGGTCAGATTAAAATTGATCAGCAGAGCTTTGAGCATCATGTTAAAGTGATCCCAGACTACATTGACGCCCTGCAAAATAGCCGCAAAGTTATGCAACGAGCGGGGTGTAAACAGCAGCGCATTAACAGACTGCCAAAATTGCACAAATCCCCCGCTCAGGATCGCAGCCGGGATCAGCCAACTTAAAGTTAGCGCTGCCAGTATTGTAAGATTTGCAGCTATCGTCCGCCAACTTCGTGATCTGTATAACATCCATAACCAAAGCGGCAACATAAATAATACTAACGTAGGTCGGAACCCACCTCCGATCGCTAACACCACCGTCGCCCAGCCGATTCGGCTGACAGCCACTTTTTTATCAGTTAGCACGGTATAAGATAGGTAGCCGAACCAAGCCGAGAAGAGCGCATCGGATAGATAGTTAAGCGCCACCTGGCCATGAATCCAAAAGACCGGCGCCGAGGCCAATAATAGTACCGCCACCCAAGCCACTTTTGACCCATAGATTTTTTTAGCCAAGTAATAGACGGCCAAGATCGCTCCGACCGATAGTAGGATGCTGACAACGATCAGCGCCAAATTAGGATCATGCGTTAACCAACTGATCAGTTTGGCTGCCGCAATATATAAAGCGTAGCCTGGCGGATGAGGTTGATGTTGGGTAACATCGTAATCGTTTAACGCTAAGGCGTATTTAACCGAATCAGCTAAATACAAAAAATTACAGTGGCCAACCCAGCGAGTGGCCACTACCACTATCGCTAAAACGGTTAGCCAAACCGGCTCGGGTTGGTTAATTATCCATCGACCGATATTTGATAACGATCGTAATCTATCCGATCGGTGCTTCCCCAATCTTCGCTTCATACATATATTCTACTGGCAACCATTTAAAAAAGCACTGCTTGGTGCAGCGCTATACTCTTCGGATGCATATTAGAGACTTAAGTAAGTGTGTAGGTAACTACGGCGCCATAGGTGCCGGCATTTTCGCTACCGAGCACGTTGAGGCTCAAAAATCCATTGTCAAACCCAGAGATACCAGAAGCTTGAGTTGATCCATTGATAATGGTAGTACCGGTATCATTAAGGGTGCCATTGGAACCAAGCGCTAACCGGTTAGTATCGCAGTTATCGATGTTTCGCTTAGTGCCATTTTTGACGCTCAACTGATCAGCCGGGATGGTGTTGGTACCATCCGAGAAATCATTGGCACTAACCGCCACCGTCCAAGCGGTGGCATTACCACGATAATCAGTAATTGCGACTCCATCAATTTCGGGGGTACCAACTACATTTGAATTATCAACGCCAAAAGCGATATCCGGAAACGCAATGGCGTTAGGTACATTATCGATAGAGAAGCTACCAGCCGTAACGTTAAAGGTTAAGTTGGTGACGTCAGTAGCAGCCTGAACCCATCCTAAAACATTGGCTATCATTAAAGCAGCCACCACTAAGGCCAGGCCACCAAAAAGCTGCTGCCTAACCTGATTTTCCGCTTTTTTTAGAATGGATTTTTCCATAGTAGTTTCAGGGTATTTCCGAGGCCGTTTTTCCATTATAACACTGTTATAATAAACTGTCAAGGGGTCTTCTATCCCCTCGCCATCAGCTTAAATAGCCAGACAAAAATGCCTCCATCAGCATTACCCATAACAAAATTAGTCTAACATCATTAAAACATAAATAACTTTTTAAAGTCAACGGATTTTGTTACAAAAATTGTGGATAATTATGTTCCAATGCCACGACTATTTTAGATTTCGGTTATACTTGAGTGGGGATAGCTTAATAACTTGTTGTCACCTACCTAATCGGGGCGTGGCCTAGTAGCAACAGATAGAGGATTATGGCCGGGGCGTAGCGCAGTGGTAGCGCGCCGCGTTTGGGACGCGGAGGTCGCAGGTTCGACTCCTGTCGCCCCGACCATAATCCTTTCATTTGGCGAGCCGGCAGGCCGGCTAGATCGGAGGTGCAAGTCCTCTCGCCCCGACCATTACACTTTAGACAAATTGTCTCTCCCCAGAGCGGTTTTTTAGCATAAAAAGGTTTACGCTTCTCTCCTATACTCCTATACTTTTTTTGTTAATAATTATTTAAAATTTTTAGGAAATACATGGCAGAAGAAAACCAGCCTCCGGAAGGCGGCAATAAGAAGAAGTTTTTGTTCGTTTCGTATGATGCATTGATCACTGATATCGCTTGGCAGACGGCCAAAGAAGGTCACGAAGTTAAATACTACATCGATAATAAAGAAGAAGCCGACATTGCTGACGGCTTTGTTCCTAAAACCACCGATTGGAAAGCTGAAGTAGATTGGGCGGATGTAATTGTGTTTGATGATGTGTTGGGTCAGGGCACCGAAGCCGCTAAACTGCGTGAAGCTGGCAAGGCGGTGGTTGGCGGTACACCCTACACTGACAAATTGGAAGATGACCGTAGCTTTGGCCAGGAGGAGCTGAAGCGGCACGGGGTTAATATTATCCCCTACGCGGAGTTCACTAATTTTGATGAGGCTATCGAGTACATCAAACAAAATCCGGACGAATACGTAATTAAACCCAGTGGCGAAGCCCAAAACTACAAAGGCTTACTATTTGTAGGCGTGGAGAAAGATGGTAGTGATATCATCCGCATGCTCGAAGCATATAAGAGAGTCTGGTCCGAGGTGATCAAAGTTTTTCAGCTCCAACGTCGAGTAAGTGGGATCGAAGTGGCAGTGGGAGCATTCTTCAACGGACACAAATTTATCTATCCGGTTAACATTAACTTCGAACATAAAAAATTATTCCCTGGCAACATCGGCCCTTCCACTGGAGAGATGGGCACCTCGATGTTTTGGAGCGAACCAAACAAGTTGTTTAACAACACGTTAAAGAAGATGGAGGAGACACTCGCCGCGGAACACTACGTTGGGTATATCGATCTTAACTGTATTGTTAATGGCTACGGTATCTACCCGTTAGAGTTCACTTCCCGATTTGGCTACCCTACTATTAGTATTCAGCAAGAAGGGATGATCACCCCGATCGGCGACTTCTTATATGGGATAGCTGTGGGTGAGGATATCCCTCTCAAAACTAAGCGAGGATTCCAGGTGGGCGCTCGCGTCGTGGTGCCACCGTTCCCCTATCGCGACAAAAAGACCTTCGAGCAAGATTCTAAGGGAACCACCATCGTCTTTAAAGGGAAAAACGGTAAAGATCCGGATGGCGTGCACATCGAGGACGTCAAGTTGGTTAACGGCGAATGGGTGGTCACTGGCTCATCCGGAACTGCGCTGATCGTGGTCGGAAGCGGTCCATCTATGAAACAAGCCCAACAACAGATGTACAACCGGATCCAATCAATCGTTCTTCCTAATATGTACTACCGCGACGATATCGGCGATCGGTGGCAAGAGGAAGATAGCGATCGGCTACACAGCTGGGGCTACCTCCACGAACAATAGTTACCCGCTACCCCAACGTATGTCATTCCCGCGCAGGCGGGAATCCAGACATAAACAAAAATATTTCTTTTCCTTTCTGGATCCCCGCTTTCGCGAGGATGACGATAGGAGTTTAGCTGGTATAATCAGATTATGAAGTACAGCCAAAGTTTCCTTAAAACCAGCAAAAGCGTATCCGAAGACGACAAAACTATCTCAGCCAAGCTACTAAAACAAGCTGGGTTAATTCGGGAGTCGGTAGCTGGTCGCTACTATTTTTTGCCGATCGGCCATCGCATCCAGCAACAGATCATAGCGATCGTTAAGGAGGAATTGGACGCGGCTGGTTGTCAGGAGATGGTTACCCCCATCCTCCACCCGCTGGAACTCTGGAAAGAGACTAATCGCACTAAAACTACCGGATTTGAACTAATGACGGTAAAAGATCGCCGGGGAGCAGAATTTGCTTTGGGCGGCACCGCCGAGGAGATGTTTGTCGACTTGGTTCGTCAATTTAAATTAAGCTATCGCGATCTGCCTTTTAACCTGTACCAGTTTTCTCCTAAATTCCGTGACGAGATAAGAGCACGAGGAGGATTGTTGCGCGTGCGAGAATTTATTATGAAAGATGGCTATTCGTTCCATCGCGATGAAAAAGATTTCAAGATCGAATATGATCGGATGAAAAAAGTTTATACCACGATCTTTAATCGTTTAGGTCTATTCCCAGAGATCGTGGAATCCGACAACGGATATATCGGTGGCGAATACTGCCACGAATTTATTGTGGAAGCTAACAGTGGCGAGAGTAAGTATTTTGTATCCGAAAAAGGCGGGTACGCCGCTCATGAAGATGTAGCCATATTTAAAAAGGCTGACAAAAATAGTTCGGAGAAGTCAAGGCCTATCAAAGAGGTATCTGCCAAACGCGGCCCCACTATGGAAGATGGGGTAACGCTGCACAAGCTACCACTCTGGCAGCAGATCAAAGACGTTTTGTTTGTGGATGAATCTGGTCGATTTGTTTTAGCGATCATCAGGGGCGATTTGGATGTTAACGAAGTTAAGCTAAGCCATATTAGCGGTGCCACTACTCTGCGGCACGCTACCGATGAAGAGATCAGAGAAAAATTGCACTCGGAACCAGGCTTTATCTCCCCGGTTAAGATCAAAGACAAACTGCATGCTAAAACCAAGTTACTAATTGTGGCCGATGATTCTCTGAGAACTATCGCCAATGCCTATGGCGGCAGCAACAAAAAACATATCGATTTAATGAATGTTAATATCGACCGAGACTACCAAGCGGATATCGAAGGAGATATCGCGTTAGCCAAAGCGGGCTACTTAGCTGGGCGCGGATCGGGCAAACTATTAGAAAAACGCGGGATCGAGGTGGGTAACATCTTCCAACTTGGTTACCATTACACCAATCTGATGAAAGGTGCGGTATACATCGATTTTGATGGCACCGAAAAACCGTTCTATATGGGTTGTTATGGTATCGGTATCGGTCGAACCATGGCCACGATCGTAGAGAAATTCCACGACGATCGTGGCATCCTCTGGCCGGAGGCAGTGGCGCCGTTTCGGGTGCATCTAATTGTCTTGGACAACAAAACTGCAGCGGCGGATAAATTATACGTTGCCCTCCAAAAAGCCAAGATCGCCACTTTGTATGACGATCGTGACAAGATGGCTGGTGAGAAATTTGCTGATGCCGATCTCTTGGGCGTCCCCTACCGCGCGATCATCAGCGCCAAAACCAAGGGAAAGGTAGAGCTCAAAAAACGTGGTGACAAAAAAGTAGAATTATTATCCGTTACCGAATTTTTGCGTCGGGTTAAATAATGCTAACGCTTGCAGAACAATTAACCGATCAAGTTAAACAAGCGGCCACGAGAACGTGGCCGGAGCTTAAATTGCCACCATTTGATATTGTCGAGCCACCCTCATTGGAGTTCGGCGATCTTTCAACCGCCCTACCTTTAACCTTAGCCAAACTATTAAGCGAAAAACCGATCACGATCGCCAAAAAACTCAAAGATGCGATCGATATTACAGAGGTGGAACATATTCAAGAGTTAACAGTAACTGAACCGGGCTACCTCAACTTCCGAATCGACTACGCCACCTTAGGTTCTCATTTAATTAATAAGATCATCGGACAGGGGGCAGAATACGGCATCGTTCGAGATGACCGGGGCTTTGCCTCGATCGAACACACCTCGGTTAACCCCAACAAAGCCGCCCATGTGGGACATCTGCGCAACGCTTGTTTGGGTGATACGTTGGCGCGAATCTTAAACTCCGCCGGTTTCCGGGTGGAAGTACAAAACTATATCGACGATCTGGGTCTACAGGTGGCTGATAGCGTGGTGGCCTGGGAGACATTGGGCAAGGCTCCTAAAAATACTCCGATCGATAAATGGCTCTGGCGGATCTATGCCGAGATCAACACTAAATACGAGAGCCAGCCGGAGTTGGTAGAGCGCCGCCAACAGGTATTGGCCGAGATGGAACAAGGAGAGAACGAGCTCGCCAAGATGATCGTCGAGGGTATTGTTAACGCTCAACTAAGCACCTTTGCTAAATTTGATATCAAATACGATCTACTGGTTTACGAGCATGATATCGTTAACAATCGACTATGGGATCAGTTGTTTGAAGAATTAAAAGATAAGCGATTGATCGTTAATCCAAAAACTGGCCCAAATGCAGGAGCTTGGGTCGTGGAGTTTGGCGAGACCGATCGAGAGGACAAGATATTGGTTAAGAGTAATGGGCTGCTCACCTACACCGCTAAGGATCTGGCTTATGCCCTCTGGAAATTCGGCAAGCTGCCCGAGATGCCCGGTTACGAAAAAAGACTGCAACCGATCAATCTGCATGTTAACGTAATCGATAACCGTCAGACCTACCCCCAAGCGGTGATCAAGCACGTAATGGCCAAATTGGGGTTTGAGGCAGAGGCTAATCACTACCAACACCTGTCTTATGGGGTAGTTAAACTATCCGACAGCGCTATGAAGCTATTAGGACACGGCTCAACTGCCGGCTCCACCCAGATGTCCGGCCGGGCTGGGATCGGGGTAATGGTGGACGATCTGTTTGAGTTAGCCCTAACCAAACAGGTAAAAGAACATAAAACAGCCCCAGAAGTAGCTAATGCTATCGTCGCTGGCAGTATTCGCTACTATATGCTGCGAAATCGGCCCGAGAAAGATATCATCTTTGATTTTGACGAAGCATTAAAAACGGATGGCAACACCGGTGTCTATCTCCAGTATGCTTACGCTCGGTGCTGCAATATTCTAAACAAGGTACCCGACTGGCGACCCCAGACCGATCGGCTCACTATTACCGAACTAACATCCGAGGCGACAGCGGTCATTAAATTATTAGAAAGCTACCCCCGACATATCCGAATGGCCGCAGACGAACTGGACCCATCGCTACTAACCGATTTTGCTTTTGAATTAGCTAACCGTTTTGCCAGTTTCTACGAGAAAAACCCGGTGTTAAAAGCCAGCGATGAGTTAAAGAATTTCCGCCTGCATCTAATCGTCAGCGTTAAACAAATCTTAGAAAACGTTTTACACTTATTAGGTATCAAACCATTAACCAATATCTAAATGAAAAAGTCGCCCGATCAACCCAAGCTAAATAAACAAACCATTATCTATGCCGGCATAGCTCTACTGATCGTGGCCGCCATCGTTATGATCGCCTGGTCGCTCAGAGCCCCCAGTCCAGTAAAAACGGCTGCTGTAGATGAGAAAAATCGCCCCCTAACTGTTATCTCGATGTTGGCGGTCGGCGATATTAACTTAGGTCGTCAAACCGGCCAAAAGATCTTGGCGGGCGATGCTAACTATGCCTTTGAATACTTGAGTGAAGCGTTGCAAAAACCTGATATTACCTTCGGCAATTTGGAAAGTCAGTTGGCTGATCTAAACGGGGAGACCCAATCCCCCACCAATGAGTATCGGTTTGCCGGTCCACCCGCCGGCGCCGATGGTTTAAAATCAGCCGGGTTCGATATTGTTTCGATCGCCAACAATCATATGTGGGATTACGGCAAAGATCGGTTGTTCGAAACTATCGATAACTTGGAGCGAGTTGGGGTACCTTACGTGGGCGCCAGCAAAGATCCTGCCAAGGTTTACCAGCCGACTATTTTAGATATTCGGCAACAAAAAGTGGCTTTCTTTGCCGCTACCGATATCCTTAACGGTTACGAAAAATCTGGCGCCACCGAATATGTAGCCTGGGCCGATCCAGATAAACTTATTCCGGCAGTGGAAGCAGCCCAAGAGACGGCCGACTGGATCATCGTGTCGATGCACTGGGGCACAGAGTACAGTTCAACGCCCAAAGCGTCGCAGATCGAACTGGCCCACAAGCTAATTGATGCCGGCGCCTATATGGTGATCGGCAGCCATCCCCACGTGCCACAGGGTGTCGAAGAATATAACGGTGGGGTGATCCTCTACTCCTTGGGTAATTTTGCCTTCTGGCAACCGATGACCTACTGGACTCAACACAGCTTTATGGCTGATATTCAGCTCCGTCCCTCGGGTCGGGTAGACTATACTCCCATCCCAATTAACTCTGGCTGGCAACCCCGTCTCTCCAGTGATACCGCCACCGAAGAGAAGATCCTAAAATACATCGCCAAACTATCCGAACCATTTACTAAGTAGCGCAACTGCCTCTTCTTTTTGTCATCCCTACCCCTCTTTGTCGTCCCTCCCCCTCTTTGTCGTCCCTCCCCCTCTTTGTCGTCCCTCCCCCTCTTTGTCATCCTGAGCGCAGCGAAGGATCTATGAATAAAACTTACTACATATATATCATGGCTAGTCGGTCGGGGGTGCTGTACACGGGGGTGACTAACAATCTGGAGCGACGGGTGTATGAGCACAAACACGGGTTATTGCCCGGTTTCTCCAAGAAATATCAAACTTACGATTTAGTGTATTACGACAGCACGGGCAACATTGAATCAGCCATCACTCGAGAAAAACAAGTCAAAGGCTGGTTGCGGACAAAAAAGGAACAACTTATTCATACACTCAATCCAGACTGGCAGGATTTATCGGAAGATTTTATAGATTCTTCACTTCGTTCAGAATGACACCCCCTCTGTCGTCCTGAGCGTAGCGAAGGGTTTAGAATGACAATATAATAGATCTATGGGGGTTACGACATTAGCCAAGATCAAAAGTGCGGCTTCACTCGGCTTGGAGCCAATTTTGATCGATGTTGAGGTAGATATCAGTAACGGCTTGCCGGGATTTTTAATTGTTGGGTTACCCGACAAAGCGGTGGAACAATCCCGCGAACGAGTTCGTTCTGCCATCAAAAATAGTAACGTCCAGTTCCCCACCCGCAAGATCACCGTTAATTTAGCCCCCGCTGATATCAGAAAAGAGGGCTCTGCCTACGACTTGCCGATCGCTATCGGTCTGCTCTTGGCTGGCGAACAGATCTATCTCCCAGAAAATAGCCTATTTCTGGGAGAGTTAGCGCTCAACGGAGAGTTACGTCCAATTACCGGAGCGATCTTATTCGCTTCGCTGGCTCAGCATCAAGGTATCAAAACCTTATACGTTCCATCAGCCAACGCTGCCGAGGCGGCCCTAATCTCTGGGATTGAAATCATCCCGGTAGATAATTTAACTAATCTGATCGCCCACTTGCGGCGAGAAAAGATGATCTCCCCCGCCATGCCCACCCCGATCAATTTACAATCCGCTCTACTGATCGAGAGCGCATTTGATATGAAGCATATTGCTGGGCAAGAACATGCCAAAAGGGCACTGGAGATAGCGGCCGCAGGAAGGCACAACATCTTAATGAGCGGCCCACCGGGCAGTGGTAAAACGATGCTGGCAAAGGGCCTCATCACCATTCTGCCGCCACTAAATGTAAACGAAGCGTTGGAGGTAACAAAAATTCATAGCATTAGCGGGTTGATGGATCCCAGCCAGCCATTAGTCTGGACGAGACCTTTTA